>JBAYJH010000276.1:0-6423 GCA_041665185.1 Sterolibacterium sp.
ACGACAGCCGGCACCGACACCACGAACCCGCTCACCAATACGCCCTTTTCGCAGACCCAGAACATCCGGCTGGTGTATCCGAAGGCGGATCCCACCGGGATCCGCAACGCGCAACCCCTGCTGCAGGACTATCCGACGATTCACGACTCGTCGATTTACGATTGGTCCAGCATCAACATCGCCGCCCAGAACCGTTTTGCCGACCAATCGGAAATGATGACCGTGTTGCTCGACCAGGTGCTCTTCAACACCAGACGTCAGCAGCTCGCGGTGCAGCTCGGTGCGTTCATCGAGCATACGGATCGCTTTTCGCGCAACATCATGGGCGCCGGTTCCCCGGGCATAGGCTTTTCGCCGGCGGTCTATATCGATGTGAACGAGCGGCTGCTCGACGGTAGCGCCAATCCTTTTTTCCTCCGGCCTTACATCCCGCTCCTCCAGATGAGGGAGTTCGAGGACTCGATTGATCGCGAAACCTATCGGGCGCAGCTCGCCTACAGCCTGGATCTCACCAAGGAATCCAACATTCTGCGCTGGCTGGGCCGGCACCAGCTGTCGGGGTATGTGGAGTATAAGGATTTGCAGAAGCGTCGGTCAGCGAACTTTGACGCGATCGTCGATAATCACGCGTGGATTCCCCCCACCATGCTCCGTGGCGCTCAAAGCGGGGGGTCTGCAATCACCCAGACCCGCTATTACTTGGGCGACAACCAGGGCAATGACATCGACTACGCGCCGACGCCTTCGACCCCCGGCTCGTATATCCTGAACTGGGGCAACGCCGTCACCAGGCAATTCAACCGGGAATCGGTCGTAATTAAACCGGCTGTGTCCAATGAAGGCGTAGGGGGTCTATCCAACGAGTGGACGATTCTCAAGAGTCAGGGCGGCGTCATCCAAAGCTTTTTCCTCAAGGACCGGTTAGTAACCACATTTGGCCTGCGCGCGGATCAGCGGTATAGCCGCAGGGGCCTCAGTCCGGTAGTATATTCGGACCCTCTCACCCTTGATCTGGATCTCTTTAATAGATGGGAAGCGGGTGATTGGAAGGTTGGCAAGGGCCATACGACCACCGCTGGCGCCGTCGCCAAACCGTTCCCGTGGCTGAGCTTCTTTGTCAATCGCTCGGACAGCTTCAGGCCAAGTGATATTGGTTACAATCTCCATCGCGAGATCCTGCCCGATCCCACGGGCCAAGGCGACGACTACGGCGTGGCTTTCAACTTGTTCGATTCCAAGCTCATCGTCCGGATCAACCGCTACAAAAACCTCCAGATCAACGCGCGTAACGGCCCTAGTGGCAGCATTGCGCAGCGTGTTCGCCGGCTTGATTTCATCCGGGCAACCGGTGCGGGGTGGAACCTCCAACGTCAGGCCACCGCGTGGATGACCGCGGCGAATCCCGGCATATCGGTCGACCAATTGAACCAGCAACTCGCCGATCTCATGCAGCTGCCCCTCACCTTTATCACGGAACCCCCGCCCAACGGCACTGCGGTCGACGACCTCGTCTCCCGCGGCACCGAAGTCGAGGTCTTCTACAACCCGAACCCATGGTGGACGGTCAAGCTCAACGTCACCGAGCAAGAAACGATTAACGCCGGCATCGCTGCGGAAGTCAGCGAATGGATCGAGGAGCGGCTCCCCGTCTGGACCAGCATCATCGATCCGCGAACGAACACACCATGGTGGACGAATACCTATCCAAACGGCAAGCCCGTTGATAATTACATCAGCCTTGTTGCTGCCCCGCTGAAGATCGCTCAGGCGCTGCAAGGCAAAAGCCGCACGCAGGTCCGCAAATACCGGGCGAATCTATCCACAAAATACCAGCTCGCCGGTCTCAGCGATCATGCGATTCTCAAGCGCATGAGCGTCGGCGGGTCATTGCGTTGGGAAGACAAGGGCTCGATCGGCTATTGGGGCGTTCAGACGGTCCCGACCCTCATCGAGGATCTTGATCCCACCCGCCCCATCTGGGACAAGTCCCACACCTACGTGGATGCGTTTGCGACCTACCGCACAAAGATATTTCACGACAAGGTTGGCCTCACTTTGCAATTCAACATACGGAATTTGACCGAGGATGGCCACCTGCAGCCCATCGCGGTCGAGGCCAACGGGATACCCATCGCTTATCGCATCGTCGAGCCGCGCCGATTCATTTTGACGGCGACGTTCCACCTCTGACGTGAACCGGGGGACATACTCCCCCCGGCTTACGCGTAATTTCACCGGTGCTGTAACATTCATTCCAGCACCGGTGCTTGGAGCAGCTTTTCGCCTTGGCCTTCGCAATGAACGGCAACCGAGTCATCGTATCCCTCGTTGCCGCTACGGTGCTCGGGGCCGGTCTTTGTGCGCAAAATCCCGGCGCAGTTCCGCACGCCTCGCCCTCGCCGTTTGGCAAGCTCGATCACTCCGTCTTTGGTTACGTGTATCCGGGCAGCCAGCTCAAAGATTACATTTACGAGCGCTCGCGGCGGTTGTTCACCCTGGGTGACGCCAGGCGCGATGCGCTGGCGACAGCGGGCGCGCTCAGCCGCCGGCAGCAGGAAATCCGCCGGGTTGTGCTGGACGGGTTTGGCGGCCTGCCGCCTTCTGACACACCGCTCAATCCCCGGGTGACGGGCGTTGTGGTGGGCGACGGGTTTCGCATCGAGAAGGTCATCTTTGAGGCGCGGCCTCACCACTATGTGACGGCGAATCTTTATCTGCCGGTGAGGCAGACCACGGACCGGATCGGAGCGGTGCTGTTCCTGAGCGGCCACGCCGACACTGCGCGGCTGCGTCCCGATTATCAGGAGGTGTGCCAGGCGCTGGTGCAGGCGGGATTGATCGTGCTGGCACAGGATCCCGTGGGGCAGGGGGAGCGCTTGAGTTACTTTGAGCCTGCCACAGGGGAAAATCCGGTCGGCGTCGGCACGGCCGATCACAATTACGCGGGCGCGCAGTGCCGCCTGGTGGGCGACACGCTTGCGCGCTACATGCTGCACGATGCGATGCGCGGGATCGATTACCTGCTGACGCGACAGGAAGTCGATCCGGGGAAAATCGGCGTCACGGGCAACTCGGGCGGTGGCACGCAGACGAGTCTCGTGATGCTGGTGGATCCCCGTGTGGCCGCAGCGGCGCCGGCGACCTTTATCATGTCGCGTGATACTTATCAGCGCACCGGACAGGCGCAGGACGCGGAACAGATCTGGCCGGGCTTCACGGGTGCGGGCTTCGATCACGAGGACATCCTGCTCGCGATGGCGCCGAAGCCGGTGTGCGTGCTCGCGGTGACGTCGGATTTCTTTCCGATCGAGGGCACGCGGCGCACAGTGCAGCGTGCACGCCGCGCCTGGGAGCTTTTAGGCTGCGGTCCAGCGCTGGAATTGGTCGAGGACGACTCAACGCATTCCTACACGCCGGCGCTGGCGAAAGCCGCCGCCCGATTCTTCGCAAAGCACCTGCTCGGTCGCACCGCCGATCTCGTCGGGTCGGAACCCAAGGCATTTCCGATGGAGCAACTTCACTGCACGACGTCTGGGCAGGTGCGGACAGACTACCCGGACGCGGAATTCGTGTTTGAGGCCAATCTCACCCGGCTTCGCGGCGCCGAGGCCGGGCGGGCCGCCATCGCGCCACCCGCCCGGTCCGCCCGTATCCGCGAGTGGCTGCGTAAAGAGGTATTCCGGGGTCGCGAAATGAATCCACTCAATCCGCGTGTGATGAAGCGCGGGATGACCGCGGGAGATTACACGGTCGATGCCGCCTTCTGGTGGTCACAGCCAAACCTGGCGAACCTCGGCATGCTGATTCGGGCAAAGGACGGACACCCCGCCAACCTGGCGGTGACGATTGCGATTTGGGGGGACGGCACGGCCGCCCTTTCGCAGCATACCCGCTGGATCGAAACAGAATGCGCCGCGGGGCGGGCGGTGTTTGTGGTCGATCTCTCCGGCATGGGGCCGCTCAGACCGGATCCCATCAACGAAGCGCCGATGAATGAGTTTAAGGGCACGTGGCACAAGCTGACGGACGATTTGGATTGGCTGGGAGATAGCATGGTGGCGTTGCGGACCTTCGAGGCGCTGCGGGCGGTGGACGTGCTGGCCGAGTGGCCGGAACTCAATCGCAACAACGTGCGGTATTATGCCGAGGGCAGGATGGGGGTCCATGCGCGGCTGGCTGCGGCGCTGGAACCGCGGGTTTCGGGCTGCACGTGGATCGGTGGTTTCAAATATTCCGACTTCGTGCGAACGCGGATCTACGACCATAAGGACCTGAGGACGATCACCCTCCCGGGAGTGCTGCGCGTCTTCGATCTTGATGAACTATGACCGCGGCGCGCAACACCCTTCACCGCCACTTGCGACCTTTGGATATCGAGTGGATACTCAGTCCAGGGCAGGATTACACTTCGTGGCAATCCGTTCGCCGCGCGACTGGCGATATGTGCGGTCGTTCTTGCCGGCCTCCGTCGGAGGTTGCAGGAGGGATCGTGGGAATGCTGCCAAACCCCGCACCCCGGGAAACGAATATCCTTTCAGGAACAAAACCGGAGCTGGGTTCTGGCCGTGGTGGGCGAGGCGCCGATGACCAACGCGGTTACAGCATCGCCGGTTCCAGCCCCAGCCTCTCCCTGCGTCATTTTCCCTACGAGTGTTCCCCATCATGAAATCCAATCCGACCCCATGTCTGCTGCTCATCCTGCTTCTGCTTCCTCCGCTGGCGCACGCCATCCCGGGCCGCACTCTCTCGCGAGAAGAATTGCGGGACAAAATTCGCGGCGCCTGGGCCGGGCAGATGATCGGTGTCGCCTACGGTGCGCCGATCGAATTCATTCGCAGTGGGTCCGATACCCCGAAGCTTGCTTCGGCTTGGTTGGCGGAACGGGATTGAGTGTGGATTGCATGAGGCTTGATCGTGTTTGCAGAGGTCTTGTCAAATGCCCCGGAGCTTGCTCCGGGGATCTTTACTTCCATGGGGGCGATCTATGAAGGGGAAATAGTTTCCAGGCCGATAAGCAACGCTTTGGTCCAGGACGACCTCTATGTCGAAATGACGTTTGCCCGCGTGATGGATACGGTCGGTCTCGACGCCACGTCGGCCGACTACGGCGAGGCATTCAAGAACGCCCAATACGCGCTCTGGCATGCCAACGCGGGTGCGCGCCGCAATCTCAACCGCGGCATCCCGGCCCCGCTTTCCGGCGATCCGCGGTATACCATTCATGCCGACGACATCTATTTCCAGATCGAGTCCGATTTCATCGGCATCATGTGTCTCGGACTGCCGCAGATGGTCAACCACTACGCCGATCGGGTTGGTCGCGTGATGAATTATGGCGACGGACTCTATGGCGGCATGTTTGTCGGCGGCATGTATGCGACGGCATTTTTTGAGAGCGACCCGCGCAAGGTCGTCGAGGCCGGTCTGGCCTGCATTCCCGCCGGCAGCTCCTATGCGGCCCTCCTGCGCGATCTGCTCGCCTGGTCGGCCGCGGAGCCCGACGACTGGCGACAAGTCTGGCGGAAAATGGAGGACAAGTGGGACAAGGGCGACGTTTGTCCCGACGGGGCCATCCGCGAATTCAACATTGATGCCAAACTCAATGGCGGCTACATCGCTTTCGGACTGCTCTACGGCAAGGGAGACTGGCAGCAAACGATGGAAATCGCGACCCGGTGCGGGCAGGATGCGGATTGCAACCCGTCCAGTGCCGTCGGGGTGCTCGGCGCCATCCTGGGGTATGCCCGGCTCCCCGAAAAATATAAGGTGGAATTGGCCAAGGTTGCCGACACGAAATTCAGCTACACTGAATACTCCTTCAACGACATCGTGAAATCCACCGAGGCGCGCGCACTGGCCGTCATCCGGAGGGCGGGCGGTGAAGTGAGTGAAACCCGGATCACGGTTCCGCTGCAGTCGCCGAAAGCGCCCCCATTGGAGCAGTCCAATTACGGCGTGCCGGCGAAGGTTTTGTTGTGCGATGATGCGGCGTGGCAGTGGCACGGCAAGTGGATCGAGAAAGACGGCAAGCGCTGGTCCGAAAAAATACGCGTCTGGGTGGCCGACGGCGTCGGCAGCGAGGTGACGCTCACGTTTGAAGGCACGGGTATCGCGCTCGCCGGCGACTTATCAGTGGAGGGCGGCCGCGCGGACGTCTACCTTGACGGCGCCAAGAGCGAACTCGTCGCCGATGCCTACACGGGACCGAAACTGCACGAAAACGACCTGTGGCGAATGCATGGGCTGAAACCGGGCTCGCACACCTTGCGCCTGGTCATGACCGATGATGCCGATCCACGCAGCCAAGGCCGGAAGCTCATGATCAGCCGAGCGGTCGTCTATGCGGACAAGTGATCCTTTCAAGTGGATTGCCATGAATTTCACGGCCAAGAGTCCTCGGGCAATTGGGCAATTCCCCAATGC
>JBAYJH010000277.1:0-6381 GCA_041665185.1 Sterolibacterium sp.
CTGCGGCTTTACGGCCATGGCGACCCGACCGCCAATCTGGAACAGGTGTCGATACGTTGCCGCGCCATCGGCCGCGTCCGGGCGCCGGATGTGGCGAAGATTTCGGCGCCGGCCAAGGGCCCGGCGCCACGAGCCCGCCTGGTATATTTCCATAACGTCGGCGGCGCGGTCGACACCCGGATTTACGAGCGGGAAAACTTGGCACCGGGCCAGAAGCTGCTGGGTCCGGCGATCATCGACGAATGGACGATGACGACCGTGGTGCCGCCGGGCTGGAGTTGCCTGTGCGACGATTACGGCAATCTGATCCTGGAACCGTCCGGCAGATAGGAGAAGAGAAATGCCAAATATCGACGTCGTATTGACCGAAATCATCCGCAACCGCCTGGTCGCCGCCACCGAGGAGATGGCCAAGACCCTGATCCTAACGGCCTACAACCCGCTGCTGTACGAAGTGCAGGACTTCTCCATCACCATCATGTCGGCCGAAGGCGATATGTGGGCGGAAACGCCGGGCGTGATCGTCTTCAGCCAGGCCTTTCCGGACGCCGTAAAGGCCGGCATCCGGCGCTGGCAAGGGCAGTTCGAAGAGGGCGACGTGATGATCGTCAACGACCCGTTCGAAACCGGGACGCATATTTCCGATACCAACATCTATATGCCAGCGTACTACAACGGCGAATTGATCGCTTTTTGCGGCATCGCCGCGCATTGGGCCGATATCGGCGGCAAAAGCCCCGGCGGCTGGTGTTCGGACACCACCGACATGTACCAGGAAGGCATGTGCTTCCGGCACCAGAAGATTGTCGCCGCCGGCAAGAAGAACGAGGCGCTGTGGGATTTCATCAACGACAACGTGCGCGTGCCGATCATCGTCAAGGGCGACCTGGAGGCGCAAATCGCCGCCTGCCGCCAAGGCGTGGCGCGGATCCAGGCGCTATGCGGCAAGTATGGGCCGGAGGTGGTCGGCGCGGCCATGGATAATGTGATCCAGGAAACCGACAAGGCCATGCGCAAGGAAGTGGCGAAACTCCCGCCGGGGGAATACGCCGCGTCGATCCGCCTGGACAGCGACGGCGTCAATCCCGACGGCGACTTCCTGGTGTGTCTGAACGTCAACGTGCAAAGGGACCGGATCAAGTTTTCGCTCAACGGCTCCAGCCCCACCGCGCAAGGCCCGATCAACCTGCCGGCCCCCTGCACGCGCGGCATCCTGGCCTCGTCGATCAAGGGATTGCTGATGCCCTACGATCCCTGCAATGCCGGCCACACCCAGTGCCTGGAGTTCGAACTGCCGCCCGCATCCATCATCAATCCGGCGCGCCCCGCGCCGACCGACTCATACGGCTATCTGGTCGAATGCCTGATGGAACTGATGTTCCGCTGCTTTGCCAACATCGTCCCGGAACATTGTCCGGCCGGCGGCTATCAATTGACCGGGGGCTTCATCACCCGGACCCAACCGGAATTCGGCAAGCCTTTCATCATGAGCGACCCGGTGCATGGCGGCAACGGCGCGACGCATGACGGCGACGGCCCGACCAACCAGTTGATCGGCAACGGCGATCTGCCCAACAATCCGGTCGAAGTGACCGAGACACGCCATCCGGTGCGGGTCGACCGGGTCGAGTTCGCGCCGGAAATGGGCGGCGCGGGCAAATTCAACGGCGGCAAGGGCGTGCGCAAGGATTACCGCTTCCTGGAAGACGGCTGCTACTCGGCGCTGGTCATCGAAAACACCGTTGACGTTACCGCCAAGGGCGTCAACGGCGGCGGCAACGGCCGGCCGGGCTACTTCGTCTTCAACCCCGGCACGCCCGACGAGAAGGTGTATACCAAGCGCATTGCCAGCATCGGCCCCTTCCCGAAAGGCACCGTGTTTCGCTCCACCACCGGCGGCGGCGGCGGCTGGGGATCGCCGCTGGAACGCGACCCGCAACGGGTGCTGGCCGATATCCGCAACGGCTTCACCGATGCGGCGACGGCCAGGGCGGTTTGCGGTGTCGCGGTGGTCGAGAAACAGGGTGAATGGGTGGTCGACCAGGCGCAGACACAGAAGCTGCGTGCCGCATGATTACGCTGTTCCGCAACGCCAGGATATTCGACGGCCACAGTGAAGAAATTCTGGATGGCGGCGACGTCGTGGTCGAGGACGGCCGTATCCGCGAGGTGGCAGAGAACTGCGGCAGCCTGGCCGACGCGACGGTGATCGATTGCCAGGGCCGGTATTTGATGCCCGGCCTGATCGACTGCCACTTCCACGCTTATTCGCCCAGCATGAACGTGGCGGCGATCGAACACATGCCGCTGCCGTTGCTCACGGCCCATGCGATCAAGGTGCTGGAAGGAACCTTGGCGCGCGGCTTCACCACGGTGCGCGATGCGGCGGGCGGCGACATGGGCCTGTGGATGGCGCTGGAACAAGGCCTGATCAAGGGCCCGCGCTTCTTTTTCCCCGGCAAGGCGATATCGCAAACCGGCGGCCATGGCGATATTCGCCCCGCCACCGAACGTGAAATGTGCGGCTGCGCCGGCTACCGCGGATCGATGACGCTGGTCGCCGACGGCGCCGAAGCGATGCGCGCCGCGGTGCGCGAGGAACTGCGCAAGGGTGCGCACCAGATCAAGATCTTCGTCTCCGGTGGCGCCTTGTCGCCGACCGATCCGATGTGGATGCCGCAGTTCACCGAGGATGAAATCCGCGCTGCCGTTTATGAAGCCTCCACCCGGCGCACCTATGTCATGGCGCACAGCCACACCGACGACTCATCCCGGCGCTGCTCCGAATACGGCGTGCGGACGATCGAGCACGGCACCCTGATCTGCAAGGACGAAACCGCGCAGGTACTTGCCAGGAATGGCACCTACGTGGTTCCCACGCTTTCGGTGAGCGACGTGCTGCGACGGCATGTGGACCAACTGAATCTGCCGGCCGCCATCGTCGACAAGATCAACAGCATCGACAACCAGTCGTTGCACGCGATCGAGGTATGTGCTCGCGCCGGGGTCAAGCTGGGCTTCGGCACCGATCTGCTGGACCACGCCTTTCACCCGTTCCAGGGCGGGGAATTCGAACTGCGCGGCCAGGTCAGCAAGCCGCTCGACGTGCTGCGCTCGGCGACCTCGATCAACGCCGAGATCCTGCAAATGTCCGGGCAACTGGGCTGCATCAAGGCGGGGGCCCTGGCCGACATCCTGGTGCTGGAAGGCGATCCCTTCGCCAACCTGGGCCTGTTCCGGGAGCCGCTGAAGAACATTCCCGTCGTCATGAAAAACGGCGCGATGGTGCGCAACGATCTGCCATGATGGCGGGAGGAGATTATCTTGACTAGCTCACGGACCATGAAAAAGCCTTTCGATCTTTCCTACGCGATTACCCTGATCGCCATCTTTATGACCGGCATTGCGTCGGCGGGCCTGCTGCTGTTCAAGCCCTTGATCGTCGGCGCCCTGATCGACGACTATCATTTCACTCCGGCCCAGTCCGGCTTCGTCGCCGGCATCGAAATGGCCGGCATCGGCCTTTCCTCCTTCATCGTCGCGGCCTTCGGCGGCGCCTGGAACCGCCGCCGGGTCATCCTCATCGGCGCCACCCTGGGAATCCTCGGATCGCTGGGCCCGATCCTCTCCGACGCTTACGTCCCCATCCTGCTGTGCCGCCTGATGGCGGGCATCGGTTGCGGCCTGATCGCGGCTGTCGTGCTGGCGGTGATCGGCACGACGCGCGACGCCGACCGGACCTTCGGGCTGTATTACATGTTCTCGTATGCCAGCGCGGCGCTGCTGATGCCTTTGGCCGTATGGACGATGATCCGCTTCCATATCGTCGGCGGCTATCTCTTGATCACTCTGCTGCTATGCATCGTCTTCGTCACGGCGCATCGCATACCGGCGACATATATCGGGCTGCGCGAGGACGGCAGCAAACATACGCTACCGCCCTTTCCCTGGGCATCGGGCGTATTGAGCCTGGGGCTGTCGCTGATATTCTGGATCGGCTTCGGCGGCATCTGGGCTTTCGTCGAGCGTCTGGGCGTGAGCGCCGGCCTCGAACACGCGGACATCGGCGGCGTTCTGAGCCTCTCTCAGGTGGCCGCTTTCGGCGGCGCCCTGACCGCATCCATGCTGCATCTCCGCTTTGGCCGCACTCCCCTGCTGGCGGCATCTATCGGCTTCGCCATCCTGGGTGTCGTCATGGTCGGCTGGGCTTCCAGCATCAGCGTGTTCACCATCGGCGTGCTGATCTTCGGTTTCATCTGGCCGTTGTTTCTGGCCTACCTGGGCGGCACCATGGCGCTGCTCGATCCCGCCGGCCGCATCGTCGCCATGAGCGTGGCCAGCCAGACCGTCGGCATGGCGGTCGGACCGGCACTGGCGGGCGTGCTGGCGGGAATGTTCGGCTATGTGGCGATTGCCGTCATGGCCATGGGTTGCTTTGCCCTGAGCCTGGCCCTGGTCCCGCCTCTGATGCTCAAGATCCGCGCCAACGATGATTGAGAGCGCGCTCACCAACGCCGTCGAAGAAGAGGAATTGCATGTCGCAAGTTGAAGATAGGTTGGCGACGCTCGGCCTGGTATTGCCGGAGCCCATCCAGATGCCGCCCGGTTTCGTCGCGCCGTTTCAGTTTGTCCGCGTGGTCGCCACGCGCGCCTATATTTCCGGCCACTGCGCATTGAATGGCGACGGCAGCGTCGCGGAGCCATTGGGCAAGCTCGGGCGGGAACTGACGGTAGCGCAAGGCTACACGGCGGCCCGGCTGACCGGACTCGCCATCCTCGCCAGCCTTAAGCGAACCCTCGGCGACCTCGATGCGGTGATCGCCTGGACGCGGGTCTTCGGCATGGTCAATTCCGCATCGGGTTTCGACCAGCAACCGATGGTGATCAACGGATTTTCCGAACTCATCCTCGAACTCTATGGCCCGCACATCGGCGCCCACGCCAGGAGCGCCGTCGGCATGGCGGAACTGCCATTCAACATTCCCGTCGAGATCGAGGCCGAAGTCGAGATATCCGCCTTGCCGGTCTGAAGCAACTCGGCGCCTCACCCCCCGATTTCCGCTCCTATCCCCCCCGCCGCCTGGATTGCCAGGCGCATGCGCAAAATCCACAATGCATCATCGCAACGCCGGACCGACTCCGATGTCAAAAGGCTTCGCCCGGCGGTAAGCCAATTCCCAATAGACATTCGCATCTTCCATTGACAAACCTATGAGCACGACAAGAATCCGGCTGGGCATCGACGTCGGCGGCACCAATACCGACGGCGTCCTGATGTCGGGAAACGACGTTCTCGCGTCGAAGAAGAGTTTCACCACAGCCGATATCAGCAGCGGCGTCGTCAGCGCGGTGACAGGGCTGCTGGAAATTTCGCGCATACAGCCGGCGGAAATCGGCAGCGTGATGATAGGCACCACGCAATTCGTCAATGCCTTCCTACAGCGCAAGTTCCTCTCCGAAGTCGCGGTGATCCGCATCAGCCTCCCCAAGTCGGACGGCGTCCCGCCCATGGTCGCCTGGCCGGATGACCTGCGCGCCATCATCGGCTCGAACATCTACATGGTGCGCGGCGGATCCTTCTTCCATGGCGTCGAATATGCGCCCCTTGACATCGCTGAACTGGACAAGGTCGCCCGGGATATCCGGCAAAAAAGCTTGAGTTCGGTGGTGATCACATCGAATTTCGCGCCGGTGCGGCCGGACATCGAGGAACGGGCGGCGGCCATCGTCCGCAAACACTTGCCGGACGCCGATATCACGTTGTCCTATCAGGTCGGCGGACTGGGTCTGGTCGACCGCGAAAATGCGGCGATCATCAACGGCGCGCTGGCGCAGTTGTCGCGCCAGGTGGTGACCTCGCTGGTGGCGGCATTCGAGAATGTCCGGATCAAGGCACCGATCTACATCAGCCAGAACGACGGGACACTGATCACCACCGAACATGCCCAGCGCTTCCCGATTTTCACCTGCTCCGCCGGCCCCACCAACAGCATACGCGGCGCCGCCTTCCTGACGGGATTGCAGGAAGCGGTGGTCGCCGACATCGGTGGCACCACCACCGACATCGGCTTCCTGCTGCGCGGCTTTCCCCGCGAGACGGCGACGGCCAACTATATCGGCGGGGTCAGGACCAACTTCCGGATGCCCGACGTACTCTCCATCGCCCTGGGCGGCGGAACCATCGTGCGCGAGACGCCGAAGGGAATCACCCTGGGTCCGGATTCGGTGGGCTATCAACTCAAGGACAAAGGCCTGGTGTTCGGCGGCGATGTGCTGACCACCACCGATATCGCGGTGCGGGCGGGGCAGGCGCTGCTCGGCGATCCCGCCAAGGTAGCGGGAATTCCCGACAGTCTGGTGAGTGGCGTATTGGACGCCCTC
>JBAYJH010000278.1:0-6358 GCA_041665185.1 Sterolibacterium sp.
AGCGAGGTTTCCAGCAATCCTTTCACCTGTTTCTCGGAGAGTTCCAGGCTGCCTTTGAAGCGATCCGCCACATTCTTCGCCGCCTGGCGATAGTCGTCGGGTCCGGCGCCGGACACGACCTCGCACAGTTCGTGTGAAAAGCCGGCAACCACTTGCAGCATTTCGTCATGGGTTGACGGCTTGCGTACCTTCGCCGGAAGTCGCCGCATGCTGTTCACCATCCCCGGCGGGAAGCCCCAGGTCTTGGCAATCGCCACGCCCAGTTCCTCGAAGGAGAGGCCCAAGATCCTGGCGGCCGCGGCGTCGCTGGTGAGGTTCTTCTGCTGCATCAGCTTGCGGACTTCGAGCGACTCCTCGGGAAAGTAATACTGGGCCAGCAGTTCTCCGAGCCCATGGAACATCGAACAGATGAAGCTCTCTTCGCCGGCACGCGCGTTGATCTTCAGCGCCGTTTCACGGCCGAGCAAGCCGGCCAGGTTGGCGCGCAGGAAGCTTTCCTTGAGTTCGCGGGCGTTGCCCTTGTCCTGGAGATGCTCGAACAGCAATACGGTGATGGCGGTATTGCGTATGGCGTCGAATCCGAGCACCACCACCGCTCGCGAGATGGTGTTGATGCTGCCGCCCCCAACCTGCCGGTAGTGCGCTGAATTCACCAGGCGCAGGATCTTGTTGGTCAGCGCAAAGTCCCGGAGTATCGTGGCGGACAGGGTGTCGATGCTCTCCTTGTCCGAATTGGTCAGCTTGTTGATTGCCGAGACCGAATCCGACAGGGCGGGAAAGTCCGACTTGTGCCGCATCCTTCGCAGCAGGAAATCCAGGGTGGCCTGCTTGCTCTCGGCGTCTGACGGCCCGCCGGATCCGCCACTCAGGTAATCATCCAGCGCCTGCTTCATCTGTTCGGCGGAAGCGTAACGCGCCGCCGCATTCTTGGCGCTGGCTTTCAGCGCGATATCGGCCAGCCGCTCGTCGATCCGCTTTCCCGGTGGCAGAACCACCTTCTCATTGACCACCTTGTAGAGGACCTGCATCGTGTCGCCTTCGAATACCCGGCGACCGGTGAGCATTTCCAGCAGGACCAGGCCCGCGGCATAGATGTCGCCTTGCGCCGTAACCACGTTGCCGCTGACATACTCCGGCGGCATAAAGGCCGGCGTGCCGGTCAACCCGCCGTTGAGCTTGGCTGTCGAATCGGCATGAACCGCGATGCCAAAATCCATGACTTTCGGATTTCCCTTGACGTCGAGCAGGATGTTCGACGGCTTCAGGTCCCGGTGGATGATGCCTTGGGCGTGAGCCTGGACGATCGCGCCGAGCACCGCCGACATGATGCTGGCCGCCTGGATGGGCGGAACCACGCCGACATTCCTGATGAAGCCGGCCAGGTTTCCCCCTTCCACCAATTCAAAGACCAGGTACGGATCTCCGTCTTGCTCGCCGGAGTCGAAGATGGCCACGATATTGGCGTGCTTGAGCTTGCTGACCGCGCGCGATTCGGCCAGCAGCGATTCCTTCGATGCGCTGTCGGCAGTCGCCAGATGGAGTGTCTTGATGGCCACCTCGCGTTGCAGTTGAGGATCCCAACCCAGATAGACGATGCTCTGGGCGCCGCGCCCCAGCTCTTGCTTGACTTCGAATCGGCCGATGGTTCTTGGTATCATGTTCACAAATCATTCACGACGGTTCGTAGACGGAGGGAAAGCGCCCAGGCGTGGCGAACAGGCCAATGCGGGCATCTTCTTCGTCGGCGACATGTTCCCGCCGGTCTGCGCTGGGTGGCATTGATGATCCTCTTTGCTATCGTCAATCGACTGCAATGGCAACCCCGGTAGTCTAGCCGCGTTGGAGCAAAATTCTCGCCGCCAGTATATATTGGGGAAACCTGCCCCATTACCTGGCGTTCCGCCTGCCGCCGCTGCATGATGGAAAGTCTACACACTTTTGGTCAGTTGCAATGATTGCATGGAATTCCCTGGAGGCGATGCGATGCAGCTGATGTTGCTTGGGGCCGCTATTTTCGCGTCGATTCTGGCTGTCCGCGCCCATTATCTCGGCGCGCGCAGTCGTTGGCAGGTGTATCTTTTCAAGCCGCTGGCGACCCTGCTGATTTTGTGCGTTGTCATTGCCGCCTGGCGTCCGTCACCGCAGCCCTACGCGCTGATGCTGGCGGCGGGGCTGCTGTTTTCGACTGCCGGCGACGTGTTCCTGATGCTGCCCAAGGACAGGTTCATCGCCGGACTGGCGAGTTTCCTGGTCGGCCACCTGTGCTATATCGCGGCATTTTCCAGCGACGTTTCATTCGGTGCCGGCGTCACGTGGTGGTGGCCCTACTTCGTACTCGGCGGCGCCGTGGTGGCCGGGCTTTGGCTCAGACTGCCGGCGGGGTTGCGGGGGCCGGTGCTGGCCTATGTGTTGGTGATTGTCGTCATGGCCGGTCAGGCGAGCGGCCGCTGGCGCGTCATGGATACCCCGGCGGCGCTGTCGGCGGCGGTAGGGGCAGGTTTGTTCGTGGTTTCCGACGCGACCCTGGCGATCGACCGGTTTGGACGCCAGTTCCGGGCGGCGCGGCTGGTCACGCTGGCCACCTACTACGCCGCGCAACTGCTGATCGCTTTGTCGGCGACCACCTGGATTTGATCCGCGGCTAGCCGCCGTGTCATTCCTTGTCGATGGGGACCGCCAGAAACTCCGGGCTGGCTTCGAGTTGCGCCGCCAGTCTCTCCAGCGCGGGATAGCGCGCAGCCGGCCACTCTTCGGGCAGGACGAAGCGGATGAAACCCACCGTCACAGCCGCCGTGACGTCCGCCTGGGTCATGCGCGAGCCGGCCAGCCACTGGCCTTTGAGCGCCGCTTCAAGCTGGTCGAGTGCCACCCGCATCTGGTCGCGCAGCCGTTCCACCCATTCCTGCCATACCAGGGCGGCAGGACGGCGGCGTTCGTAGGCAAGGCCGACCGCCTTCTCGACGGCGATTATCGCCAGTGCCGCCTTCTGCAGCACTTCGCGGCGCGGTGCGCCCCGGCGCGGCGTCAGGGCTGGTAATCCCTGCTGCTCGGCGCACTCGTCCAGGTAGTCGAGCAGGTAGGCGCTTTCGTAAAGCTTCTCGCCGGAAGGCAAGGTGAGCATCGGCACCTTGAACAGCGGATTGCTCGGCCGCATCTGATCCATATGGCGAAACACCGAAAGCGAAACATGCTCGAAGGGGATGCCGTAATGCGTCATGGTGATGGCCACCCGGCGCACAAAGGGGGAGTCGAACAGTCCGAGTAACCGATGGACGGGCAATTTGTCGGCGGTGGTCATGAATTACAGCTTGGCGGCGAGGAAGGAACCGGTAGACAGTATGCTCAGGGCGGCTTGCGCATGCTCCGCGGCTTCCCGCCCCAGGCTGGTCAAATAACCGCCGTCCGCCAGGGTCAGCAAACCCTTGTGATGCAGGCGTTGCGTGGCTGCAATGACATCGGCATCAGCGGTCTTGTGCACCTTGACTCCCTGCTGATTGGTCGCGAGATCGAAACGTATCAGGGTATTCAGTTCATGAACCAGATCTGGCGTATAGGGCACCGTTTATCCTCTCTTGTCGGAATGAATGAGTTGCGTTGGTTGGCCAGCATTCTACAGTGCCGCCGTGACGGCGGAAGAGGAACCGGGCTGGCCCAACAGTTCGGTGTCGTCATGCGAGTATGGCGGACAGCAACAGCACAGGATGTGGAGAGGGGTGCGGCCGGAGTTTTCCACGCAATGAGGCGTTCCGGGCGGAATCCTCACGGTATCGCCTGAAGCGATAGCGAAGAACTCGCTTCCCAGGGTCATCCGTCCTTCACCCTGGGTCACGTGATACAACTCCTCAGTCGCACGGTGCCGGTGCAGCACGGTCTTCCGACCCGGCTGGACCACGGCCTCGGCCAGGCTTTGGCGACCCGGGACCGGCGTACCCGGATGCATCAACTCGCGAATTTCGGATCCATCCTTGGTCTGATAGGCTATAACATCAAGATATCGGGTTTTCATCATTCCCAACCTCCTTCACCAGGGGCCGCGTCAGTTTCATCCGGGGACCGTATTGACAGCTTGCGGGACTCATGAGGTAATGCCTTCATATTTTGATCCAAGGATTGCAGACGTGAGGAATATTTTCATATTTGCGGCGACCATCCCGATCAGTCTGGTTGGCTGCGCCGGCGTTTTCGGCGGGCGGACGGCTGGCGATGTTTCTCCACTTCAGGTCCACGACTACAACTGCGCGCAGATCGCCGCGGAATTCTCACGCTTGAAAGGCACTCATGAAGCCTTGGAGTTGTTGGCCAAGGAGAAGCAATGTGAACTCGGCAATGGCGCCGGCAGTTCGGCCGGCGAATTCGTGTTGCAGGATTCGTCCATGACCGGGAAGGCGAATTTCCCGGGCAGCTATCCGAGTTACACCCTGCTCGCTTCGGGGGCCGTCGTCGCCGGTCCGTCCACGGTGCTCACCGGCGCGTCTTCAATCCCGGTGACGCCAATCTCCGCCATGGCGATTTTCAAGAAGACCCGGGGCGACGTCTGCGACAGGTATGTGGCCGGCGGAGATTATTGCTGGTGGAGCCCGCCGGGCAATTACAGCATGTGCCCGCCGATGGCCACCTTCGGCGAATGCAGTGCTGCATACGGACGCGGCTGCCAACTCGGACACGGCAAAGTGCTGCCCTTGTGTTGAAAGGGCCTGGATCGCGGAAATAATCGCAATGGCGCCGGCATCATTGGTATTCCAGCCAGTCCCAGGCGGTCATGATCCAGTCGAGCGCCGACTCGCGTGTCCACGGCCGGCTCGAATGGAATAGATAATTCATCTCGGTGATCTCCAGCCACTTGAGGCTTTGCTCGTCGGCTGCGATTCCCTGCCGAAGATGGATCAGCGTTTCCCGCAAACCGCCCGAAAGCTTGCCGCTATCCAGCAGATTATTGGGTGTGTTGTAGACCAGGCATTCGTTGAGAAAAGAAGTGATGCCCTTGGCCTGGGGAAACCCTTGGCTCCCGAGATAATTGCACAAGTTCTTCATGATCCGGACGAACTGGTTGAAACGCTTGCCGGTCTTGGTGTTCTTGGTGGCTCTGTTCACGAAATGCTGTTCCGGCCAGCTTTCGAAGGATGCGCCACTGTCTGGGTGCAGGGTCGTGCCGCTGTAATAGCTGCCGTTCGAGCGATAGCGGCGATGTTCGATGCACGGCACGACGTTGGCATCGATGCGTTTATGGCTCTGGGTGAGGCGAAACTCCACGTTGCGGCGTTTGACGCTCTGCCGTCCGAAAGCGGCAATCAGGGCGGCCTCGAGCTCATTTCTGAAGCGGGGATGGGTATAGGCCGCATCCGAGATTCCCAGCTTCTTGTCCGAATAGCCTTGTGCAAACGTGTAGTCGGTGGTGAATATGTCCATCAGACAGACGCCGATATCGACATCCGTGTATAGGCGGACGTTGGTGTTGTTGCGGTAGGAGCCCTGCACCGAAACGCGGATGTCGCGATTGCGCAGGCTGTCCGAGTTTGCAATGGCCGATTGGATGGCGAGCACCCGCTCGGCGATCTCTTGCCGGGTCTGCTCGGAATTGCTGGGCAGCTTGGCCCATTGACTGAGCAGCGACTCCCTTTCAGCGTCGGTCATGCAATCTTACCGTTGCCCGCATTCGGGTCTAGGGTACTGGGGCGGAAATTGCAGCATTCTAACCAACGGAGCATCGCTTGGTAATGCCGAGGTGGATGGCGAGGGCTAACGACCGCCTCACTGCGACCGCGCCCTCACTTGTTTCGTATAACGGCAAACCGGCCGGCGACTTTAGACGGACGGTAGGGTCCCACCGCGCCCCCCGGCTCGCCTGCGGCTTCGCGTTTAGGCGCGGTGCGGCGGCGATGTTATAATTTCAAGGAATTTTCATCAGGATCAGATTCTTACGACCATGCAGCTGTTCGCTCTCGGGATCAACCACCATACCGCGCCGTTGTCCGTGCGGGAACAGGTGGTGTTTCAACCGGAACGCCTGCCGCAGGCCTTGAGCGATCTGGTGCGCGCCAAGCCGGTGCGCGAGGCGGCGATCCTGTCCACCTGCAATCGCACCGAGCTCTATTGCGCGGCCGACCATCCCCAGGCCGCAGCCGACTGGCTGGCCGAGTACCACACCTTGCCGGCCGACAAGATCAGTCCGTACATTTATACGTTCCCGCAGCGCGACGCGGTACGCCACATGTTTCGCGTGGCCAGCGGCCTCGATTCGATGGTGCTGGGCGAACCGCAGATCCTCGGTCAGATGAAGCAGGCGGCGCGCACCGCGGAGCAGGCCGGCACCCTCGGGACATTGCTCGGCAAGCTGTCCCAGCGCACCATCTCGGTGGCC
>JBAYJH010000279.1:0-6353 GCA_041665185.1 Sterolibacterium sp.
ATTCCAACGCTGTCGTATGTTCCGGGCGCATGGTGTTCGTCGCCGGCCAGGTCGGCTGGGATCCCCAGGAAGTGTTCCGCAGCGACGACCTGGTGGGGCAGGTGCGCCAGTCATTGACCAACATCGTCGGCATCCTCGCCGAGGCCGGCGCCAAGCCGACGGACATCGTGCGCATGAACTGGTATCTGGCCGACCAGAAGGAATACAACGCCCGCCTGGCGGAGATCGGCGCGGTGTATCAGGAACTCATCGGCCGCCATTACCCGGCGATGACGGCGCTACAGGTGGCCGGCTTCGTCGAGGATGGCGCCAAGGTCGAGATCGAAGTCACGGCGATGTTGCCGGCTTGACCTTGCTCCGTCGAATGTATACAGTATCCACAGTGCTGCGGATGGCGGGATTCGATCCCTGTCCCGGAGCTTTCCCAGGAAGAGGATGGTCTCCATGCTGAAACCCGTCGAACGGCCCCGCGCCCTGGGTGACCAGGTGTACCAGACCCTGCGGGCGAACGTCCGCAACGGCAAGATCCTGCCCGGCCAGGCCTTGCAGGAAGTCCAGTTGGCTGCGCAACTGGGGGTGTCGCGCACGCCGGTGCGCGAGGCGCTGACGCGACTGGCCAGCGACGGCCTGGTGACGGCGGACGGGCGCAGCTTCGTGGTACCGTCGCTGACTCTGGCCGACGTCGACGACATCTACGAAGTGCGCGGCCTGCTGGAGCCGGAAGCCTTGCGCCGCATCGCCGCGCAGACCAGCAACGCGGTAGTGCGCGCGCCGCTGATGAAAGCGCTCGAAGCCAGCATGGCGGCGCACAAGGCCGGCGACAACGAGGCCTTCATGGACGCCAACGCCCATTTCCGTTCGGCCTGGCTGGCGCTGGTGCCGAATCCGCGCCTGGTGCACGCCGTCGAGCTGTACGCCGATCACGTGCAACATCTTCGCGCCCTGACCCTGAACGACGCCAAGGTGCGCAATGTGGTGCTGGGCGGATTGAAGCGCATCTCCAAGGCGCTGATCGCCGGCGATGGCGATGCGGCCGCACTGGCCATGCACGACCACCTGCTGCAAGCCAAGCATGCCTTCATCGCCGCGGTCGGCCTGCGCAGCCCGACGGCGGCGTCCAAGGCCGCGAAAGGAGCCAAGTCGAAATGAACTACAAAGCGGAAATCCCCTACGGCGCCTACTGGAGCACGCCTTTCGTCCGTTGGCAGGGCAGCTTCGCCCACCTCCACAGCGTCGAGTTCGCCGCCCATGTGGCGCGCCAGGAACTGGCGAAGCGCAAGATCGATCCCAAGCGTTTCGACCACGGCGTGCTGGGGTTTTCGGTGCCGCAAAAGCATTCCTTTTACGGTCTGCCCTGGCTCACCGGCCTGGCCGGTGCCTCCCAGGCCGGCGGGCCGACGCTGATGCAGGCCTGCGCCACCGGCGTGCGCACCCTGCTGGCGGCGGCGCAGGAGGTCGAGGTCGGCATGGCGACGACGGCGCTGGTGGTCAATTGCGACCGCACCTCGAACGGACCTCACCTCTACTACCCGAACCCGAAAGGCCCGGGCGGCACGGGCGTGGCCGAGGACTGGGTGATGGAAAACTTCGGCTACGATCCGCTGGGCGGCCATTCGATGTTGAAGACCGCCGAGACCGTGGCCGCCGACCATGGCATCGCCACCGCCCAGCAGCATGAGGTGGTGCTGCGCCGCGAGCAGCAATACCGCCAGGCACTGGAGAACGACTCGGCCTTCCTGCGGCGTTTCATGACGCTGCCATTCGACGTGCCGGCCGCCAATTTCAAGAAGTCACTGTCCTCGCTGGCCGGCGATGAAGGCATCAGCCACTCGACGCCCGAGGGACTGGCCAAGCTCAGGCCGGTGATGGAAAGCGGCACGGTGACTTTCGGCGGCCAGACGCATCCGGCAGACGGCAACGCGGGCATCGTCGTGACCAGCCGCGAGGTGGCGCGCGAACTGTCCAGCAATCCGAAGATCGCGGTGCGCCTGCACGGCTTCGGCCAGGCCCGCGTGGCCCTGGCGCGCATGCCCGAAGCCACGGTGCCGGCCGCCAAGGCCGCGCTGGCGCAAGCGGGAAAAACGATCAAGGACATGGCGGCGATCAAGACCCATAACCCGTTCGCGGTAAATGACCTGTACTTCGCCGCACAGACCGGCGCCGACCTGATGAACATGAACAACTTCGGCTGCTCGCTGGTCTGGGGCCATCCCCAGGCGCCGATGGGCACCCGCGCCATCATCGAAGTGATCGAGGAACTGGCCATGCGCGGCGGCGGTTTCGGGCTGTTCACCGGTTGCGCCGCTGGCGATTCAGCGATGGCGGTGGTGCTGGAAGTGTGCGATGCATAAGCTGTTCCGCTCTCGACAAGAGAGGCACGGCTATCGGAACAGGAATGCCCCCTCCCCTTCAAGGGGAGGGCTGGGGTGGGGATGGGTTTGAAAATGGACCTGAGTACCTGGATCGTACGCAATGCCCGGTTGATGCCCGACAAGCCGGCGATCCGCTTTCCCGGACGCGAGGATCTCAGCTATGCGGCGCTGGCCGCCCTGGTGGAGCAACTGGCGGCGGCCCTGGCGGCGCGCGGCGTGAAGCGCCACGGCTGCGTCGCCTATCTCGGCTACAACAGCCCAGAAATGCTGGCGTTGCTGTTTGCCTGCGCCCGCCTCGGCGCCCTGTTCATGCCGCTCAACTGGCGGCTGGCGGGTCCGGAACACCGGCAGATGCTGGCGGATTGTCCGCCCGCGGTGCTGCTGGTGGAAGCGCCCTTCGTCGCCCAGACGGAACTATGCCGCGCCGGCCTCGGCGACATGAGCCTGGTGTCTTTCGGCGAGACGCCGACTGGCTGGATTTCCTACCGCGAGTTCCTGGCCGCAGGGCAGGGCAGGGCGCCGCGCGACCCCGAAGTCGGCGGCGCCACGCCGCTGCTGATCTGCTACACCTCGGGCTCGACCGGCAAACCCAAGGGCGTGGTGCTACCCCAGGAGGCCCTGGCCTGCAACGCGGCCAACAGCGTCGACATGCACGGGCTGACGGCGGACGACCGTATCCTCACCACGTTGCCGCTGTTCCACGTCGGCGGCCTCAACATCCTGACTACGCCGGCACTGCAAGCCGGCTGCACGGTGGTGCTGCATCCGCGCTTCGATCCCGAGGCGGCGCTGGCCGCCATCGAGCGCGAGCGCATCACCCTGACCGTCGTGGTGCCTGCCGTCATGGACGCGCTGATGGCGCTGCCGCGCTGGCCGAGCGCCGATATCTCCAGCCTGCGCATGTTCAGCATCGGCTCCAGCATCGTGCCCGAGCGCCTGATCCATGCGTCGCATGCGCGGGGCGTACCCATGGTGCAGGTGTATGGTTCGACCGAGACCTGCCCGATCGCCATCTACCAGAAGGTCGACGATGCGCGCACCAAGGTCGGCTCCATCGGCCGGCCGGGCGCCTACTGCCAGGCGCGCATCGTGGACGACGCCGGCAATCCGGCGCCGCCTGGCGTCATCGGGGAGATTCAGGTCAAGGGCGCCAACGTCATGAGCGGTTATTGGCGGGCGCCGCAGACCACCGCCGAGGCCCTGGTCGACGGCTGGTTCCACAGCGGCGATATGGGACACGCGGATGCCGACGGCTTCATGTTCGTGGACGGCCGGCGCAAGGAAATGATCATTTCCGGCGGCGAGAACATCTATCCCGCCGAGATCGAAAATGTCCTGATCGAGTGCGAAGCCATCGCCGAGGCGGCGGTGGTCGGGCGTCCCGACCGGCGCTGGGGCGAGAGCGTGGTTGCCGTGGTGGTGCCGAAGGACGGCGCCAGCCTGAGCCGGGAACAGGTGCTGAAGCTGTTCGAGGGGCGCATCGCCCGCTACAAGCATCCCAAGGACGTGGTGTTCGTCGGCGAGCTGCCGAAGACCGCCCTGGGCAAGGTGCGCAAGGAAGAAGTGCGCAACCTGGCGAACCGGGAAGAATTATGCAAACAATGATGGAGAGCCAGCCATGGCGCTAAAGATCGGCATCGACGTCGGCGGCACCTTCACCGACCTGGTCGTCACCCGCGACGGGGCGGAACCGTCGATCTACAAGACGCTGTCGACGCCGGCCGATCCGTCGATCGCCTTCGTCAACGGCCTCACCGACATCGCCGCCAGCATGAACCCGCCGCTGTCGCTGGCAGCCTTCGCGGCGACCATCGATGTCATCGTGCATGGCACCACGGTCACCACCAATGCCACGCTGACCAGTACCGGCGCCAAGTGCGGGCTGCTCACCACCCAGGGCGTGCGCGATGCCCTGGAGATGCGCCGCGGCATCCGCGAGGAGCAGTACAACAACCGCTATACCAACGTCAAGCCGCTGGTGTCGCGGCATCTGCGCGCCGGTATCGAAGGCCGCATGGATCGCAACGGCCGCGAGTCGGCACCCCTCAAGCTCGACCAGGTCAAGCAGGCGATCGAGATGTTCAAGCGCGAGGATGTACAGGCGGTGTCGATCTGCTTCATGAACTCCTTCGCCAACCCGGCTCACGAACAGGCCGCCGCCGAATTGGTGCGGAAGGAATTGCCCGGCGCCTACCTGAGCGTGTCTACCGATGTGCTGCCGTCGATCCGCTTCTACGAACGGATCAGCACCACCGCGTTGAACTCCTATGTCGGCCCCAAGCTCAACCACTACCTCGATCAATTGGTCGGGCGCCTCAAGCAGATCGGCTTCCACGGCCTGCTGCTGATCATGCAGTCCAACGGCGGCGTGATCTCGCCGCAGCTGGCGCGCGACAAGGCGGCATTGACCCTGCTCTCCGGCCCGGCCGGCGGTCCGGCGGCGGGCCTGTTCTATACGCGGGTGCATGGCCAGAACAAGTGCATCGTCACCGACATGGGCGGGACCAGTTTCGAGGCCTCGGTGGCGGTGGACAGTCCGATGATCAAGAACGACGGCGAGATCGCCCGCCACAAGATCGCCCTGCCGATGCTGGACATCCACACCATCGGCGCGGGCGGCGGCTCGATTGGCTGGCTCGACGAAGGCGGCATGCTGCGCATGGGGCCGCAGAGCGCCGGCGCCGATCCCGGCCCGGCCTGCTACATGAAAGGCGGCACCTTGCCGACTACCACCGACGCCAACGTGGTGCTGGGTTATCTCGACCCGGACTTCTTTGCCGGCGGCAAAATGAAACTGGACGTCGCCGCCGCGCGCCGCGCCATTGACGAGCATATCGCCAAACCGATGGGACTTTCGATCGAGGAGGCCGCCGCCGGCATGTACCGCGTCGCCTGCAACAACATGGCCCAGGGGGTGCGCGAGGTGACCATCAAGCGCGGCTTCGATCCGCGCGAATTCCCCTTCATTCCGGCCGGCGGCGCCGGTCCGATCCATTCCTGCCTGATCTGCCAGGAACTGGAAATCCCCTTCCAGATCGTGCCGCGCGAGTCCTCGGTGCTGTGTGCCTTCGGCATGCTGATGAGCGAACTGAAGCATGATTTCGTGCGTACCTTCGTGGCGCGCCTGGAGGCCCTCGACTGGGGCCGGCTGGCAGCCGTCATCGACGACATGTCGCGCGACGGGGCGAGCCAGCTCACCGAGGAACGCATCCCGGAAAACCAGCGCCGCTATGAGGTCAAGCTCGACTGCCGCTACATCAAGCAATATCACGAAGTGTCCTTCGTCGTGGCACGCGACTTGATCGCCCGCGGCGACGCGGCCGGCATCGCCCGCGCCTTTCACGACGAGCACAATCGCCTCTACGGCTATTCGCTGGAACTGGAAAACTCGCCGGTGGAAATCATCAACGTGCGGGTGCAGGCCATCGGCCACACCGAACGACCGGCCTATCGCGAGAAGCCCTGGCTGGGCACGGATGTATCCGGTGCCTACAAAGGCAAGCGCAGCGCCTACATTCCCGAGACCAAGTCGTTCAAGGAGATTCCGCTCTATGACGGACATCTGATGGGCTACGGCAACCGCGTCGCCGGACCGGCGATGATCGAACAGGAAACAACCGCCATCTTCGTCAGTGCCTCGTATGACTGCGTGGTCGATGCCTACGGCTCCTTCGCCTTGTACCAGAAGGGCCGCGAGGACCTGGTGAAGGGCTGTCTGAGAAATGAAGAGGAGGTGGCGGCATGAGCAACGTCAAGATCGATCCCATCCTGCTCTCGGTGTACGCCCGGACCTTCAAGTCCATCACCGACGAGATGAGCATCTCGATGGAGCAGACCACGCGCTCGCCCATTCTCTGCGAGGCCAAGGACTACGTCACCGGTCTTTACGATGGTGACGGCAACATGCTGGAGCAGACCGAGAACCTGCCGATCCTGGCTTTTTCGCTGGCCCCCGTGTGCAAATACATCAAGGAATTCTTC
>JBAYJH010000280.1:0-6316 GCA_041665185.1 Sterolibacterium sp.
CGATCGTCCACCCGGCGCCAGCGACCCGGCATTGGAGAACTTCACCATCGACGCCGCCCGCCCCGAACTGCTGCCGGTGACCAAGGCCGCGCTGGCGATCAATCCACGGCTCAAGGTCATGGCCTCGCCGTGGAGCGCACCGGGATGGATGAAAAGCACCGACAGCCTGGTGCAGGGCACCTTGCGGCCGGAAGCCTATGGCGTCTTCGCCGAGTACCTGCGGCGCTATATATCGGCCTACGCGGCCGAAGGCGTGCCGATCTTCGCCATCACCGTCCAGAACGAGCCGCATTTCGAACCCAAGGACTATCCCGGCATGCGCCTCGATCCGCCGGCCCGTGCGCGTTTCATCGGCGAATACCTCGGCCCGCTATTCAAGCAACGCCGGATCGCCACGCGGATTCTCGACTGGGATCACAACTGGGACGAGGCCAATTCACCCTTGCAGGTGCTCGCCGACCCGGTCGCCGCCCCCTATATCGCGGGCGTCGCCTGGCATTGCTATGCCGGGGATGTGGCGGCGCAGACGCTGGTGCATGACGCCCACCCCGACAAGGACACCTACTTCACCGAATGCTCCGGCGGCGAGTGGGCACCGGAATGGAACAGCTCCCTGAAATGGTTCGTACATAATCTGATCATCGGTTCCACGCGGGGATGGGCGAAGGGCGTGCTGTTGTGGAATCTGGCCCTCGACGAGAATCATGGCCCGTATTCCGGCGGCTGCCGGAATTGCCGCGGCGTGGTGACCATCGATTCCGCCAGCGGAAAGGTTACCCGCAACGTCGAATACTATGTGCTTGCCCACGCCAGCCGATTCGTGCGCCAGGGGGCGCGGCGCATCGCATCGAGCGGAATGCGCG
Organism: Sterolibacterium sp.; assembly: GCA_041665185.1. GTDB lineage: Bacteria > Pseudomonadota > Gammaproteobacteria > Burkholderiales > Rhodocyclaceae > JACRAR01. Next base: position 864 of record JBAYJH010000280.1, read on the forward strand.
ACGGCCTGGAGAATGTGGCGTTCCGCAATGGCGACGATGGATCGATCGCCTTGATCGTCCTGAACTCCGTGCCGGAGGCGCGAACTTTTTCCGTGCGCCATGGTGGCGCCACGTTCGAGTACACCCTGCCTGGTGACAGCGTCGCCACGTTTGTGTGGACACCGAAGGGACGGCCGGGCTGATCGCCGCCACGCTACGGGCTGGTGCGACCGCTCGGGACGACGGGCTGCTAGACCTTGAACTGCCCGACCAGCGAGTTCAACTGACGCGATAATTCATCCAGGTGATTCGCGGCCTGGTTCACTTCCTTGACCGAGGCGCTGTTCTCCTCGGTCATCTGCGCGATCTTCTCGACGTTCTCGGCGATCAGGTTGCTGGCTGCGCTTTGTTCATGCAAGGCTGACGCAATTTCCGCCACGGCGTCCAGCACCTTGCGGCTGCTGGCTTGAATCAGGGTCATCGAATCGCCGGCCTTTGCTGCCATGCCCACCCCCTCGACCACCAGGCCGCTGCCTTCGGTCATGCCCTGCATGGCGTTTTGGGTGCCATGCTGTATGTCGCCTATGGTTGCGGCGATCTGCTGTGTCGAGGCGGTGGTCCGCTCCGCCAGCTTGCGCACCTCGTCGGCGACCACGGCGAAGCCACGACCCTGCTCACCGGCCCGTGCCGCCTCGATGGCGGCATTCAGCGCTAGCAGATTGGTCTGGTCGGCGATTTCCTTGATGACATTGACGATGGCGGAGATCTGGTCCGACTGCTCGCTGAGATTCGAAATCAACTGGCTGGAGCGATTGAACGAATCGGCGATCTTGTTGATTTCAGTGACGGCGGTATTCACCACTGCCTCGCCTTCGATCGACAGCGTGCCCGCTTCGGCCGCCGTCTTGTGCGCGTCGTCGGAGCTCGATGACAAGTGCTGGATGCTGACCGTCATCTCCTCGACGGCTGCCGCCGTGGACGCGGCTGCCTCGCTCTGCTGGTTCGATCCAGCCGTCACCTGGCTGGAAGACGCGCTCAGACTCGCCGCGTCGTCGGCCACCCGGACGGCCGCCACCCGAATTTCGCCGATGATGCGATGCAGGGAATCCCTCATCTCCTTGGTGGCCGCCAGCAGGCTGGTGGTGTCGCCGGGACGGGTCTCGATGGAAGTCGTCAGGTCTCCCGATGCGATGCGCCGGGTAATCTCCGCCGCGTAGGCAGGCTCGCCGCCGAGTTGTCCGATCACGTCGCGCAAGATGGCGGTGGACAGGCCAATGGCAATGACTAGGCCCACCACGGTAACAATGGCGAGAATATTCCGCGCAGACTCGTAGCTGCCTTGCTCCCGTTCTATCTGCACGGCAATACGCTCGGCGAAATGTTTCTCGATTTGGGTAACGACTTTCTCCATGCCGGCAGCGGCATCGCGATCCATTCCCTTGACCAGCTTGTCGACTTCCTTGCCGGCGTTCTTATCCGCCCTGTCGAACTGCTTGAGCGCATCGCGATAGCGGCTGCCCAGTTCCAGGTGGGCTTTCTTGACCTTCTCGACATCGTCGACCGCAATGCCGCGCTCCTTCATCAGGCCGGTCGCCGAACCCAGGTAACCCTGGACCTTCGTCTCTTCCTCGGTAAATTGGGCGGTGTGCTTGTCGAAGTTCGCGGGATCGTTGCCGCGTATCAAAATGTTCTTCCATTCCTGTACCTGGGTCTTGAAATGAGCCTGCGCATTCTCGACCGCCTGGACGGCTTCGCTTTCCGTCTTGGCCGCGCGCAGGCCGTGCGAATTTTCGCCTGCCATGCTGCGCATCTCGAAGATCCCGACGGCACTCAGCAGCAATAGCAGCGCGGAACTGGTTACGGCAAGCAGCAGCAGCTTGGTGCTGGTCTTCAGATTGTTCATGCAATGTCTCCTCTAGCCGCGTCGCGATATTCTTCTTGTTGGCATAAATTGCCAGATGCGCGAATCTTCACATCAATCACGTGCCCGAGATGAACTGTTTCAGCCGCGCCAGTTTCGGCGACACCACCGGCACCGTCAGCATGGTGCTAGCCACCGCCATCAGCAACAAGGCGGTGAAGGTTTCGCTGGTGATGAGGTACTTGTCGAGCAGGATGTTGGCGAAAATGATCATGATCAGCGCCTTGGTTTGCAGCAGCCAGCCGATGATCGACGCTTCGCCCGGCCCCCATTCTAATACCCTTCCGGCAATATAGGTACCTACCAGTTTTCCCGCCACGGAAGCGGCCAGCAAGGCGCCGGCGGCGATAAAGACCGCTTCGCCGCCCATGCTCCAGTCGGTCCTCAGCCCGGTACTCAGGAAGAACACCGGCATCACCACCAACAGCACGTGGTGACGCAGCAGATCCATGTGTTTCTGGTCGAACCAGTGGCTGTCCATGACGGCCCCGGACAGGAAGGCCCCGACCATGAAGTGCAGGCCCGACCAGTCGGCGCCAAGGCTACAGACGATCAGCCAGATCAGGCTGGCGTACCAGCGGTCGCGCTCCGGCAAGCGCGCCATCAGCCTGCGGAAGCCGTAAGACAGGATCGCGAAGCCGAACAGGAATGCCGCCTGCTTGCCGACGCGCTGCCAATCCATCAGAATCAGCGCCAGCACGCCCCAGATGGCGATGTCGTCCAAGCTGGCGTAGCGCAGGATGCGCTGGCCGAAAGGGTGCCGCAGGATGTCGAGCTTCTCCAGGAACAGGATCAGGATGGGCAGCGCGGTGACGGCGCAGGCCATGCCTACCCCCAGGACGAACTGCCAGGTCGTAGCCGCCGGACCCATCCACCCCTCATACATCAGCATGCCGCTGGCGGCCAGGCAGCCGAACAGTAGCGGCGTGCCCAGCGCCAGTCCGGCGGTGATGCCGCTTTCGCGGCGGTGCTCCCAGGCCTGGTGCAGATCCAGCTCGACGCCGGCGATCCAGACGAACAGTATCACCGCCCACCAGGCGATGCCGTTGAGCGACTGGATGACCGGCGGATTGAAGACGAAGGCGTAATACTCGGGGTAGATCGTGCCCAGGATGCCGGGACCGAGCAGGATGCCGGTAATGATCTGCACCACCACCAGGGGTGCGTAATATTCGGTCCGGCCCAGCCGCCAGATCAGGTAGGGCAGGGTGAAGATGATCGCCATGGCAATCAGGAAGATTTCGGTGGTGCTCATGGAGGGGTTCATCGCGTGCGAACTATGGCCATTTGACGGCGGCGCCCGACAGTTAGCTGTGGTCTTGCATAATATTGCTGTAGCACGTGCCTGGCCTGATTTTTCGCGCCATTGTCGCCCAACAGGCCCTTGCGGTGCCAGTAGCCCTGGATAACGGCCAGCGGTCGGCGCGACAGCCGCATGGTCCGCAGCGTGCTACTTCGGCATGGAATCGAAATCGCTGCACCGCAAAGCGTCGAAATCCCCGGCTGCGCCAGCGACGAGCTGGATCTTGGTGAACGCGGCGCTGAACTGGCCGGTGGTCGACACGTTGAACGGGGTATCCACACGGGCCAGGTCCGTTCCCTTGGCGGCGAAGCAGGCCAGCGGGATTTTCACGGTGCGCCTGACGCCGCTGCCGATTTGTTTCAACACGCCGGTGAGATCAAGCACACCGCGACAAGGGTAACCGCAATCCATGGCCATCCTGACCGTGCCCTGCGGCAACTGATGGATCATCACGTCGAACTGGAGCGCGCCTCGGGCATTTGCATAGGCCTGTAGATTGGTCTTCTGCGGTGAGCGGGCATAGACCTGCGCCGCGCCGAACCAGGTCACCAGTTTGGCATCCTGCTGGATATTCACTTGCGTCGTCTGGACGCGAATGCTGGGATTGGCCGCGGGCAGGTTGAGCGTGCCATTCAGGTCGGCGCCGACGGGGACATCCGCCCAGTTGTTGGCGGCGCTGGACACATACAGGGTGTAGGGCGGCCGCTCGGACTGATTGAACACCGGCAGGACCAGCACGCCGCCGCAGCCACCCTCGGGCAGGCCGGCATCCGTCGCCAACTGGCCGAGCGGCGCCGTGCCGGCGTATTTCAGGCCGTAACCGAGAGGGAACAGCGGGGCGTAGTTGGCATCGCCGAAATTGAGCGGCGTCTGGCAGGCCGACTTCGGCCAGGAGAAGGACAGGCTGCCGCGGAAGTCCTTGGCGATCACGCCATCGGCATTGCGGAACAGCACGTCGGCCACGCCCTTGCCTTCGCTGCCCGGCAGCCAGGCGGCGACGAAGGCGTCCGACAGGTTGAGCAGGTCGTTGACGTAGAGGGGGCGGCCGGAGAGGAACACGGTAATCACCGGTTTGCCTTTGCCCGCCACCGCCTTCAGTACCGCCAGGTCTTCCGGATAGCGGCCGGCATGGTGCAGGGTATCCGAGGCCGGGATGTCGCCGGCGCCTTCGGCATAGGGCGTCTCGCCGATCACCGCGATCACCGCATCGAAAGCGCCCACATCGACGCCGCCGGCCTTCTCGCTGAACACCACGTTGCCGCTGCCGCTCGCTTCGCGGATGCCGGCCAGAATGGTGTCGCCGTTGGGGAAATCGCTGTTCCGGTTCTCCGTGCCTTGCCAGGTCAGGGTCCACCCGCCGGTCTGGTTGGGCAGGCTGTCGGCACTCTTGCCGACCACCAGGATCTTCTTGCCGCGCGCCAGCGGCAGCGCCTGGCCATTGTTCTTCAGTAGCACCAGCGATCCCTGCACCGCCTGGCGGGCCAGGGCGCGGGCTTGCAGGGCATCCTGACGGCCGGCGTGGGTGCTCTGCGAAGGTTTCTGGTCGAACAGGCCGGCGCGCAACTTCACGCGCAGGATGCGCGTCACCGCGTCGTCGATGCGTGCCAGCGGTATCTTGCCGCTGTCGACTTCGGCGATGGTGTTGGCGATGAAGGCTTGCCAGTCGTCGGGCACCATCACCATGTCGATGCCGGCGTTGATCGCCTGCGGGCAGCTGGCGTCCTTGCAGCCCGGCACCTGGGCGATACCGTTCCAGTCGGAGACGACGAAGCCGTCGAAACCCAGTTTGTGTTTCAGCATATCGGTCAGCAGCGCCTTGCTGCCATGCATCTTGCCGTAATCGACGCCGGCCGCGACGTCGTTCCAGCTGTTGAACGACGCCATCACCGTCTGCGCCCCGGCAGCCAGTGCGCCGTAATAACCCTGGCCGTGGATGTTGATCATGTCCGCCTTGGTTGCCTTGGTGACGCCCTGGTCGACGCCCTGGTCGGTGCCACCATCGCCCATGAAATGCTTGGCGGTGGCGACCACATTGGCCGGGTCGGCGAATGTGCCTTGCATGCCGCGCACATAGGCACCGGCATAGGCATTCACCAGTGCACCGTCTTCGGAGAAGCTCTCATAGGTGCGCCCCCAGCGGTCATCGCGCACCACCGCCAGCGTCGGCGCAAATACCCAGTGGATGCCGGTGGCGCGCACCGCCTTGCCCACCGCCGCGCCGATCTCCCCGACCAGCGCGGCGTCGTGCGC
>JBAYJH010000281.1:0-6312 GCA_041665185.1 Sterolibacterium sp.
CCCGGGATGGTTGGCTACCGCGTGGGCATAGCTGCGCACGATGGCGTCGGGGGTGGACGGCATCAGCACCAGCAGACCGGGAATGTGGCCAAACAAGGATTGCAGGGACTGCGAATGCTGGGCGCCCTGGCCCCAGGAGCGGCCGATGACCATGCGCACCATCATCGGGACGCTGAACAGGCCGCCGAACATGTAACGGTACTTGGCAGCCATGTTGATCAACTGGTTCATCGCCAGCAGGCCGAAGTCGGCACGTATGTGGGTGTTGATCGGATACAGTCCGTTCAGCGCGGCACCGACGCAGATACCGGTGACTGCATCTTCGGATAAGGGCGTCTCGATGACGCGACCGGGAAACTCCCGGTGCAGGCCGGTCATGGTACCGAATATGCCTTTGAAGTCGGTTACGCCCTGGCCGATGATGATGGTGTTGGGATGGTCGGTCAGCGCTCCGCGCATTGCTACGGCAAGACCGTCGCGGTAGGTGGCGTTGGCGGGAAGGCTGGTTCCGGCGGTCATGGAATTCGGTATCGCGGTCATATCACGTCGGCCAGCAGGTCGGCAGGCCCCGGTAGCGGGCCTGCCTCGGCGAAAGTCACGGCTGCGGCAATTTCGGCGTCCAGTTCGGGTCGCAACTCGGTGGTCAACGCGGCGTCCTGGCACAATGGGTCCCGCGCCATCCACGATTCGATGTCGGCGCGAGAGCGGTAACCGGCATCAAAGTCCTCGCCCGGGCCGACGTGTTCCTTGTAACGGCAGGTCAAGACTTCGATGAGCCGCGGGCGCCCATCGCTGCGCATCGCGGCAACTATGCCGGCGGTGACGTCGCCTATTTTCACAAAGTCCCAGCCCTCTTCGATCCTCACGGATTCGATGCCGTAGGTCTGGGCGTGTTTGTGTATCGAATAGGACTGCCGTTCCCCCAGAGTCGCATGCACGGCCAGCCCATTGTTCTCGCACAGGAACAGCACCGGCAGCTGGTACAGCGCGGCGAAATTCAAGGATTCGTGATAGGTTCCCTGCTCGGTGGCGCCATCACCAAAGCATACAACGCTTAGCCCCGGTTTCTGTTGCAGCCGATTCGCCAGGGCGGCACCGACCGCAAGGGATATCGTCGAGGCCACGACCGCCGAGGCGCCCATGACGCCGGCCTGTGGCGCGGCCAAATGCATGGACCCGGCCTTGCCTTTCGACACGCCGTTGGATCGCCCATAGAGTTCCGCCATCATCAGCCTTAGGTCGCCGCCTTTGGCCAGATAGAAGGCATGGCCGCGGTAGGTGATGAAGACCAGGTCGTCGCCGCGCAGGGCTTCGCAAACACCCACGGCGACCGCTTCCTGGCCTATCGACAGATGCACGGGGCTTTGAATCTTGTCGAATGGGTATAACTCGATGAGCTTCTCTTCGACCAGCCTGATCCTGAGTGCCTGGCGAAACAATTCCCGGTATCTCTGCTTAACGACCATAAATATCCATACCGCGAAAAATATTGCAGCTAATCTTCCGATCGCAACGACGAATTATCATTGTAAAGGAGATGTTACCTGGTCAGCACGGTGGCGCCAGCGGCGATTCGGCTACGCCAATAGTCCAGCAAGTCTGCCATTGTCTGCTCGAAAGGGATCCGCGGTTCCCACCCGGTTTGCCTGTGGAACTTGCTGGTATCGGGAACCTGAAGGTCAGCGTCGATCGGTCGGAGTCGTGCGGGATCCACTTCTACCTGGATGTCCTTGCGGGTTGACAAGGAAAGGAGGTGCTCCAGCATCTGTCGTACCGTGCACGAGTGCTTTCCTCCAATGTTATAGGACTCCCCGGGAATGGGGTCAATCGTCACGAGCATATAGTAAGCCCGCACGGCGTCTCGAACGTCCGCCCACGTACGTAGTGAATCGAGATTGCCCACTTTGACGACCGGAGGTATGCGCCCATGTTCAATCAAGGCAATCTGCTTGGCGAAGGTCGATTCAACAAAAACATCGCCGCGACGTGGGCCCGTGTGGGTAAACATGCGTGTGCTGACAACTTTCTGGCCGTAAGCCTCGGCGTGGTAACGGCCGACGAGGTCTGTCCCGACCTTGGAGATTGCGTAGGGTGAGGCGGGATGGAAGCCGCAATCCTCGTTTATCGGCAATTTCTCTTTGGGGACTCTTCCGTAGACCTCAGAAGAAGCGCAGACGTGGATAACGGGATCGATGCCTTTGCAGCGCCGCAATGCTTCCAGCAGACGCTCGGTGCCCAGGATATTGGTGTCCAGAGTGTCCAGCGGCGCCGTGAAGCTGGTGCTTGGGTAGCTCTGGGCCGCAAGGTGAAAAACGTAGTCGGGCTGAACCTCCTCGACCACGTTCATCAGTGAAATATAGTCGCGCAAATCTCCCGACAGGAACTTCAGGCGGTCCCCGCGATTCGCGCGCTCCAACAGGTGCGACACGTTGTCGAGTGGGCTCCGCCAGCGGCACATGCCATAGATATCCCAATCGGTTTCGGCGAGGAGATAGTCCGATAGATGGGAGCCGACCATGCCCGTAATGCCGGTAATGAGCGCCTTGGGATTTCGCATATCAATTGACGTTGAGCATTCGAACACCAACCATGGACAGACTGACTCCTGATTGTCCCATTAGGGGGCAATTCCAAATACCAAAATAGGTGAGCAATTTTGCGCCATCTCTCGGTATCGGCAAAGCGTGCGAAATACCATAGTGGCAAAGCGATTGCCAGGCGGACGCGTCGGTTAGTGAGTTAAACTATACGACCAAGTGAGGACAGGTGTCGATGGAAAACTTGATCGGATTCGCCAAGAAACGGGACGTGGCGGGCAGGCACGTGGCGCTTGTCATTCCTCCTTCGCCGTTTCTGCTCGATGAGCGCGTCTTCGTCAGCCTGGGGGTGTTGCGGGTCGCCAGCTCCCTGGAGAGTCAGGGCGTGCAGGTCGGCGTTCTGGACCTCTCCGGGGTGTCTAATTATCTTGAGGTAGTGCAGGCCTTTCTACGGCAGAACCAGGTGGAGTGGATAGGCATTACTTCAACCACGCCGCAACTGCCCTCCGCTGTAAAGATTGCCAAAACGATCCGACAGACGATGCCGGGTCTCAGGATCGTCCTGGGTGGCCCGCACGTCACCCTGACTTATTCGGCCCTAAAGGTTGAAAGGGATAAGCTGGGCGTGTTCGATGGTCGCGCGGCCAAGGCGGCCGAGGTGCTGGAGTCGCATTTCGACGTGATGGTATCCGGCGACGGCGAATATGCCGTGTTCGAGTTATTCGACAAGGACTGTCCCAAGGTTGTCGACGGCGACGACAATAAGGGGCCATTCTTCATGTCGAATGCCCAATACGAATCCCTGCCAATGCCGGCGCGGCATTTGGTGGATATGGACAGCTACAAGTATTCGATCGACGGTTTCCCTGCGACCAGTTTGATTGCCCAGCTGGGGTGCCCATTTCATTGTGGCTTTTGCGGTGGGCGGAATTCAAAGAGCCTGAGATTGATCAGGACTCGCGGCATGGACTCGATAGTGTCCGAAATCCGATGGCTGTACGAGAAATACGGGCACACGGGCTTCATGTTTTACGACGATGAACTGAACGTCAATAAGTCGTTCGTCCAACTGCTCAACAAAATCCACGATCTTCAGCAGGAATTGGGAGTGGAGTTCCGCTTGCGAGGGTTCGTCAAGTCCGAGCTGTTCAACGAGGAGCAAGCCGAGGCGATGGTAAGGGCGGGATTCCGGTGGGTGTTGTGCGGTTTCGAGGGCGCAAATCCGCGGATCCTCGAGAATATCGACAAGATGGCCACCGTTGAAGACAATACTCGCGCGGTGGCGGCCGCGAAGAAATATGGGCTAAAGGTCAAGGCATTGATGTCGGTGGGGCATCCGGGCGAAAGCCGGGAATCGATCCTGGATATTCGGGATTGGTTGATCGATATGCGGATCGACGATTTCGACTGTACCGTAATAACGACCTATCCGGGCACTCCCTACTATGATCTGGCAACGAGAGATCCTGATCGCCAGGGGATATGGACCTACACCCACAAGAAGACCAAGGACAGGCTTCATGCCTACGAACTCGACTACACGGTGACCCCGGATTATTACAAGGGCGACCCGAACGGCGGCTACAAGTCGTATGTATTTACCGACCATCTTTCCGCCGAGGAGATCGTGTCCTTGAGGGATCAGGTCGAAAATGAAGTGAGAGCTTCTTTGGGCATTCCGTTCTATCCGGCCAAGTCGGCCATTCGGTACGAACATTCCATGGGTCAGGGACTGCCGGCGTCGCTGTACAAGGAGACGATTGCGCGGAATGACGGTTGCGCCGTTGGCGGCCGCTAGCACTTTCACGCATGACCTCAACGATCACTCATCTGTATAACAGCTTGCCCAATAAGGATAAGCCCGCCCTGATTGTGCAAGAGACCGTCACGTACTTTCAGGACGAGGTGTTCTTCCGCCTGGCTTTCGAGAAGGAAAAGCGCGTCAGTCGCCTGATCGAGCACTTCCGCGGCAAGCCGGTTCAGCGGGTGTTGTTCTGCGATCATTTTCGCAATCTTGCTGTTGATTCTCCCTCCATGCAAGTCGGGGTGTTGGATGAGGACTTCTTCAGCCTGCAAGATGCGGCCGATGAGGACAGGAAAGCGGCTTATCTATCTGGTGCGCTGGTGATTGTTAACAACACCGAGGCGGGACACAGGCTGGATGGCTATGTCAGGCTGTTCAACCGTTGCGTCAATACGATATTCGTGATGTGGGATTGGGACAATCACCACTGGATGTCGGCAAGCGCGGTGCTCGCCGTGCATAGCGACTTATATGTCCCGACGCATCGGGAAAATCTCTATGCGCTGTCCCGATTCAACTCCGTCATCACAGAACCGGTTGCGGCCCTTTCTGTGCAGTGGTCAAGAAAGTTCCTGGCCCAACACCACGACCTCATGCAGACCCGCTCCCGATCCAGTGAACCTTTGGGGCTGCACGTCATGTATCCCGGGTTTGTATATCGAAACAGGGTGATTTCAACGCTGAACCAGAAGGTGCCTTCGATCGGTTTTTCCACTCAGCAGTTTCACTCGCGCACCGCTGCGGATCGCCTGGAAGAATGGTGTGGGCATAAGTCGCATTGGATCGTCCCGGTCCTGAACGACGTTCCGACCAGGATGTTCGACGCCCTGATTTCAGGCGGTATACCGATCGTGCCCGAAGCGCTGCGATTTTTCGAACCGATCCGTGAAATCGACCGGCGGCACATTCTATTTTATGGCCCGGCCGACATCGTGGCGCCTGATGCTATTGCGACCAAGGCGAGCGCCATGTTCGACCAAGGCGGCAGAGAGAAGATCATGGAGCGTCATCGGTACGCGCTCGCAAATCTTCATGGAGACAAGAGCATCGAGCGGATTCTCGCTTATGCCATGGAGAAGTTTGAAATTGTGCCATAAGTGTCATAGGTGATAAGGGGAAGTCATGAAGCAGGTACTGGTTACGGGAGGCGCGGGATTTCTGGGGAGCCATCTGTGTGACCGTCTGGTTGCGCAAGGGCGGGACGTTGTATGTGTCGACAACTTTTTCACCGGGGACAAGTCGAACGTCAGGCATTTGCTGGCGCATAACAACTTTGAGCTCATCCGTCACGACGTAACGCTGCCTCTTTACGTTGAGGTTGATCGAATTTTCAATTTGGCCTGCCCGGCCAGCCCGATTCATTATCAGCACGATCCGGTGCAAACCACCAAGACCAGCGTGCATGGTGCCATCAACATGCTGGGATTGGCCAAGCGGGTAAAGGCCCGGATTCTTCAGGCATCCACCAGCGAAGTGTATGGCGATCCCGCTGTTCATCCGCAGGTGGAAAGTTATTGGGGGAACGTCAATCCGATCGGCATTCGTTCATGCTACGACGAAGGCAAGCGTTGCGCCGAGACCTTGTTTTTTGACTATTGGCGTCAATACGCACTCGAAATAAAGGTGGTTCGTCTCTTCAATACTTATGGCCCTCGCATGCATCCCAACGATGGGCGAGTGGTCAGCAACTTCGTGGTCCAGGCGCTCAAGGGCGAGCCCATAACGCTGTATGGCGACGGGACGCAATCCCGAAGCTTCTGCTACGTCGATGACCTGATCGACGGAATGCTGGCGATGATGGAATCTCCGGCAGAGTTCATCGGTCCGGTGAATCTCGGCAACCCCGGCGAATTCAGCATGCTTGAACTGGCGGAAAAGGTGCTGGCGATTACCGGGTCAACGTCGAAACTGGTGTTTCTGCCGCTTCCGGAAGATGACCCCCGACAAAGGCAGCCCGATATCAGCTTAGCA
>JBAYJH010000282.1:0-6303 GCA_041665185.1 Sterolibacterium sp.
CCGCCCGGCAGCAAGAACTACATGACCATGGACGGTCATGCCCGGCTGCGGGCCGAGTTCGAGCATCTGGTGAAAGTTGAACGGCCGGCCCTGGTGCAAGTGGTTTCCTGGGCTGCCGGCAACGGCGACCGCTCCGAGAACGGCGACTATATCTATGGCAAGAAGCGCCTGCGGGAGATCGACAAACGCCTGCGCTATCTCACCAAGCGGCTGGAAAACGCCGTGGTGGTCGATACGGGTCGCCAGGAAAACCTCGATCAGGTGTTCTTCGGCGCCCGCGTATCGATCATGGATGCGGACGGCAATGAAGCCTGTTACCAGATCGTCGGCGTCGATGAAGCCGATGCGTCCGCCGGCCGCATCAGCTGGATCTCGCCGCTGGCACGGGCTCTGATGAAGGCCCGCCTGGGCGACCTGGTGCGCTTCCAGAGCCCGGTTGGGTTGCGCGAGATCGAGATCATCGAGATTCTGTACTGACCTCTCCCGGCTTGAAATTTCCGCGACCGCCCCAATTTCGTTAATCACGTTTTCTGACAGGAACTTACCATGACTACTCATACCCCTGAAGCGCCAGCTTCCACGACCTCGCGCGAGACCCTCGGCTTCCAGGCCGAAGTCAAACAGCTCTTGCAACTGATGATCCATTCCCTTTACAGCAACCGCGAGATTTTCCTCCGCGAGCTGATCTCCAATGCTTCGGATGCCTGCGACAAACTGCGTTTTGAGGCGCTGCACAATCCAGCCTTATACGAAGGTGACTCGGAGTTGAATATCCGCATCGGCTACGACGCCGCGGCTCGCACCCTGAGCATCGCCGACAACGGTGTCGGCATGAGCCGCGAGGAAGTCATCCAGAACCTCGGCACCATCGCCAAGTCCGGCACCCGCGAATTCTTCTCACGGCTTTCCGGCGACCAGCAGAAGGACGCGCACCTGATCGGCCAGTTCGGCGTGGGTTTCTATTCCGCCTTCATCGTCGCCGAAAAGGTCACCGTGGTGACACGCCGCGCCGGCGAGCAACCGGGGCAGGGCGTGCGCTGGGAATGCGACATGGCCAACGAGGGCGGCGGGATGTTTTCCGTCGAGATGGTGGACAAGGCCGCGCACGGCACCGAGATCACCCTGCATCTGCGCGAAGGGCAGGACGACCTGCTGGCCGGCTTCAAGCTGCGCGGCATCATCCGCAAGTATTCCGACCATATCCTCCAGCCCATCATCATGAAGAAGGAGGAGTGGGACCAGGAAGCGAAAGCGCAGAAGATCAGCGCCGAGGACGAGACGGTCAACCAGGCCAGCGCGCTGTGGGCGCGCGCCAAGAGCGAGATCACGGACGAGGAATACCGCGAGTTCTACAAGCATGTCGGCCACGACTACGAGGATCCGCTCGCCTGGACCCACGCCCGCGTCGAAGGCCGCCAGGAATACACCCAATTGCTCTATCTGCCGGCGCATGCGCCTTTCGACTTGTGGGACCGCAACGTCCGCCACGGCATCAAGCTGTATGTGCGGCGCGTGTTCATCATGGACGATGCCGAGCAGTTGATGCCGCACTACCTGCGTTTTATCCGCGGGGTGGTCGACAGCAACGACCTGCCGCTGAATGTCTCGCGCGAGATCCTCCAGGAGAGCAAGGACATCGAGGCGATCCGCGCCGGCTGTACCAAGAAGGTGCTGAGTCTGCTGGAAGACCTGGCGGAAAACCAGAAGGAACAGTACACCAAGTTCTGGTCCGAGTTCGGCCGCGCTCTCAAGGAAGGCGTCGGCGAAGACTTCTCCAACAAGGCCAAGATCGCCGCGCTGCTGCGCTTCGCTTCGACCCATGCCGACACGACCGAAGAGAGCGTGTCGCTGGCCGATTACGTGGGCCGCATGAAGGAAGGCCAGAGCAAGATCTATTTCGTCACCGCCGAAACTTTCAACGCGGCCAAGAACAGCCCGCATCTCGAAATCTTCCGCAAGAAGGGCATCGAAGTGCTGCTGCTGTCTGATCGTGTCGACGAATGGGTGACCAGCAACCTCAGCGAGTTCGAGGGCAAGCCGCTACAGTCGGTCGCCAAGGGTGGCCTCGATCTCGGCACACTTGAGGACGCGGCCGAGAAGCAGGAACAGGAGAAGGAAGCCGGCGAGTTCAAGGACCTCATCGAGAAGATCGCCAAGTCGCTCGGCGAGCGCGTCAAGGAAGTCCGCGTCACCCACCGCCTCACCGACAGCCCGGCCTGCCTGGTTGCCGACGAACATGACATCGGCGGCAACCTGGCGCGGATGCTCAAGGCGGCGGGCCAGAAGACGCCGGATTCCAAGCCCATACTCGAAATCAATCCCAAGCACCCGGTGGTGCTGCGTATCCGCCACGAGGAGCGACATTTCGACGACTGGGCGGCGGTGCTGTTCGACCAGGCCATGCTGGCGGAAGGCGGCCAGCTCGACGACCCGGCCGGCTTCGTGCGCCGCATCAACCAGTTGATGTTGGAGATGGGCGGCACGGCGACGGCTTGAGCGGCCGGTCGAGCATGTCATGACCGAGGTGCTGCGCGGCTTCCCGCCGATCATCGACGCGGCCGCCAGCACCCTGATCCTTGGGAGTTTTCCATCCGAGGCTTCCTTGGCCGCCCAACAATATTACGGCCATGGCCAGAACCAGTTCTGGCGGCTGCTTGCCGCCCTGCTGGCGATCCCGCTGGCGGAGATGGCTTATCCTGACCGCAAGGCGGCGCTGCACCGTGCCGGCGTCGCCGTGTGGGATGTGTTTGCCAGTTGCCAGCGCGCCGGCAGCCTGGACAGCGCCATCCGGGGTGCGCAGGCCAACGATTTCGGAAAGTTGAAGAAGCTTGCGCCGAAGCTGCGGCGCGTCTGCTTCAACGGCCAGGCGGCAGCCCGTTTCGCCCACCACATTGAAGAGCTCGGCTATGAAACGGCGGTGCTTCCTTCCTCCAGCCCGGCCTATACGCTGGCATTCGAGAAGAAGCTCGCGGCGTGGCGGGCGGTGCTCGGAAGCTAACGAGATTGGCTATTTGGTTCCGAACAACTTGGCAAGACCATTCCGAATGATCTTCGCATCGGCGGTAGACAACTTCCCGAGTTGTCCGCGAACCAGGCGATGGTCGAGAGTGAACAGTTTGAAACGCACCTTGGACGCTGCGGGCAAACCGGCAGCGGCAAGATCGGCGATGGTGCAATCGAGAGGCCAGGGCGCATTGGCCTGCGAGGTAATCATGGCCATGACCGAATGCCCGGCCGGGGTATTGAAACCCCCTGGGTCGGAGAGCACCAGGGCGGGGCGGTTCTTGGTTGCCTTGCTGTCGGTGAAGGGGAAAGGCACGCGCACGACCGCAAAGCGCTCAAAGTTCACCGTATGCCTCCTCGTCGGCGGCGCCGCCCCATTCGCTCAGCGTGCCTTCGACGGCGCGCATGTATTCAATGTCCATGGGCTGGACGCGCCGCACCGTCGCCGTCCCGTCGGCGCCGACTTCCCAGGCGATCAGATCACCCGATGAGACCTTCAGGGCGGCGCGAACGTCCTGTGGAATGGTGGTTTGGCCTTTGGCGGTAATTTTGCCAAGCGCTAACATGTGATTCTCCAGTAAGGACCGCATTACTTCCTTACTGTACAGCTAGTATCTCGGGAAATCAATACTCCTCAAAGCAGTCCAAAGTGCTTCTGACAGTGAGCATCGCGAATCTCGATGGCGCTTCGAGTTACACCCACCACCGCTGCTCTGCTCATACAAACTCTGGATTCATGGCGACAGTAGATCGTTTCCGAATCCGACGTTCACCATTGAGCAAGAATCAACAGTATTTGAATTCATCCATTATGAATACCCAAGCCCCGTCTGCTGCAAACCGACCAAGTTCACGTTGGTCTGGTTCATCGGAAGATTGGCGTATTCTGTCAGGAAATCTGCTTTTGTGTAGCTAACCCCATCAATCTTTGCCGCTAGTTGCACCGTAATATCTGGCGTTGCGACTTGTCCGGTCACCGCCTGGTAAATCATATTTACATAAGCATTTGTGCTTGATCCACCGGCGAGGGCATCCATGATTCCTGCGGTTACCAAGAAATCTGCGGCGTCGTGCATGCTGTTGCCAGCGTCAAAATATGTAAGCAAAGTTCCAACGAGTGCCTTGTCCGCCAAAAATGCCTTACCCACTACAGCACCAATTAATAGTCCGGCTTCTCCGCCTGGCTGCGCAACACCCATATCGAGCGCCACTTTGGTGTCTGAAAACTGAATACGCTCGACATTGATAAGTATGTCAGTGCCAACTGTGTATGATCCGTTAGCGTTATGAATTGGCGTAACTTTTGAGCCAGAGTACTGGACAGTATCAATACCACCGCCACCGTCAATAGTGCCAACTCCGCCGATGAAGGTGTCGTTGCCGGATGTGCTTTGGGACGTTGTTTCTATATTTTGTGTCGCTGTCGAAGATGCGCTTTCTACTGTGCCATGACCATCCGTATAACTGGCGATCACGCGAACCGACTTCCCAACATGGGCTTCCGCAAGGGTAAGGTTGTTGCCCGTTGTTAAATTTGTCCAGGTACTGCCGGTATTAATTTGCCACTGATAGCTGATCGTGCCAATACCATCTGCATCAGCCAGCGTGTTGGCTGCTGTGAGTGTTTGATTCTGAGTTGGCGTACCACTGATTGTGACGCTTCCGGTCGAGGCGTCATTGACGTTGGCTACCAAGAGGGACGAACTGCTGGTGATTGTCTCTGCCGTACCATGTCCATCGGTGTAGCTGGCGGTGACAGTGATGGCTTTGCCAACCTGAGATTCTGTAAGGGCGAAGGTACTTGCAGTCGCACCGCTTATGGCTGTGCCGGCGGAATTCCACTGGTAGCTGATCGTGCCAAGGCCATCAAGGTCTGTAAGCGTATTGGACGCGGTTAGGGTCTGACCTTGGGTGGCGGCGCCGGTGATGGTCACAGAACCGGTGGGAGCATTGTTTGTGGCTGTACCTGTCGTTGTTGCCGAAAGGCGGTAAGCACCAGTACCGGTATCTACACCCGTGGCACCAAGATAGTATTTGCCACTGGTGGTGGCGGTGTAACTGATCTGTGAATTCAAGCTGCTGCCGTTGGCATTGTCGTTGGAGTCAAGCACTGCACCTTTGCCGGTATATAGCCAGAGCTTTGGATTGCTCAGACCCGCCGTTGCAGCGGCATCCAGGCTGAAGGTGTAGCTTTGCCCGGCCAGGAGCGTAAGCGCAAACCAATCCTCATCGCCAACTTCTTCGAGATTGCCGCTTGCGCTGGTTCCAACGGTGATTAGGCCTGTGGTTGAACTGTCTGCTGCGTAGTCATCGGCGACAACGCCGGTTGCCAGCGCGATCAACTCGGCCAGCGTCTTCGACGCCTTCCCGAAGTTGTAGACTTCGACATCAATAACAGTATCGATACCGTCGCGGTCGGCGACGCTGTCGGTAATGGTGAAAGTCCCGGATTTTTCGTCGTAGTCGAAGGTGTACTCCGTGACCAATCCGGTGTATTCGGCTGTATCGTTGTCGGTCCCGCCATCAAGATAGTCGTCGCCCTGCCCGCCAGTCAGCGTGTCGTTTCCGGCAAAACCAAGCAGTTCGTCATCGCTCTTGCTGCCAAGCAATGCTTCGCCAGTCGCTGTGCTTTTGAATGTGGTCATGTTCAGTATTCCCTGGAAATGCTCGTTTTTGCGCAGTCAATTGGCGGCGCTTGATGCGCACACGGGCGCGTTGAAAAGTTGCAAGCCCGATATTCGTCAATGAGTATCTCGATACGAAACATGGTTGTGGTCACAGTCGGGTTTATACAACTTGTATGTCGCTGGCGTTCAAAGTCGTTTGACCGACGAGCGTCACAAGATCGTGACCTCCAAACAGGGCGCTCCCGTTGGTATCAAAGGACAGCACGTGGGTAGTAGTGTTGTACAGGAAAACCGCATTGCCATCGACGCCGCGCGGGTCGGCGCTTGCCACGAGTCGGCTCGCGCTCAGAGTACCTTGTGGCAGATTCTGGAAATTAGCTTCCACAACCTGAATCTTGTCAGTACCCGACAGAAAGTCAGTGATGCTGTCGGTGTCAGACAGGATATCAGTAATGTTGCCAGTGTCATTAAACCTGAAGAAGTCGGCACCAGAGCCACCAGTGAGTGTATCTGCGCCGCCGCCGCCAACCAGCGTATCGTTTCCCGCCATGCCGCTAAGGTTGTTGCGGCCGTTGTTGCCTATGATAAAGTTATCGAGAGCATTTCCGGTGCCATTTATGTTGGCGTCAAACCAGAGGAAGGCACTATCTTGATTGAGAATTAAGTTTTCGAC
>JBAYJH010000283.1:0-6287 GCA_041665185.1 Sterolibacterium sp.
GGTTGGATCGTTGTATTAAGCTGGGGCGCGGTACGCCGTGCCCCAGCGGCAAGTCCGAACAACCCTGAAGCGGCGACGCTTCTGGGTTGTTTTTTTGGTGATTCAAAAATAGCCCGGGCATGGACGACGCGGCCGATGTTCGCTATACGATTACCACCTAAGCAAATCCAGGAGATATTTCATGAAACGCAGCATCATTCCATCCGCAGTGATCGCCGCAGCCTTGCTGCTGGGGGCGAGCCTGTCATTTGCGGTTGAAACCAAATCCGGAACGGCAGGAGAGACCAAAGCAATCAGCCATGGCAAAGCGAGCGCTAAAAGCGCGAAGGCGAAAGGTGCCAAAGCGGCCGCCAAGCCCAAGTTTGTCGACATAAATAGCGCGAGCAAGGCGGAGTTGATGAAACTTCCGGGAATCAGCGCAGCGGAAGCCGACAAGATCATCGCCGGCCGTCCCTTCAATACCAAGGCGCGCCTGGTCACCAACAAGATCATTACGATCGGCGCCTACGAGAATATCAAGCAGCTGATTATCGCAAAACAGAAGTGAACTCCCGGTGTGCGACCCGGAGGGAAACGTTCCGGAAAACGCAAACGCGTGCGCTCTTTGCGTGCCTGCTGTTTGGATTTGCAAGATAAGACAATCTGACATAGCATTCGAACTGGTTTTTGGCCGCAGCGCGGTTGCTGGATCTGGTTGCCTGGCGGGGATTGCCGGGGACTCTGCTGCGCGGAGGCAAGGCAGGGTACAGGCCGTGTCGGGGACATCCCGGGCAGGTGCGTGGTTGGTGACGGGGGCGCGCAGAGATTTTCTAAGCAGGGGGTAGCTTGTCCTCAAACAACGGGGTAGTCATGAAAAAAAATCGATCGTCGTATGAATGGATCGACCTTGTCCCGCGATGGGAATTTGTGCGGGGCCTCGCAGCAGGGCTGCTGGCGCTGACCTTGGCCGGATGCGGCGGCGGCGGTGGCGGTGGTGGCACAGCCGGAGCGGCGACGAGCCCAGCGTCGACTACCGTTACTACAGCGGCGCTGACCGCATCCACGGCGCTCAACATGACGATAAGCGGGGTGACCATCAACAGCCCGCCGGTGGTGAACTTCACGGTTACCAACGAGGCCGGCGTCGGCATGGCCGGTCTTAGCGCCGCGGATTTGCGCTTCAACATCGCCAAGCTGGTGCCGGGATCGAACGGCGGTCCGAGCACCTGGCAGAACTACATCAACCGCGCCAGCGGCGGCGCAGTGCAGGGCAGTCAGGAGCGTTCGGCTGCGGGCTACGCTTTCGGCACCCTGGCCAATAACGGCAACGGCAGCTATACGTATACCTTCGCCACCGACATCAAGAGCGCTACCTGTCCCGCGCCCTGCACCGATGCGGATGGCAAAGCGCTCGATATCAGCTATCAGCCGGGACTGACCCACCGGGTCACGATTCAACAGGCCAATAGCGCCTACCCCAAGACGACGGGGACCTATGATTTCGTGCCTAACGGAAATGCGCTTACGACCAAGCGCGATATCGTCTCCGACGCGAAATGCAACGAGTGCCATGACCAGCTCACCGCCCACGGCACGCGTGTGGACACCAAGTTGTGCGTTACTTGCCACAACCCGGGCTCCTGGGTTGCGGGCGCTCCCAATACACCGGTGGATTTCAAAGTGATGATCCACAAGATCCATGACGGCGTCGGCCTGCCCAGCGTTATTGCCGGCACGCCTTATGTGGTCAACGGAACGGATTTTTCTAAAGTGGCTTTCCCGCAGGACGTCCGCAACTGCACCAAGTGCCATGACGGCACCCCGGGGGCGGCGAATGCAACCGCCCAGGGCGACAACTGGAAAATGCAGCCGAGCATGGAAGCCTGCGGCGCCTGCCACGACGATGTCTATTTCGGGGCCAAGCCCGATCCGGCCAAGCCGTATCAGAAAGTGGCGCACCCGGGCGGCGTCGTGAGCGACGACAGCACTTGCTCGCTGTGTCACGAGGCGGGGAAATTTACGGACAAGAAGGATATCGTCGTCGCGCACAACTTCCCGACAAGGTTCAAGGCGGCGTCGGCCAAATTCCAATACAACATTATCAGCGTCGCACCCACGACGGCGGGGTCGAAGCCGGTCATCACCTTCTCGGTGACCGACCCGACCAATGGCGACGCGCCGTACGACATCAAGACCGCCGCTGCGTTTACGGCCGGAGCCAACAGCACGCTCACCGTCAAGCTCGGCTGGAACACCAAGGATTTCGGCAATGACAGCAGTGGACAGTCCTTCGGCCAGCCGGTCAGCATCAATCTGCTGAACAATGCAGCGGTAGTGCCGGGCGCCACAGCCGGGACTTACACCGTCACTTCGACCGTAGGCGTTCCCGCCGCACAGACGGGCACGCTGCGTGCCTTGATGGAAGGACATCCCGCCGGCGATGTGACCACCGCCGGGACGTTCACCGACCGGCTGAAGGTGAAGAGCGTGTTCAAGGATTACGCGATCACCGGCAGCGTAACGGCCCGGCGCGTTGTGGTGGACATCGCCAAGTGCGACGTGTGCCACGGTACGCTCAGTCTGCACGGCAACAATCGCACGGATGAACCGGGCGTGTGCGTCGTCTGCCACAATCCGAATGCGACCGATGCGAATCAGCGTCCCAAGACTGCAGGCGTGCTCACCGGCGGTACGGATGGCAAATTGGAAGAATCGATCGACTTCAAGACCATGATCCACGCCATCCACGCGGGACAATCGAGCAACGGCGGATTCCGCACCAAGGGCATCGTCGTTTATGGCTTCGGCGGCAGCGTGAACGATTTCAGCAAAGTCGTGTTCCCCGGGAAACTGAACGATTGCTCGACCTGCCATGCCGGTACTTCGTATCAACTGACCGGTACCTGGGCCGCGCCCGTTGCCGATGGCGTGATGGGAAGCACCATCAGCACCGGGGCTTCCGCCACGGACCCTGCGGACAACCTGAGAATCACGCCCATCGCCGCGGTGTGCTCGTCCTGCCACGACAGTTCGGTAGCACTGAACCATATGCAGGATGCTTTCAACGCGGGGAATTTCTCGGCGACGCAGGCGACCATCAACGCGGCCACGCCGGAAGCCTGTGCTTTCTGCCACGGACCGGGCAAGGTTTTCGACGTCCAGGTGGTCCACGGTGTACAGTAAAAGCGAAGATAAACAAGAACCATGGCTAACGGACAGACAATGATGACTATCAAAAAAGCATTATTTGCGGCGCTGCTTCTGTTGCCTGGCTTCGCGTTCAACGCAAGCGCGGCTGACCAGGCGCCGGCGAAGGCGGCAGAGCCGCCGCCGGCGCCGATGAGCATGGGCACGGAGTACACCGACCAGGGCGCCGACACCTGTCTGCAGTGCCACGTGGAGGGCGGCGATTTCCCGGTATTCGAGATATTCAAGACCAAGCACGGAAATCGCGCCGACAAGCGCACACCCTTTGCACCTGGGCACCTGCAATGCGAGGCCTGCCACGGCCCGGGGAAAAAGCACGCCGATAACGGCGGCGGCCCCGACGGCATCAACAGTTTCAAGTCCAGCTCCTTCCTGACCCCGCAGCAGCGCAACAAGTACTGTCTGGCTTGCCATGAGAACGGTGCCCGCATCGGCTGGCATGGCAGTGTCCACGACAGCAACAACGTCGCGTGCAGCGATTGCCACAAGATACACGCGGCGCATGATCCGGTGCTTGCGAAAGCGACCCAGCCTGAGGTCTGCTACAAATGCCACAAGAAGGAACGCGCGGACTTTTCCAAACCGTCCGCCCATCCGGTGCGTTTTGGCACAATGACTTGCACCGACTGCCATGCCCCGCATGGCTCGAACACGGACGCCTTGCTGGTGAAGCCGACGGTGAATCAGACCTGCTACACCTGCCACGCGGAAAAGCGCGGCCCCTTCCTGTGGGAGCATGCGCCGGTGGCGGAGGACTGCACCTTGTGCCACTACCCGCACGGCTCGGTCAATCAATGGCGGCTGAAGAAGAACCCGCCGCTGCTGTGCCAGCAATGTCATTCGGTAGCCGGCCATCCTTCTGTGGCACGGACCAGCGCTTCGCTGCCCGGCGGCGCAGGCGGCGGCCAGGCTTTCCTGCTTGCCGGCAGCTGCCTCAATTGCCATTCGCAGATTCACGGCTCGAACAACCCGTCGGGAGTGAAGCTGATGCGCTGAGCGGTGCCTGCGTTCCCGGCCCGGCGCGATTGAATGCGGCGGACCGGGCGCGACGTGTAATGTCGAGTAGCGGTGTAGAGATAATCCGGAACGGAAGTTTCAGTGGAGGCTGATGCGTGAAGCGCGTTATGCCGGGACTAAAACAGGACAAGAACATGAAAACCTCGAATCAACTGCTTCTGCTAGGTGCGTTGTCGGCGCTGTCCTCGGCGGCCGCGGCAGGCGGCGCTGCTGTCGATACCTCGCAATGGAAATGCGAGTCCTGCAAGTTCGAGCAGGGCGTCAGCGGAACGCTGGACGTGGGAGCGGGTTCGGTTTCGGACAAATCGGCCGAATTCGGCCAATACAACGGCCTGCAAAAAAAAGGCGGATTCTTCATCGGCGACGCCGCGGTGCGTTCGCGCGGCGCAGACGGGAGCTACTGGAACCTCAATGCGTCGAATCTCGGTCTGGACACGCGCTCCGTCGATGCCGAGGGCGGAAAGCAGGGCAGCTACAAGCTACGCTTCAAGTACGACGAGACGCCGCACCGCATCTGGGACGGCGCGCTGACACCCTTCATCGGCAGCGGTGGGGCTACGCTGAGCCTGCCGGCCGGATTTGCGGCCGGGACGACGACTGCGATGCCTTTGGCCGGCCAGCTTAATCAGGTCGACCTGGCGACGCAAAGAAAGCAAGTGGGAGTGGGTGCATCCTGGATTCCCGTACGCAACTGGGAATACGCATTCAATTATCGCCACGAAACCCGCGATGGCAACAAGCAGACTGCCGGATCGTTCTTCGTCAATTCCACCCAGCTGATCGAACCGGTGGATTATATTACCGACCAGGTGGATGCCTCGGCTGCCTACAACGGCAAGAAATTTCAGGTGAAGTTCGCGTATTACGGATCGACGTTCCGCAATTCCAATCACGCGCTGACCTGGCAAGACCCCTATACCGCGATCAGCGGCGAGACCTTTGGGCAGCTCGCGCTGCCGCCGGACAACCAGTTTCATCAAATCCAGGCTACGGCGGGATACCAGTTCAGCGAACGCACGCAACTCAGCGGCGACATCGCCATCGGCCGCATGACGCAGAATGACAGCTTTCTGCCGTCAACGCTGAATGCGACACTGCTGGTCGGACCCTTGCCGGGAAGCTCGCTCGATGCGCGCGCCACGACCCTGGACGCAGGCCTGAGGCTCAGTTCGGCGGTCACCGACCGGTTGCGGCTGATCGCGGCCTATACGCACAACGATCGCGACAACCAGACGCCACAGGCCAGCTACCCTTCGGTCGCGACCGACATGTTCGTCGGCTTGCCCAGAACGAACCTGCCTTACAGCTTCAAGCAGGACAAAGTGAAGCTCAGCGCCGAGTACCGGGCCTCAGCAAAGCTGAGAGGGGCGCTCGGGGCGGACTTCGATTCGCATGAGCGCACCTACCAGGACGTCGACACCACGCGCGAGAACACGGCTTGGGGCAAACTCACTTCGAGCGTGACGGACAAGCTCGACCTGACGCTCAAGCTCGCCCATGGCGAGCGCCGGAATGCCGGCTCATTTCAGGTGGTGCCGGGGATCACCCCTCCCGAGAATATCCTGATGAGGAAATTCAACCTGGCGAACCGTACGCGGGAAACGGTCGGCTTGCGCGCGGACCTTACGCCGATGGAGCGGCTCAGCATCGGACTCGGAGTGGATTCCTCCGAGGACAAATATCTGGATTCGACGATCGGCCTGACCAACGCCAAGGATTTCAATCTGAACGGCGATGTCTCGCTGGTCGTTTCGGAGCGCACCAGTCTGCGCTTGTACGCGAACCACCAGGAAATCAAGTCCAAGCAGGCCGGCAGCCAGACGTTTTCGTTCGCGGATTGGTTTGCCGACAACAAGGATACGGTCGATACCTTCGGCTTAGGCGTGAAACATGCTGCAATCAAGGACAAACTCGATATCGGTGCGGACTACAGCACCACGCGCTCGCGCAGCCAGATCAACGTCAACACCGGCGCATCGAATCCGGCCTTTCCCGACATCAGGGCTACGCTGGATAGCCTGAAGCTCTATGCCACGTACCGCGTGAAGGAGAACATGTCGCTGCAGGCGGGTTACTGGATCGAA
>JBAYJH010000284.1:0-6281 GCA_041665185.1 Sterolibacterium sp.
CGCGGCAGATGGGTCGGCACTCCGGCCTCTTCGCTGTCGGCGGCGGTCGGCGCACCGAGATCCTCGGGGCCGGAAACCCAGATGCCGCAGCAGCCGGAATGCGAACCGAGCAGGTAGGGCTCGGTCGGCATCAGCTCGGACATCTTCTTCTCCGGTTCGATGTTCTCGCCCACCCAGATGCCACACTGGCCGACGCACATGTCGAGGAAGTCTTCCCAGGCTTCCGACTCCAGGTGCTTCACTTCCTTGGGTGTCAGCGTCTCGCGCAGTTTCGCCAGGGCCGAAACGGTATCCATGTAGATCGGGCCGCGTCCGTCCTTCATCTCCTTGAGCATGAGGTGGTTGCGCAGGCAGGAGGCGGGAACGGCGGCCTGGCCGTAGGGCGGATAGTCGTCGAGCATGGCCTTGTTCTTGACCATGTAGTCTTCGCCGTAGGCATTGGTGGCCTTGGCCTTGAACAGCAGGAACCAGGCTCCGACCGGGCCGTAGCCGTCCTTGAAGCGGGCCGGCACGAAGCGGTTTTCCATCATGGTCAACTCGGCGCCGGCTTCGGCGGCCATGGCGTAGGTACTGCCGGCGTTCCATACCGGATACCAGGCGCGGCCCGCGCCCTCGCCGACCGAACGCGGACGGAACAGGTTGACGCAGCCGCCGGCGGCCAACAGGACAGCCTTGGCCTTGTAGATGTGGATGGTGTTGTCGCGCACCGAGAAGCCGACGGCGCCGGAAATGCGCGACGGATCGTTCTTGTCGTTGACCAGCTTGACGATGAAAATGCGTTCCTCGATGCGCGCCAGGCCCAGCGCCTTCTTGGCGGCTTCGGCGACGATCCACTTGTAGGATTCGCCGTTGATCATGATCTGCCACTTGCCCGAGCGCACCGGCTTGCCGCCGTCCTTGAGCGAGGGAATGCCTTCCTTCTGCGCCTCGGCGCCGTCGTGGCGCACACCTTCGGCGTCGGTCTTCCAGATCGGCAGGCCCCATTCCTCGAACAGATGTACCGAGTCGTCGACGTTGCGGCCGAGATCGTAAGCCAGGTCGTCGCGGGTGATGCCCATCAGGTCGTTGGACACCATGCGCGCGTAGTCAGCCGGGTCGAGATCCGGGCCGATATAGGTATTGATCGCCGACAAACCCTGCGCCACCGCGCCGGAGCGGTCCACCGCCGCTTTGTCGACCAGCTTGATTTTCAGTTCCTTGCCGCTCTCCGCCTTGACCGCATCGGCCCAGCGCACTACTTCATAAGCCGCGCCGCAGCACGCCATGCCGCCGCCGATCAGCAGGATATCGAGTTCTTCCTCGATGATCGCGGGATTACCAAAAGTTCCTTCAGCCATTGCATATGCTCCTATGTTTTTTAATTTGCTGACCGACTGACCGACTTACTTCACTCGGATCAGTTCTTCTTTCTTGCCGGTGCGATAACCGTTCATCGAGGTGCCCGTGAACATGCCGGGAGTACTCAGATCGGCCATCTTGGGCATGGGTTTGCCGCCGTAGTTGTCGATCGAACCTTCCGAGGTGGTACGGATCGGGAACTTGAAACGCTTGAGCGTGCCGTTGCGGAATTTGATGGTCCACATGATCGAATCGGAACCGCGCATCGGTTGCACCGAACCGCCGAGCGGCACGATGTCGGCGTAGTGGCGCACCTCGATGGCGCCCTGCGGGCATATCTTGACGCAGGAGTAGCATTCCCAGCACTGCTCCGGCTCCTGGTTGTAGGCTTTCATGGCATGGCCGGTATCGGAACCGTCCTTGTCCAGCTTCATAAGGTCGTGCGGACAGATATACATGCACGCCGTCTTGTCCTGGCCCTTGCAGCCATCGCACTTCTCAGTTCTCACAAAGGTTGGCATTGCGTCTTTCTCCTAGGTTGCGGTAATTTGCCTTCCCCCCAGCCCCCTTCCCGAGGAAGGGGGTGACGGTCGCTCGCCGCCGGTGGCGGCTCCATGTTTACGCTGCGCCTGGCTTGGGGCGGCCCGGCGCCCGGCGCTCTTGCTCTGAATCACGATCCTCGTATTGCGACCTCCCTCGAAAATCAGCGCGCGGAATGGCCGCTCAGCTTTATTTCCACTTTTTCCGTCAGGCCCGCGTAATAGGCGCGCAGGATTTCCAGCACTTCGGGACGGGAAAACTCGGCGGGCACGTCGCCGCTTTCCGACAACATTTTGCGCAGCTTGGTCCCCGACAGCAGCAGGCGGTCCGCGTCGCCGTGCGGACAGGTACGCGCCGAAGCCATGCCGCCGCACTGGTAGCACCAGAAGGTCCAGTCGATCTTCAGCGGCTGGGTTTCCAGTGAACCCTTGGGGATCTCGTCGAAGATGTGGTGAGCATCGAAAGGGCCGTAGTAACTGCCGACCCCCGCGTGATCGCGGCCGACAATGAGGTGGGAGCAGCCGTAGTTCTGGCGGAACACCGCGTGCAGCAGCGCCTCGCGCGGACCGGCGTAGCGCATGTCGAGCGGATAACCCGCCTGCACGATGGTGTTGGGCACGAAATAGTTTGCCACCAGCGTGGCGATGGCCTGGGAGCGGACGTCGGCCGGAATGTCGCCGGGCTTGAGGTTGCCGAGCAGGGAATGGATCAGCACGCCGTCGCAGGTCTCAATGGCGACCTTGGCCAGATATTCGTGCGAACGGTGCATGGGATTGCGCGTCTGGAAGGCCGCGACCTTGCTCCACCCCATTTTCTCGAACAGGGCGCGCGTCTCCTTCGGCGTCATGAACAGCTCGCCGTATTTGGTGGGGAAGTCGCCCAGGGACAACACCTTGATCGGACCGGCGAAGTTGATCTCGCCCTGTTCCATGACCATCTTGACGCCGGGATGTTCCGCATCGGTGGTCTTGAACACCATCGAGCACTCGTGGGCCTTGTCGATGGTGTATTTTTCCGTCACCCGCATGGTGGCCAGAATGCTGCCGTCGTCGGGATCGATCAGGGCGACGTCGGCGCCAGTCTTGATGGGCTCGGCAGTCGCCCGGTCGGTAGACAGGGTGATGGGAATCGGCCAGAACAGTCCGTTGGCCATTTTCATGCCGTCGCAGACGCCCTCCCAGTCGGCACGCTGCATGAAGCCGTCGAGCGGCGTGAAGCCGCCAATGCCCAGCATGATGATGTCGCCCTTTTCGCGCGAACTCACCTTGACTTTGGGCAGGCTGGCTGCGCGCGCCATTTCGGTGACGCGTTGCGCTCCTTCAAGCAACAGCGGCTTGAGGCTACCGCCGCCATACGGATTGACCAGCGCCATCGACTCCTCCTGCGGATTGTTGTTGTGTGGGGGTGAATGTCCGCAGGTTAACACTTCACAAAAGTGGGGATTAACGGAAATTTGAATAGATGAATAAGTTCTCCCAATTGGCGCGGCAAGTCCTTGGTTTGGCAGCCCGCATCCGAGAATCGGACCCGGATGATCCGTCCAAAACAACGGCTATGGTGGTAAGCTGTACTCGGAGATTTCCAGGAGGTAAGGTCATCAACGCCATGTCGAACCCACGCAGCCTGTTCGCCAATGACAAGCCCGCTGCCGTCCTGAGCGGTGTGGCGACTGCGTACTGCCGTGTCCAATGGAATGATCATGCCCGTCGCGACGGCCGTGCGCGCGGCTAAGTCCGGCGTGACGCGGCGGAAGGCCGGAACGGCCGACCCGGCCATCCTGCCGTTGCTCGAAGCCTTGCTGCGCGCCATCGCCGACTATAGCGGCGCCATCGCCGCAGCTGTGCGCCTGCGCGATCCCGGCCGCGACGAGCTGCGTCTGGTCGCCACCGTGGGGGTTCCCGCGACCATGTGGCGGCACAAGCGCCGCGTCGACATCAATTGCGGCAGCTGCGGCATCGCCCTGGCGCACAATGAAGCCCAACTGGAAGCCATCCACTGCGCCTGTAGCGAAGAACTGGCGCACGCCGGCAAGCGCGGCGGCCTGAACCTGCTCACCATACCGCTACGCGACGCACAGGAGCCTTGCGGCGTGTTAAACCTCTTTTTCCCGCCGGGCGTGACAGTTCCGGACCAGCTGCCGGCCCTGCTCACCGCCTTCAGCGAACTCATCGGCCTGACGCTAGCCAACTCGCGCCGCTCCGAGGAGCAACTGCGCGCCACATTGCAGGAGGAGCGCCGGATACTGGCCAACGAGGTGCATGACGCTCTGGCGCAAAACATCGCCTGCATGCGCATGCGTACACCGCTGCTGCGCGACGCCATCGCTCAGCAGGACACGCAGCGTGCCGACAGCTATCTGAACGAGGTCGAGTCCTCGCTGGTGGTGGCGCACGCGCGAGTGCGCGAATTGATCACGCATTTCCGCAGCGACATGAACCCGCGCGGCCTGCTCCCGGCCTTGCGCGAAACCCTCACGGAACTTCAGGGGCTCAATGGGGTGGAACTGGCCATGGACGCGAATTTTGTCGAGCCGGCGCTTTCCGTCGATCAGTCGCTGCAAGTGCTGCATATCGCGCGCGAAGCCCTGGTGAATGTCGTCAAGCACGCCAAGGCCAAGCATGGCTGGCTGCACCTGAAGCAGGACGAGGATATCTGCACTGTCAGCATCGAGGACGACGGCGCCGGGATCGGCGACCCGTCGGGAACAAAATCCCGCCATGGCCACTTCGGCCTCAACATCATGCGCGAACGCGCCCACCTGCTGGGCGGCCAATTCAGCGTGGAGCCGCGCCGCGGCGGCGGCACCCGCGTACGCCTGTCCTTTCGCTGCCACAAGTTCGCCGAAGCCGTCACATGAGCAAGCCGATACGCCTCGTCCTCATCGACGACCACGGCCTTTGCCGCCACGGCCTGGCCGAACTGCTCGAACACAAGGCCGGCATGCATGTGCTCGGCGCCACCGGTGACCCCGACGAGGCGGAGCGCATACTCAAGCAGCAGCAGCCCGATCTGTTGATCATGGACCTGCGCATGCCGCAGATCGACGGACTCGATCTGCTGGAGCGGCTGCGCGCCGCCGGCTGCGCCCCGCCCACCATCATCCTGACCATGAGCGACAGCGAACAGGATCTGTCGCGGGCCTTGCGCGCCGAAGTGCGCGGCTATCTGCTCAAGGACATGGACCCCGACGCAGTGATCAATTCCATCCACCGCGCGGCGCTGGGCGAACTGGTCATCGCCCCGGCGATGACCGGCAAGCTCGCCAAGCTGCTTGAGCCGCCATCGATACCAGCCCGTCCGCGCGAAGGCCGCGCCAAGCTCACCGATCGCGAGCGCGAGATTCTGCACCATCTCGCCTGCGGCAAGAGCAACAAGGCTATTGCCAGGGCGCTCGCCATCAGCCATGACACCGTCAAGCTGCATGTGCGCCACATCCTTTCCAAGCTCAACATGACCTCGCGCGTCGAGGCGGCCGTGTTCGCCATCGAACACGGCGCCGAGTACGGCATCGAACCGCCGCCGAAGAACACGCAGCCGGATTTTCCAACTTAGCCCGCAGTGGAACCCGGGATACCCATAGGCGCCCAACGTGGGATCGAAGCCGCCGATGCCGGGCAAACCGTCCCGCAACTGTCCGGCTAAAGCGCCACTGGGCACGCTCTCATCCAGGTCACCTTGACACCGGAACGCGCCATGAAGTCATCCACCGCCGCGCCGTCTGAACCGACCAGGCCGCCGAACAGGCTGCGCGACGGCTTGTGGCCCGCCTGGATCGCCCTCGCCTGCTCATTGGCGTTGACGTTTGGCGCCTGGCGCTACAGCCAGCAGGAAATCGACCGGCAGATGCGCCTCGAGTTCGATGCCGAGGTCACCCAGGTGCGGGCCGACCTCAATACCCGCATCGCCGGCTATACCCAGACATTGCGTGCCGCGGCGGCGCTGTTTGCCACGGCGGACAAGGTGACACGCGAGGATTGGCGCGACTATATCGCGGGACTCAGGCTGGATCTCGGCTTTCCCGCGATTCAGGCGGTGGCTTTTGCCAGGGAGGTCAATCGCACCGAACTTGACGCGCTGATTCGCGAGGTTCGCCAGGGCGGAGTGACCGACTTCGCCATGCGCCCGCCGGGGCGCCGTGATCGCTATGTCGTCAATGTCTATTCCGAACCCTACGTCGGCCTGAACGTCAAGGCGCTCGGCTACGACATGTGGCAGGATGCCGACCGGCGCGAGACCATGCACATGGCGCGCGCCGCCGGCGACCCCATGATCACCCGCAAGATCACCCTGAAGATCGACGAACAGGTCAATCCGGTACCGGCATTCATCATGTACATGCCGGTGGTGCGCAAGCCGGGCGGCGAGGTGTATGGCTATGTGCTCAGCCCGTTTCGAATGCCGGC
>JBAYJH010000285.1:0-6274 GCA_041665185.1 Sterolibacterium sp.
ACTCGCAGATCATCAAGGGCAAGCACGGCGACATGCACATGAAGAAGTACCAGGAGCGCGGCGAACTGATGCCGGCGGCCTATGTGGTCGGCACCGACCCGGTGCTGTTCCTGGCCGGCTCCACCCTGGTCAGCGCCCAGGTGGATGAATACGAAGTGGCCGGCTCGCTGCGCGGCAAGCCGGTCAAGGTGTTCAAGTCGGACCTCACCGGCCTGACCCTGCCGGCGACCGCGGAGATCATCGCCGAAGGCTGGATCGACCCGAACGAGTTGATGGATGAAGGGCCGTTCGGCGAATATACCGGCTATTACTCGGGCAACAAGGGCAAGGATTATCCGAAACCGGTGCTGCGCATCGCGCGCATCCTGCATCGCAACAAGCCGGTGATGTGGGCGACGACCGTGGGCAAGCCGATCAACGATATCCACATGATCCAGTCCCTGAACCGCACAGCGACGCTGTGGCACGACCTGGAGACCATGAAGGTGCCGGGCATCCAGAGCGTGTATATCCCGCCCGAAGCCTGCGGCCGCTTCTGGGTGGTGGTGTCGGTCAAGCAGATGTATCCCGGCCACTCCAATCACGTCGGCAACGCGGTGATCGCCACCACCACCGGCCACTATGGCGTGAAAGGCGTCATCGTCGTCGACCACGACATCGAGGCCGACGACTGGGACCGCGTCTGGTGGGCACTGGCGACCCGCTTCGACCCGAAACGCTCGGCCCAGATCATCGACCGCGGCCGCTCCACCCCGCTCGATCCGGGCCTGCCGATCGAGGCGCGCGACATCACCAGCCGCATCATCCTGGATGCCTGCACGCCCTACGAATGGACCAACAAGCCCAATGAGATTTTCATGGATCGCACTGTCCTACAGAAGGTCTCCGACCGCTGGAACGAGTATGGCTTTACCGGCACCAGTCCTGTCGCCGGCATGATCAACCGGCTGACCCGGCCGGAAGTGAAGAAGGCCGCCAAGTAAGCCGGAGCCGGCAATATGGGCAAGAAAGGCATCGTCATCGTCTGCAATCTGGACACGCGCGGCGAGGACATCGTCTTCGTCAAGCAATTGATTGCCGACCGTGGCCACGACGCCATTCTGCTGGACTTCAGCATGGAAGAGCCGCCGCCGTTTGCCGGCGACATCACCACCGAGGCGGTGGCCTTGCGTGGCGGCTTGACTATCGAAGTGGTGCGCGAGAAATATCGCTCCGACCGGGATACCGCCACCAACAACCAGATCCGCGGCGCGGCCGCGATCATCGACGAGTTGGTCAAACAGGGCCGGGTGCAAGGCATCATCGGCATCGGCGGTGGCACCTCGACCCTGGTCGCCACCTCGATCATGAAGCGCCTGCCTTTCGGCATGCCCAAGCTGATGGCCTCGCCGATGGCGGCGCACCCGGCCTACATCGACAAGTATGTCGGCACGCACGACATCACCATGCACCACACGGTGCTGGATATCGTGAAAATGAATCCGCTGCTGAAGGCGCAGATCATCAACGCGGTGGGCGCCATCTGCGGCATGGTGGAAATGACCCTGGGCACCCATTTCGTCTTCGACAAGCCCTGCGTCGCGGTCTCGTCCTTCGGCTTCGGCGAGATGGCGGTGCAGGCCGCGCTGGGCATGCTGGAAGACGCCGGCTTCACGCCCATCGTCTGCCACGCCCAGGGCAAGGGCGACAAGGCGATGGAGGAAATGATCCGCGCCGGCGCCTTCCACGGCGTCGTCGACCTGTGCATCGGCGGCGTGATGGAGAACCTTTTCAAAGGCAACCGCGATCCCGGACCGGAGCGGCTGATGGCGGCGGCGGACACCGGGATTCCCATGGTGCTGGCGCCCTGCGGCCTGGATATCCTCTCCTATGGCGGCCGTCCCGACATGCTTGAGAAAACCAAAGACCGCGTCCAGTACGTACAAGACGCCCTGCGCGTCCAGGTGCGTACCACCGCCGATGAATTGCGCCAAGCCGCCGAGGTGATCGCCGAGCGGCTCAACCGCGCCAAGGGACTATGGACATTCCTGGTTCCACTGCAAGGCTGGTCGTCGCTGGACAAGCAAGGGCGGCCCATCTACGACCCAGTCGCGGATACCGCCTTCGTCACGCGCCTGAAGGAAAAGCTCGCAGCTCCGGAACACGTCAATGAGGTCGACCTTCATCTCTACACCCCCGAGTTTGCCCGGGTTGCGGTCGACGAATTTGTGCGGCTGTATGCCCTGTCGAACGTAAAGCTGGCGGCGCCGGCGCCAGCCGTAGCGGCTGCAACGCCATGATCCGTCCCTGGCCGCTGCTGGCCTCGGAACCGGTGTTCGACGCCGGGTTGCTGCGAGTAACGCGCGACCGCGCCCGCTCGCCGCGTACCGGCGGCGAGCGCGACTTCCACGTGATCAGGATGGTGGACTGGTTGATGGCCGTGGCGCTGACCGAAGACGATAAACTGGTGATGGTGAGGCAGTATCGCCACGGATCGCGCGAGACCAGCCTGGAAGTGCCGGGCGGCCTGCACGACGGTGGGACGCCCGCGGAAAGCACCGCGGCGGGAGCGGCACGCGAACTGGCGGAGGAGACCGGCTATGGCGGCGGCATCTGGAGTCTTCTCGGGCACCTGCGGCCGCAACCCGCCCTGCTCTCCAACCGTGCCTGGATTTATCTCGCCCAGGGAGTCTGCGCAACGGGCGCGACGGAGCTCGATGCGGGCGAGGACATCGAGGTGGTGCTGGTTGATCCCCAAGAGATTCCGGCGCGCCTCGCCAGCGGCGAAATCAACAATGCCATGACCGTGGCCGCGCTGGCGCTGGCGTCTTTCAGCGGTCAGATGCAGGAGAAGTCACTATGATCGTACGACACTGGATGCAAACCAATCCGATGACGATACCCAGCGATACCCTGGTCTCGGAAGCCAAGCGTCTGCTCAGCGACAACAATCTGCACGCTCTGCCCGTGGTCGAGCAGGGACGCTTGCGCGGGCTGGTGACACGCGCCAACATGCTGCGCATGGGACACTTTGTCTTGCGCACCCAGAGTACCGACGAATTCAATTTCTTCGTCAATCGCCTCAAGGTGCGTGACGTCATGGTGCGCAATCCGGCCACGGTGCAGATCGACGACACCATGGAACATTGCCTGCTCAAGGGGCAGGAAAGGGGTGTGGCCCAGTTCCCCGTCATGGATGGCGAGGAAGTGGTCGGCATCATTTCCGCCAACGAGATCTTTCAGCTTGCCGCGCACTGCATGGGCGCCTGGGAACGCCGCAGCGGCCTCACCCTGGCGCCGCTCAAGCTTGAGCCCGGCGTGCTGGGCCGGATCGCCGACGTTGCGGTGGCGGCGGGCGCCGAGCTGCAAGCGATTTACCCGGTAAGCCGGCACGACAAGCCGGACCAGGAGGGCATCCAGGAAAAGACGGTGATCCTGCGTTTTCACGCCAAGGAGATCGACGAGGTCGCCGCCGCGTTGGCGCAAGCTGGTTTTCCGGTTCTGGAATCGGCGGCGGCGCGAGAGTCCGGCCCCCCGGGAGAGCCGGCGGGCACTAGCACCCTAGAATCAACGGCGGGCACTAGAATGCAATAGTTCGCCGGCCGTACCGGCGACACGCCTTCATCCGGCGGGAATCGACAGGAGAAGCAAAATGAGTTTGCCATTGGTGGTGGCGATTACCGGCGCCACGGGCGTGATCTACGGCGTGGAGATGCTGCGCGTCCTGAAGGATCTGGGCCAGGAGACCCACCTGATCCTGAGCGAGGCCGCCGGCATGAACCTCGGCATCGAGACGGACTGCTCGCTCGACGAAGTCAGGTCGCTGGCGAGCGTGGTCTATCCCAACAAGGATGTCGGCGCCGCCGTCGCCAGCGGCTCCTTCCGTACCCGCGGCATGATCGTCGCGCCCTGCACCATCAAGACCCTTTCGGCGATCGCCAATTCCTTCACTTACAACCTGGTGGTGCGCGCCGCCGACGTGACCCTCAAGGAGCGGCGCACGCTGGTGCTGATGGTGCGGGAGACGCCGCTGCATAAGGGCCATCTCGACCTGATGTCGCGCGCCGCCGACTGCGGCGCGGTGATCCTGCCGCCGATGCCGGCTTTCTATCACCAGCCACAAACCATCATGGACCTCATCCACCAGAGCATCGGCAAGGCGCTCGACCAGGTGGGCATCGAACACAAGCTGTTCAAGCGCTGGACCGGCCACGGCCACGACGACCAGCCCAAGGAGTCCTTGCGCGTCGCAAAATGAGTGTCCCCCCAGACGACAGCCGGACGCCGCCGGACACGGCGATCTATGCCATCGGCGATATCCACGGACGCCGCGACCTGCTCGAAATTATCACCGCGAAAATCGTCGCCGACGCCGCGCGGCGCGACGCAAAGCGGCGCATCCTGGTGTTCCTGGGCGACTATATCGACCGCGGCGCCGACTCCCGCCGGGTGGTCGAGACGCTGCTGGAACCGCCGCCGGACGGATTCGAGCGGGTGACGTTAAAAGGCAATCACGAGGACTTGCTGTTGCGCTACCTGGCCGGTGAATGGGAGGCCGGGCGGCACTGGTTCGACTACGACGGACAAGATGCCCTGGCCGATTACGGCGTCGAGATCGCCGACCGCCAGGCGCGCGACGACGCCAGCATGGCCCTGCTGCGCCAACGCTTCGCGGCGGCGCTGCCACAGCCACACCTGGATTTCTTTCGTACCCTGCCGACCCACTATCGGGCCGGCGGCTACTACTTCGTTCATGGCGGGATACGACCGGGCGTCCCACTCGAACTACAGACCCCCCATGATTGCATGTGGCTACGCGGCGCGTTTCTAAAATCAGCGGCGGAGCATGGAGCGGTCGTGGTGCATGGTCACACCATCTGCGCACAGCCTGAGGTAAGGCACAACCGCATCGGCATCGATACCGGGGCCTACCGCAGCGGCGTGCTCACCTGCCTGGTGCTCGAAGGCGCGAC
Source organism: Sterolibacterium sp. (assembly GCA_041665185.1). GTDB lineage: Bacteria > Pseudomonadota > Gammaproteobacteria > Burkholderiales > Rhodocyclaceae > JACRAR01. Next base: position 4,953 of record JBAYJH010000285.1, read on the forward strand.
GCGCTGCTTTCTGCAAAGCTGAACTGACGTGCGCCACCAACCCAACGCCTTCTGGAAATATTCGCTGGGGATTTATCGCGCCCCCAAAGTCGCCGATGCCTGCCTGACGTTACAGGAAGATTGGGGAGCGGACGTCAACCTGCTGCTCTACTGCTGCTGGCTCGGCCAGGCCGGCCGCGCCCTGGACAAACGCTCGCTGCTAAAGGCAATCACGGCCGTCTCTCGCTGGCAGGCTGAGGTGATCAAGCCTTTGAGGCAGGCGCGGCGCGCTCTGAAAAAGCCGCCGTCTGGTCTGCCGGTCGAGTGGGCCGGACACCTCCGGAAACGCATCGGCGCGCTGGAATTGGAGCTGGAGTACTTGGAGCAGTGTTTACTGACGGATGCGGCACAGGCTTTGCCTCCGGCCAAACGGTCACAGCCACCTATCGCAGCCACCATCGCGAGCCTCAACCGTTACCTGGCACTACTGAGCGTTCCCACCGGCCAGGCAGAAGTCCAAGTTGCAATCATCCTGGATGCCTGTTGCCGGCGGCACTGATCAGATGCGATAGAGCGGTTGTGCCCCCAGTATTCTGTCTTAGCTCAGGGGCCGGCTCTAGTGATGGCTTCTACAATTCGCAAGAACCCCACCGGGTAGGTAGGATTCACACTCACTGGGGAAATTCGCCTTCACACGGTCGCGCCATTTGCGGACGTTGGCGATTTTCCCCGAAACCGATCAGTCAGCGGCTAGTTCGCCGCTGCCCGTCGGTCCATCAGTCCTACGTTCGCCAGCAGCCTCAAACGTCCCGATCGCCAATCGGCCAGGCAGCGGATGCGCTCCTGCCGAGCATCGGCCAACGCCGATTGCGAATTGAGTACTTCCAGAATATCCGAGGCGTTCTTGTCGTATTTGCGCTGCGAGAGGGCCAGAGCACTCAGCGCGGCCTTGAGAAGATCGTCCGACGCACGAAGATTGGTAAACGCCGCGCTGGCGTCGGCGTACGCCTTGACCACTTCCATCAGTATCCGATGTTCTGTTTCTGCGAGGTCAGCTTCATTTCGCTCGACCTGTGCCCGTGCGCCCTTAATCTTGTAGGTTCTGGAGAACCCATCGAAAATCGGGATCGTCAACACCGCGCCGATGGTGGTTTCATGAATCCTGGCCGGCGACAGGGATTGTCCGGGGCGGCCATTCTGGTAATAGTTGCCGGACAGATCGGGAGTGTCAGGATTTTTGTGTGTGAGGCGCTCAGAGACTTTTCCACGGCGCCGCCGCTGGCCCCTCTGAGGCCAGAGGCGAGCGGCGCGGTGGGAAAGTCGGTGTTCATATTACGCGACTC
>JBAYJH010000286.1:0-6239 GCA_041665185.1 Sterolibacterium sp.
GGTACTTGATCTTCATGCCCGCCTCCCGTTACGAAAGGCTTCAGCCTACGATCAGCGCCGGTTCTGCCTTCAGCGAAAAACACAACCATTTACCCATCAATTCATGAATGACTCAGTACTAGGGTCTTGCGGTGAATTTCCTTGGCGCCGACGCGCCCGGTTCATTGCATCTTAGTTCCCACTCTCCATAATGTACATTCACTGTTTTTTATGCTTAACATAAGGTGCTTGATGTAACCGCCGCAGATCGGATAACCGGGTGGCGCCCAGATCAGCAAGCACCGCCAGCGCGCCGCTGAAGTTCTGGCCCAGGGTATAGCCGTTGGTGGTGACGAGGGTGGGGATATCGGCGCCAATGCTGGCCGCCAGCCCATGCGCCGAATCCTCGATGGCCAGGCAAGCGCCGGCAGGCAAAGCCAGGCGCCGCAGCACCCATCGATAGATATCCGGCGCAGGCTTCTTGGCCGGCACGATATCGCCGGCGCCGATGACCTCGAACCAGCTCTCCGCGGCGGATCCCAGATTTACGCGCAACAGCGTGGCAACGTTTTCAGGGGTCGTCGTGGTGGCGATGGCCAGGCGCAGGCCCGCCGCGCGAGATTCGCCGATCAGTCGCGCCACGCCAGGGCGCAGCAGGACGCCGCCGGACTCCAGCAGCGCGAGGAAATGCCGCGTCTTCGCCGCGTGCAGACGGGCTGTCCGCCGATCGCTGTCGGCACCGGCGAGAAACTCTGGGTCGTGGCGCGCCGCAAAATACTCGATGCGCTCCTTGCCGCCGGTGACCGCCAGCAGTTCACCATACAACGCCTCGTCCCAATGCCAGGCCAGCCCGGCTTCGGCGAAAGCCGCATTGAAGGCCGGCCGATGGCCGTCGCGCTCAGTGTCGGCGAGGGTGCCGTCGACGTCGAAGATGATTGCCGCAAGTGTCATGGGCAAAGCTTATAAGCGGATAAACATAAGTAACAGTCACAAATACTTATCCAGATGATAAGCTGTGGCCGACTCCTCGTCCCGGTCCTGTCCCATGAAAAACGTTACCCTGCGCCAGCTCAAGGTCTTTGAGGCGGTGGCGCGCCATCTGTCCTTTTCCCGCGCCGCCGAGGAGTTGCACCTGACCCAGCCCGCGGTGTCGATGCAGGTGCGCGGCCTGGAGGAAGACGCCGGCCTGCCCCTCACCGAGCAGATCGGCAAGAAGATCTTCCTCACCCACGCCGGCGCCGAACTGGCGCGCCATGCACGCGTCATCGCCCAGCAGTTGCGCGCGGCGGAGGAAGCGCTGGCCGCAATCCGCGGCGTGAGCGGCGGCGAGCTCAAGATCGGGGTGGTAAGCACCGCCAAGTATTTTGCGCCGCGCCTGCTGGCGGCGTTCCGCACCCGCCATCCGGGCGTCGAGCTGCATCTCGGCGTGCATAACCGCGAGAAGATCGTCCGACAGCTCGCCGACAACGAAATCGATCTCGCCATCATGGGCCGACCGCCGGCCGAACTGGATACCGTCGCCGATGCCTTCGCCGCCAACTCCCTGGTCTTCATCGCCGCGCCCGACCACCCGTTGGCTGCTCGCCGCCGCATCGCGCCCGCCAGCCTGGCCCAGGAGAGTTTCCTGATCCGCGAGCAGGGATCGGGTACGCGCAGCGCCATGGAGCGTTTCTTCGCCGAACACGAGGTGGCGCTGGGACATACCTTCGAGGCCAGCAGCAACGAGACCATCAAGCAGGCGGTGATGGCCGGCATGGGCATTGCATTCATCTCCAGCCGGACCATCGAACTGGAGTTGGCGGTGCGACAGCTGGTCATCCTGCATGTCGCCGGCACACCCATACTGCGTCAGTGGCATCTGGTGCACCGCGCCGAAATGCGTCCATTTCCACTCGCTGAGGCCTTCCGCAAGTTTCTTTGTGAAGAAGGGGCGGGATTGATGGACGAAAAAATGGCCGTGTCGTCGGCGCCGGCCAAGCGGCGCTAGCTGAAATAAGTTCTCAGCTTGAAAGCTCCTCCACCAGCCGCAGCAGCGCTGTGCGCTCTGTCTCGGGCGCAAACAGCGGCGTTCTGAGGCTGGCCTGGGCGGCAAGGCGGCTCAACAGACCATCCGGTTGATCCTGCGTCGCCCGGCAGGCAAGCACCAAGTCGGCCAGCGCCCGGGCATCGCCCCACGGGAAATAGCCCGCGTAGTCCTCCCCGAGCATGCCGACGTTGCCGTCGACAAGCGACGCCAGCACCGGAGTTCCACTTTTCACCGCCTCCATGATGACGTGCGCTCCCCCCTCCATCCGGCTGCAATGGATCAAAACATGGGCGCGCTGAATTCTGCTGCGCGTCGCCTGGTGGGTAAGAGCACCCAGCCAACGGTAGTTCGGGCAGGCGGCCATGGTGGCCAATGCCTGTGATTCCAAATTCGTATCGAGCCCCTTGCCGATGTGGTCGACGCGAATGTCCGGATGGCCGGCAAGCAATGGCATGGCGGCGAACAGGGTGTCCGGCGACTTCTCTTCGCGCAAATGGCCCGCCATCACCGCACGCAGGAGACGGCGGCTCCTGGTTAAAGTGCGGCGCGACGGGGCGGAAGGATGGATCACGCTGGCTTTCCGCCGCCACTCCTCAGGCAGCGCGAGCAACCCGCGTTCCTGTAGCAGCACCAGCCGACGGGCGAAGCGCAACGACTCCTGCGCCGATGCGTCCTCGCGAATATCGCGATAAAGATCGGTGCCGGTCAGGACCACGGCGAGACCCCGGTTGCCCCTGGCCCCGAACCATGCGGCGATCGATGCCCAAGAGCGCCGCGCATGGAGGGCCAGCATGACGTCGTCCTGGTCCGCCACGCCATCCGGCCATTGTTTGACGATGCGCACCGCACTGTTCCGCGCCAACAAGCGCTGCCAGCGCCTGGCGGTTTGCCAGTTGCCGTTGTTGGCGTTGGCCAGCGCGGGACTCACGATCACCACTTGCAAATTGCTTCTCCTGGTAGCTTCTCGTTCAGGTCTTAAGTTTGCCTTAAGTGTCCGCCCCGGACAATCCGGGCATCGTCGTTAGGGAGCCTCGTGATGAATAAGCCGTTAGCCGTTCTCTTTCTTTCCACCCTGCTTGCCGCCTGTAGCTCGACACCACCCGCCTCGGACAAGGCGATGAACGCCGCACCGCCCGCTTCGAGACCGGCGCAGCCTGCGGATTCCCGCCAGGTGCCGGTGGCCGCAAAGCCGCTGCCGTCCGAACTGAACGACCCCGCGAGTGCGCTCGCCAAGCGCAGAGTATTCTTCCCCTACGACGTCTTCATCGTGGACCAGAAATACGACCAGACGCTGAGCGCCCATGCCAGCTATCTCACGCGCAATCCCGCCACCCGCATCACCCTCGAAGGCAATGCGGACGAACGCGGCAGCAGCGAATACAACCTGGCCCTCGGCCAGAAGCGCGCCGAAGCGGTGCGCAAGTCACTGAGCCTGCGTGGCGTTGCCGACAAGCAGATGGAGGCAGTCAGCTATGGCAAGGAACGGCCGAAGGCCACCTGCCATGAAGAGAGTTGCTGGCAGGAAAACCGTCGAACCGACATCGTTTATTCCGCAACCCGCTGATGCGGTCATCATCGCGGCAATGCGCGATTGCCGCCCTCTTCCTCATGCTCGTGACTGGCTCGGTATTTGCCGACCGCCCCATGCCGGATGCGGTGATTACTTTCGCATCGGGAACCGACACCATCCCCGCCTCTGACGATCACACGCTCGAACGGCTATCGGCCAAGGCAAAGGCCGATCCAGGCAACTGGATCAACCTGGAGGCATATGCCAATGATCTAGGCAGCCGCGAACTCAACCTCGCCCTGGCGCAACGCCGCATCGAAGACGTCAGCCGTCGACTGGCGCTACTTGGAATCCCCACCCACCGTATCCGGGGGATTAGTCATCGAGAAGAACGCTCCACCGAGGATGATCTTCCAATGCACCGCATCGAGATTCGCATCGAAAAGCTGGGGCTATAGAATCCGCACCCGTCCGCCAAGGCCGTAGATAGCCGGGAGGTTCCGACAACAAATGCCGTAGAATCACAGCGATGTCCCGGCAACGACAGCGACCAAGCAGTCGCTTTCCCCTGGAGCAAGCGGCGATCAATCGCTCCCCAGTCACCTCTTGGAGACCCAATTGATGGAACTGCCTCACCTGACCCATGCCTGGCTTTACAATTTGCTTCGAGTGGCCGGCATCGGCCTCTTGGCGGCCTGTAATCAGAGCATTTCCACCGACTCGCCCGCGGATTCCCTGAAGGCAGCCGGAGCCGCGGCGGACTTGGCCCAGCGGTGCTTCTTCGTCGGCGGAGGATTGAGCGAGAATGACCTGAACCTCATGGCGGCGACAGAAGCTGGCGACATCGGCCAGATCGAGCAGCTCCTCGGCGCTGGAGCAAATGTCAATGCCGCCGACACTCTCAAACGCACTCCGTTGTTTGCCGCCGCATTCTGTAATCATTCGAAAGCCGTAGATCTTCTGGCAGACCGGGGTGGCGACCTCAATTCGCGAGACTTCAGTGGTATGTCGCCCCTGCATGCGGGTGTGGTCATGGGCGCAGCGGATGCCGTGAGGGCGTTGATGGCGAAGGGAGCGACCCTGGATATCCGCGACGCCGCTGGTCGCACGCCGTTACATCTGGCGGGGGCGACAAATCAGGTTGGGTTGGTTGAGTTGCTCTTGGAACATGGAGCCAATACGCAGGTACGCGACAAAAATGGAAACACCGCCGCCTTCCTGGCTTCCGATAACGGCCATAACCAGATCGCGGTCGCCATCAGGAAATGGCAGGCAAAGCAGAAGGGGCAGAGTCAGAAGCGCGGCTAAGACGTGTTCGTTTCGACTCGCCGTAGAAGGGCTTGCAGCGCCATGGCATCTGAACCGAATAGGCATTCCTCGCCAATCTCCGCGGCCAGACCGGTGCGCTCTACCACTTCAAGGAACTGCCGCTTCGCACCGCTGAAGACCAGCGTGATGCCGCATTCGCCCAACCGCCTGACCAGGCGGCGCAGCATCTCGACCGCCGAAGCATCGATATGGTTGATGCCGCTGGCCACCACCAGGATGTATTTCAACCTCGAGTTTTCGCGCTCCAGCTTGAGGATTGCATCTTCAAAGAACGAAGCATTCGCGAAGAACAGCGTGGCGTCGAAGCGCAGCGCGGCGATGCTGTCGTGCAGCGGCGGCAGCTCATGATGCTTGGCGTCACGCAGGACTCCATCGCCATGGACCCCGAGCATGACGATCCGCGGCGACATGCGTCGGTAGATGAACGCACCGAGGGAGAAGATGATTCCGGTGAGGATGCCGTTCTGGATATTCGGTGCAAACGCCAGGGTGGCGACGAAGGTTAGTATCGCCGCGATGCCGTCGTCCTTGCTGGCGCTCCACGCGTGGCGCAGTGCCGAAAGATCGATCAAGTTGGCAACCGCCAGGATGATCATGGCGGCAAGAGCCGGTTTCGGCAAATGAAACAACAGCGGTGTGAGGTAGAGCAGCGTCGCGAGCACAAATGCCGCGGCAATCAACGACGAGAATCCCGTTCTGCCATGCGATGCCAGGTTCAGCGCCGAACGCGAAAAAGAGCCGCTCACCGGCATGGAATGGCAAAAGGCCGCGACCACCTTGGCGAGGCCCTGGCCTATCAATTCCTGATTCTCGTCCCAGCGCGTGCGCGTCTTGATCGCAATCACCTTGCAGCTCGACATGGCTTCCATGAAGCTGATCAGGGCAATCACGAAGGCCGCGGGCAGCAGCGCGATGGTCGCCCGCCAACTCATGGCGGGAACGGAGAGGCTGGGCATCCCGGTGGGAATATCCCCGACTACCTTGCCGCCGTGTTCGGCATAGCCGGTGGCGTAACTCAGGCATGTAAGGATCACGGCCATCGCCAGAACGCCGGGCAACCGCGGGGCAAAACGCTTGAAGCCGACGAGCAAGGCGATGCCCAGCAAACCGAAAGTCAGCGACATGAGATGCGGCGAATCGGAGTTGTCCAGCAAATGCAGGATATCCATTAGAAAGTGATCGGTCCGCGGCACCTCGATGCCCGTCATCGCAGGCAGCTGGGACAGGGCGATAATCAATGCCGCGGCGTTGATGAAACCCATCAATACCGGATGAGACAGCAGGTTCAGCAGCACCCCGGCGCGGGCCAGTCCGAAACCGATCTGGAACAGCCCGGACAGCAGTGCCAGCAACGTGACGTAGGAGACGAATTCAGCCGTGCCCGGAGCGGTGATA
>JBAYJH010000287.1:0-6173 GCA_041665185.1 Sterolibacterium sp.
CAGGGCCACCTCCCCGGCTGCGCCGGTTTCGGCCAGGTAGGCATCGACGCCGTTCCCCGAGTCGAAGCGCTCGAACTCGATGCCGGTGACCACGGGTGTTGGGCAACCGCCCCAATGCGGCACAGCCTTGGCGAAGTGCCCCAAGGCGTCAATGGCGACGCAGCAGAGGTTGGCCTCGGCGAAGCCGGTTCTCGCGATCACGTACTGGATTGCCGCGGGCACCATGGTCTCGATCGCCCGACCCGGGTCATGCACCGGGTCGCTGGCCAGCACGACGACCGCCGGCCAGCCTTCCGCGGCGGGCACGTAGGCCGCGATTACGCCGAAACCGGGCCGGGCGATGCCCTCCGCCGTGACTTCGAACAGGAAGGTGCAGGGTTCCATTTCCGGCGTATTGTAGCGGGTAGCGACATTCCGGGAAGCGATCGCTTATCCGTGAAAATCAGGCCAGATCGGCCAGCAGCGCTTCCCGAGTCGGCGTCAGCACTGCCAGCTCGACCGCGTAATTCGGATGATCCACGCCCATGCTTACAATCCCGCCTGACTTGGCGGCGGCGATCATGGCCGGCGTCAATTCGAAGCGCAGGAAATGCACCGCCGAAGTCTTCTCTTCGGTCGAGCGCTCCAGGTCCTCGTCGGCGATGGCATACACCTTGTCGTGAGCGGCGACGCGCACCCACACCCGGTTTTCGATATTGGTCAGGCGACCCAGTTCGAGCCGGCGCTGGGCCTCGTCGGTGTACTCGATCAACATGGTGGCTTTCCAGTTGGTGCCGTCCGGCACCAGCGGCCCATACACGCTGATTTCTTCCTGTATCCCCGCCTCCTCGAAAATCTTCTCGATGCGCAGCATTTCCTGGATCTGGTAGCGCACTGTCTGCTCGTCCTCGAACTGGAGCGTGACGTGCGCACCGAGGTCGACGCTGCGCAAGCGACGGTGCGGAATGATGCGAGCGCGCAGTGCCGGGCGTTCGCGGGCATAGGTTTCGAGCGACATGAGGCTGTCGCGAGTGACTTTGGTCAAACGTTTCTCCTTATCAAATGCCGTAGGCCATGCGCACCAGGGTCAGCGGATGCACTTTCTGCGCCGCTCCGGCGCTGCCGGCCTCGGTCATGCCTTGGAGGATGTGGCGGCCGGCGATGGCGCAGTCGGAACTCACATAGTCCGGCTGGTTCTGGCTCATCATCTTGAACACCGGTTTGCCGATCTTCATCGACAGCGCGTAATACTCGCTCTTGACGCCCCAGGTGCCGTCGTGGCCGGAACAGCGTTCCACAGTGTTGACTTCGGCGCCGGTCATCTTCAGCACTTCCTCGGTCTTGCGGCCGATGTTCTGCACTCGTGAATGACAGGGGATGTGGTAGCTGATCTTGCCCAGCGGCTGCTTGAAGTCGGTCTTGAGCAGGCCATCCTTGCCGCGCAGCACCAGGTATTCGAAAGGATCGACCATGGCCGCGGCGACGGCGGCGACATCCGCGTCGTCGGGGAACAGCAGGGGCAGTTCGGCCTTGAACATCAGGGTGCAGGACGGCACCGGGGTAAGAATGGCGTAGCCGTCGCGGGCCAGCTTCGCCAGCACCGGGATGTTCAACTCCTTGTTGCGGGCGACGGCATCCAGATCGCCCAGCTCGAGTTTGGGCATGCCGCAACAGGCTTCCTTGTCGACGATGACATGGGGAATCTCGTTGTGGTCGAGGATCAGTACCAGATCATGGCCAATGCCCGGCTCGTTGTAATTGACATAGCAGGTGGCAAAGATCGCCACCTTGCCGGCCGTGCGCTCGCCGTTCCGCACTATGTGGGGGCGGCTCTGCACGGCGGTCTCGCGGAAACGGGCGCTGTCGTATTCGGGCAACCAGCGCTCCTTCTTCACGCCGATCGCCGACTCCATGAGCGAACGCAGCGGTGGGGACTTGTTGGCGGCGTTGACCACCTGCACCACCACCGGGATCGACGCCAGCTTGCCCAGGGCGTCGGTCGATGACAGCAGCTTGTCGCGCAGGCGGACCTTGCCCTGCTTGAACTTGATCGCCTTGGCGCGCAGCATGGTGTGCGGGAAATCCAGGTTCCAGGCGTGCGGCGGCACATAGGGACACTTTGTCATGTAGCACAGGTCGCAGAGATAACACTGATCCACGACTTTCTGAAAATCCTGATGGGCGACGCCATCGATCTCGCCGCTGGCGCTCTCGTCCACCAGATCGAACAGCGTCGGGAAGGCGTTGCACAGGGAAACGCAGCGCCGGCAACCGTGGCAGATGTCGAAAATTCGCTCCAGTTCCCGGTTGCAGGATGCCTCGTCGTAATACTCGGGCGTCCGCCACGGAATCGCATGGCGGGTCGGCGCTTCGAGGTTGCCTTCGCGCGTGCTCATCAGGTAGTGCTCCGCAATTGAATCACGGGAACCCGCGGGACATCGGTCCGGCGGGTTCCCGTCAAGTCACTGAGTGGTTCAATCGGTCAGCTGGTCGATGGCTTTCTGGTAGCGGTTGGCGTGGGAACGCTCCGCCTTGGCCAGGGTTTCGAACCAGTCGGCGATTTCGTCGAAGCCTTCTTCGCGCGCCTTCTTGGCCATGCCCGGATACATGTCGGTGTACTCGTGGGTCTCGCCGGCGACGGCCGCTTTCAGGTTGTTGCGGGTCGAGCCGATGGGCAGGCCGGTGGCCGGATCGCCGACGGCTTCCAGGTATTCCAGATGGCCGTGGGCGTGGCCGGTCTCGCCTTCGGCGGTGGAGCGGAACAGCGCCGCCACGTCGTTCTGGCCTTCGATGTCGGCCTTGTTGGCGAAATACAGGTAACGGCGATTGGCCTGGGACTCGCCGGCGAAGGCGGCCTTCAGGTTTTCTTCGGTCTTGGATCCTTTGAGTTGCATATTGTTCTCCTAGTCAGTGTGTTTCCATAAAGCGGCATCCCCGCATCGAGCGGGAATATCCACATGCTACTGGCCGCCCAGCCCGCAATCCAATTGATTGTGCCTATACTCATCATAGTCTCTGGCTATCCGGGAAACCAGGAAGAAAAACCATCTGGCGGCAGAGGTCAAGGAATTGTAAACTGGCTTCGCTTCAGCCGTCATTCTGTCGTGACACAACTCAAGGAGAACCATCATGGGCAAGTCTCAAGACGCCAAGAAGGCCGTAAAGAAGGAACCGACCAAGACCCTGAAGGAGAAGAAGGCCGCCAAGAAAGCCAAGAAAGAAGAACAGATGCGCAAAGGGTCTACCTGACCCGAGTTTTCCGGCACTGTCCTCAGTCGGGGGCCGCCGGCGCGCCGAACAAGCGCAGGAGCCGGGCCAGGTAGCCGGCAGCGCCGGCCTGTCCTTCCGCCGGCGCCCACGGCGCGCATTCCGCCGCGGACAGGGGCAGGTAAGGTCCGGCCTTGGCCTCGAAGAATACGGTGCCGGCTTCGAGCGCCAGGACCGTGTGCCAGGTGGCATGCGGGATATCGACGCCGCAGCAGTCGGCGTCCGGCGCGATCACCGCAGTCGCACCGACCTCGCCCGCGTCATCGAAAATCACCAGGCCCATGCGGCCACGCAGCACGATCATGGACTCGTCCTTGCGCGGGTCGAGATGGCGGTGCGGCGCGACATAGCTGCCGGGTTCGATGGCGTTGAGCAGGCGATGCGCGGGGAAGTCGTTGTCCGGATGGAAGTTGCGGTTCTTGCGGCGGCGCGCAGCGACCCGCGCTTCGCCGCTGAGGGTATCCAGCAGGGCAGTGTCGAACAAGCGGATCACGAATACACCACGCTGACATTTTCCGCCGACAACCATTCGTGCAGCGCCGCCAGCAGGCTGTCGTCGGGGCGCACCCGCCAGGCGTCGGACAGGCCCAGTTCGACTTCGGCGGCACCGTTGCGGTAACGCAGCCGCACCGGGCAGGCGCCGTTGCCGGGGCTGCGGTAGGGGTCGAGCAGGGCGCGAAGTTTTTCCGCGTTGGAATGGCCGTTCATCGACAGGCTCAGTTCCCTGGCGAAACGTCCGCGCGCCTCGCCCAGGGTCATCAGCTTGTCGGCGACGACGCGCAGGCCGCCGCTGAAATCGTCGCGCGTCACCTTGCCTTCGACCAGCAGCAAGTCGTCTTCCTTGATCTTGGCGCGCGCAGCCTCGAACAGTTCGTTGAACACCGATACTTCCAGTTGCGCCGTGGCGTCGTCGAGCATGACGATGGCCATCTTGCCGCGCCGCGTCATCTGGGTGCGCGTCGACACCACGATGCCGGCCAGCAGCGCCGGTTCGCGTTGTGCTTCGATTTGCGCCAGCGACTTCTTGACGAAGGTCGCCAGTTCGGCGCGACAGGCATGGAAAGGATGGCCGGAGAGGAAGAAACCCAGCGCCTGTTTCTCGTTCAACAGACGCTCGCGCTCGCTCCAGCGCGGCACTGCCACATACTGCGCCATCTGCGCGGTGCCGCCGCCATCGCAGTCGAACAGGCCGGCCTGCAAGGCGTTGCGCTCGGCCTGCTCGGCAGCGTCGAGTGCCACGCCGACCGAGGCGAGCAGCTTGGCGCGATGGTCATCGAGGGAATCGAAGGCGCCGGCGCGGATCAGCGCTTCGATAACGCGGCGGTTGACGGTGCGCTTGTCGATGCGCCGGCAGAAATCGAACAGGTCGGTGAACGGCGCGTAGCTGCCATCGCCCTGGCGCGCCCGCAGGATGGCGCCGAGCGCCGCCTCGCCGGTGCCCTTGATGGCGCCGAGGCCGTAGCGGATGGTCCGGGCATCGACCGGTTCGAAACGTATGCCGCCGGCGTTGATGTCGGGCGGCAGGAAGGCAATGCCGTTGGCGATGGAATCCTGGTGGAACAACTGCACCTTGTCGGTGTCGGCGAGTTCGGACGACAGCGTCGCCGCCATGAAAGCCGCGGCGTGATAATGCTTGAGCCAGGCGGTCTGGAAAGCCACCAGGGCGTAGGCGGCCGAGTGCGACTTGTTGAAGCCGTATTCGGCGAACTTTTCCATCAGGTCGAAGAGGTGGGTGGCGAGCTTTTCTTCGACACCGCGCTTGATCGCCCCTTCGGTGAAAATGGCGCGCTGCTGGGCCATCTCCTCGGCCTTCTTCTTGCCCATGGCGCGCCGCAGCAGGTCGGCCCCGCCCAGCGTATAGCCGGCCAGGACCTGGGCCACCAGCATCACCTGCTCCTGGTACACGATCACGCCGTAGGTCGGCTTCAGCACCGGCTCCAGGTCGGGATGGAAATACTCGGCCCTGGCCTTGCCGTTCTTGCGGTTGATGAAGTCGTCGACCATGCCCGATTGCAGCGGGCCGGGGCGGTTCAAAGCCATCAGGGCGATGATGTCTTCGAAGTTGTCGCCTTTCAGACGCCGTTCCAGATCCTTGGCCGACCGCGACTCCGACTGGAACACCGCCGTGGTGTTGCCGGCGGAGAACAACGCGTAGGTAGGCTTGTCGTCGAGCGGAATATCCTCGAGACGGAACGCCGCCATCTCCGGGTTGAGCCGGCGTACATGGCGGACAGCCTCGTCGAGGATGGTCAGGGTGCGCAGGCCGAGAAAGTCGAATTTCACCAGGCCCATCTTCTCGACGTCGTCCTTGTCGAACTGGCTGACCGCCGCCTGGGTCTCGCCATCCACGGCGCCTTGCGCCGAATACAGGGGACAAAAGTCGGTCAGCTTGCCCGGCGCGATCAGCACCCCGCCGGCATGCATGCCGACGTTGCGCGTCAAGCCTTCCAGGCGCTCCGCCAACGCCCACAACTGGCGCAACTCCTCTTCCGTGTCGACGCGCTCGGCGATGGCCGGCTCTTTTTCGCGCGCCTGCGCCAGGGTGATGCCCAGCTCATTGGGGATCAGCTTGGCGAACTGGTCGACGAAGTTGAAGGGCAGATCCAGCACCCGGCCGACATCGCGGATCACCGCCTTGGTCGCCATGGTGCCGAAGGTGGCGATCTGCGCCACGGCGTGGGCGCCGTATTTCTTCTTGACGTAATCGATGACCCGGTCTCGGCCTTCCTGGCAGAAGTCCACGTCGAAGTCGGGCATCGAGACGCGCTCCGGATTGAGGAAGCGCTCGAACAGCAGGTCGTAGGCGAGCGGGTCGAGGTCGGTGATGCCCAGCGAGTAGGCGACCAGCGAGCCGGCGCCCGAGCCGCGCCCGGGACCGACCGGCACGCCGTTGTGCTTGGCCCAGTTGATGAAGTCGGCGACGATCA
>JBAYJH010000288.1:0-6154 GCA_041665185.1 Sterolibacterium sp.
ATCCGTCTTGGCCGGGATGGAGGCCAATTCGGCCTTGGCTCCGGTGCCCTGAGCCATCGCGGGAAGTGCAGCAATGGCCAGGCCCAGTATCGAAGTGGTGCCTGCAAGTTTGCGCAAGGTATTGAACTTCATGGATATCTCCTTATCCTTGATCAGAGGGGCCCGGGACTGGGCGTTGCTGACACTGTATTAGACTACGTGTCTATTAATGTTCGACATGGTTATATTATCGAAATGGACAGCATGTCAAGTTTTATTTGCGATGGCACGTCGGTATCGTGATGCTGTACTTGGCAAGGATCGACAGGTTGTCCATTTAACCTCGTGAATGCGGCAGTTCGTCAGTGCTCGCCGGCCAAAGTTCAGGTGAATACGGGAAGGTGCCAGACTCCCATACCGGTTGAAAGGCTGGTTTGAGGTCGGAGGCCTTTTCGACGCCGGACTGCGCGGATCGCGCAGAATATGCGGGCTTGAGGTGAGGTGCCGCGATCAATCACGAAACTTTGGCGGCCTCCTGGCTCGGGCCGCGGCGATGGCTTCGCCAAGGTCGTCGGAAAGAACCATCGCGGCGTTCCAGGTCGCGATGAAGTTGAGACCGTCGGCGATCGAGTGGTCACGAGTGTAGCTGATCATTTCCTTGCTGCCGCGCACCGCCAGCGGCGACTTGGCCGCGATGGTGCGAGCCAGTTGCATAACCTCGCCTTGCAGCTCTTCGGCAGTGGCGTGACAGCGGTTAACCAGCCCAATCTCACGCGCTTCGGCGCCTTTGAAATTTCTTGCGGTGTAGGCCAGTTCGCGTGCCATGCCTTCGCCGATCAGGCGAGGCAGGCGTTGCAAGGTACCTACATCGGCGGTCATGCCGACATCGACTTCCTTGACCGAGAAATACGCGTCGGCGCTGCAATAACGCATATCGCAGGCGCAGATCAGGTCGACGCCACCGCCGACACAGGCGCCATGAACGGCGGCTAACACCGGTTTTCTGCAACGCTCGAGACTGGTCAAGGTATCCTGAAGGTCGAGAATCAGGCGCCGCAGCTTTTCGCGCCGGCGGCCGTCGCAACTGTCCGCGATTTCGTCGCTCGTGCCATCGAGCATTTCGAGATCGATGCCCGCGCAGAAGTGTTTGCCGATGCCGCGTAGTACCGCCACGCGCACTTCGATTTGCTGGTCGATCCAGCTGAAGGCTTCGCGGATTTCATGCCACATCGTCAGATTGATGGCATTGGCCTTGTCGGGGCGGTTAAGCTCGACGCAGGCGATGCCGTCTGAGTGCGTAAGTTTCAGCGTGGTGAAATTTGCGGGAAGTGTCATGGCAAGCTCCTGGTATTTGTGGGGTTTATCGAAGGATGGATTTCAGTTGCGACGGCAAGCCATTCATGCCCAATGAACAAGGTTATTGGCGGCGTACCAGGTTGACACTTCACGGATGGTGGCCGAATATGAACACCTATAATGGACTATGTGTCTATTTATTGGCGTCTGGTTTATAATGACAAATAGACGATGTGTCAACGGATTGGTTACGCTGGGTGATCCGCCAGGTGTCGAGAGAGCCGTTAGGTTCTTCAGCGGCCGATCGCCATGCCATTTATATTTCTCGTAAGGAAAGAATGCTCATATGCAAACTCGTCACCTTGAACTCGGTGATCACTTGACGGCGCTGGCGCAGGAGGTCAGGGGCAAGCGCGAACACTCACGCTTGACCATCCTTGCGACAGCGGCGCGTATGGCCAGTACTGTTGATTTCCTGGAGTTTCGGGTCCCCGACCTTTGCAAGATGTGCGGCATTTCGCGCGCGACCTTCTATCTGCACTTCTCGACCAAGGATGACCTATTCGTCGAGCTAATGAGACAGCTAACCACACTTGAGTCCAGCTTGACGCCCAGCTTTGAAAACTGTGCCGATATCGAAGCAGCGGTTGACTTGGCGGCGGACTGGTACGTTGATGTACATCTCGCGAATGCGGCGTTGTTTATCAACCTGACCTATCTACAGCGCACGAATCCAGCCATCACGGACTCATGGATGCTACGCACGAGGCAGTTGCATAGCGCGCTGTTTGGGGAGTTGCAGCGCTTTGAACAGTTTCGTGCGCTCGACAAGTCGATGGTCAACTTTGTGCTTGAATTTTTTGCCGGCGGCATGAACAGCTTAGTGAGCCATTACCGAAACAGACCACCCCACAACCCATACGTGCCAGCCGAGATATCCGATGCGAAGCGTGCGATCTCGCTGACCTTCTACCGGGCATTGTTCGGTTCCGACCCGAAGCCACGAGATGGAGTCAAGGCGAAGGCGTCTTTGTGAGTCACTCGAAGGGTTAGCTGCTTTCCTGCGGCGCCGTGGAGAATCCTTGATGCAACGCCGCACTAATCGCGGCGGCGCGATTTTCCACGCCCAGCTTCTGATAGATGTTCTTGAGATGGAATTTCACCGTATTCTCGGAAATGCCCAAGGCCCTGGCGATGGTCTTGCTCTGCTGGCCGGCGATCAGGAGGTTCAGGACCTCGCTTTCCTTGGCGCTGAACAGGGTCCGTTGCCGTGGCGGGTGGGTGCGCCAACCCCGGAGCTGAGTCATTACGGCGGCCGCCTGGGGCGGCAGGGTGCCTTCCAGCTGCTGCAATACCCGCAGCATGGGCGGACCCGCCTCCAATAGCAGGCCGGTCAGGCCATGTTGAAAAATCGGCGCCAGCGCGTCGTGAATTTCCTGGGTCGGGATGTTCCCGTCGCGGGCGCGATGTCTGACCAGCATGGCCAAGAGCTCGATGCGCCAGGCCGGCAGCATCAATCCCGCGGTCCGGAACGAGCGCGACGTCTGTTCCAGCCGCGCTTGCGCCGCCTGCGGCGTACCCGCCGCCATTTGCATCCGTGCCAGGGCCAGGGTTCCGGCGTCTAGGAAGCGCCAATTGAGCCCGATGGCGCCGGCCTCGTCATGTTGGCCGTGTATCCTGGACTCAAGCGAGGCTGCGTTGGCTTCCTGTTGCGCTTCTGCCAGCAAGCCGCATTGCGCCAGAAGATCGACCCGCCAGGCCAGAACGAGGTTCGACAGGCGCTGAAGATTCCGCCGCCGCGCCAGTTCCGCGGCGTCTTCCAGGATCGCCAACGCGCTGGACAGTCCCTCGTGCCGCAACGCGATACGCCATGACACCTCGGCTGTTGCGGCGAACAGTTCAAACCAGCCATCGACGCGTTCGAGGGTCTCCTTGCCATTCTTCAGCCACGGCACCGCTTCAAGCCACTGACCCTGCCAATACAGGTGTTGCGCCTTGAAGCAACCGACCAGCGCCTTCAAGGAGCTGTCGGTGCCGAAATTCGTCTCGGCCAGCGCGATGCCTTCGTCCGCGCACTGACGACCCGCCGCGATTTGCCCGGAGATGCTCAGGGCCTGGGACAGGTGCATCAGGCCGTAGTTCTCGCCCAGGGTATTGCCGCTCAGACGGAACCTGACCAAAGCGTCCTTTGCTGCCTGTCTGGCTTCGCCGATGTGGCCCCAGGCAAGCGACGTGATTGCCCCGGCGCAGAGCAAGGTCGCCTGTCCCAGCGGATCGTCCGGCATGGTCTGATTGGCGGCGGCGCCGGTTCTCGGCCATCTATCGAAATCCTCGAAATGGTCGAAATAAACGTGAACCAGCGCGTCGATGATTTTCAGGTCGCGGAGCAGGCGGGGAACATCTTTCACAGCCACTTCCGCCAGCCGAAAGAGTTCCATGGCCAGAGCTTCGTTGCCGAGCTTGGCGTGCAAGTAGGCCTGCATCAGCAGCAACTCCGGCTCGGTGCGCTTGGTTACTTCGTCGAATTGGTGGAGCAGGCTCCGGGTGTACTGGATTCCCTTGGTCAGTACCAGCTCCCAGCCGCCCGCCTGATGGACGAGTTGGACGGCGAGATCGGCATCTTGCGCGCTCAAGGCATGACCCACCGCCGACACCCAATCGGTTTCCCGGCCCAGCCAGGATGCCGCCGAGCGGTGGATTTCGCATGCGCGTTTGCGATCCAGGCGGGGACTGAGGAATTCGGAGAGCATCAGGTGATAGCGGAACCAGGTCCGGCCCGGATCGAGCGGCACCAGCAGCGCATCGAAATGCGAAAGGCGTTCGAGCAACTCGCCGCTGTCGTTGCGACCGCGGACTGCATCCGCCAGCTCGGCGTTAAACCGTTCGAGCAGCGAGGTTTCGATCAGGAATTCCCGGCAGTCCTGCGGCATATTTTCCAATATCTGCTCGGCGAGGTATTCGGCGACATCCGCTACCCGTCCGGAAAACGCCTGGAGATCGTCGGACGATCCTTTGCCGCGCGAAAACCACAGCCGGGCGAGTTGCACGGCGACTGCCCAGCCTTCTGTCCTGGAATGAACTATCGTCAGCGCCGAGCGATCCAGCGAACTGCCCAGAATGTGCGATGCCTCGGACAAGGACAACACCAGGTCGCTTGCATCCACCTGATGCAACAGGCCGCGGGCTTTCAGCGAGGCGAGCGACCAGCGCGGCTTGGTGCGACTGGCCACGACGAATTGCAGCCAGGCGCTGCCGCGTTCCAGCAAGGTCAGGAAAATCTCATCGACGGCGGGACTGGCCGCGCAATGGTAGTCGTCGAGCATCAGCGTAACGCGCTTGCCGCACTTGTCCAAGGCTCGCAGCAACTCCGCCAGCGTGCGCTCCGGATTGGCATCGAGCAGTTGTTCGTGGGCGTATTGGGTCAAGCCCGCCAATTCGACCCCCGCGCCTTCGAGCGCCAACAGGATGTAGGCCAGGAAACGATTCGCATCGCTGTCGGCTTCGTCGAGCGACAGCCAGGCAACCGGCGTCGGAACCAATTGCTGTTGCAGTGCCAGGCGCCATTGGCTGAGAAGTATCGTCTTGCCGAAACCGGGCGGGGAGATGATCAAAGCCAGCGAAATTTGCCGCTGGCTCTGCAAACGCGCCAGCAGGGCGTCCCGCCTCACGACATCGAGCTGCATTTGGGGCGGGGCGAGTTTTCCCACCCACATCCAGGATGCGCTTGTTTTCGGGGGAGATGAGTCGGTCATGCTTCGGCGGCGAGATGGGATAAGTCACCGCAAGCGGTGGGGAGCGATAGGCCAAGGTGTGGCAATACTAACAAAAACGCCCGCTGGCGGCGGGCGTTTTCAACTGGGGCACTACAGCCCAACGCTAAATCAGCGGCGCTCTCAATGTCCCCAGCACTGCCTCGATGGACATACCTATCCCCAGCAGCTTGGCGTCGCTGCCGAGCGGACCGTCGAGTTCCAGGCCCACCGGCAGGCCTCCCGACGTCAAACCTGCCGGGATGGACAGGCCGGGGATACCGGCGCTGCTGTCCGGATTGGTGTTGCGGATGTAGGCCTCGAAAGTATTCACCGGCGCCCCGCCGTTGATCGAGACGGTGGAGGATCCGTTGGCCGCGTCGATGGTGGTGGCCGACAGAACGGTGGTGGGGAACATCATCGCGTCCAGCGCGTTGGCGCTGAAGTAGTCGGCGTACAAGGCCTGTAGGCGGGGCCGGAAGATATTCATGGCATCCGCATAGGCGGCGCCGAAGCTGCCGCCGAGGATGGTGTCGAAGATGGCCTTGACGTCGGGGCTGGCCACGCTGGCCGCGATGTCGGCCAGGGTTATGCCGTTGACGCCTGTGGCCGCCAGGTAGGCCGGCATGTCGGCGATCAGCTCCTGCGCGGCGATCGGCGACGATACTTTGTCATTTAGCGCCGCAAGGCCCACCAGATCGACGTCGAGGAACACTACGCCGGCCTCCGTCAGTTGGTCTTTTGCCGCACCCATCACCAAGCTGAGTTGGGTATCCAATCCTGCCCAGAACGACGCGGGAATGCCGATGCGCAGGCCCTTCAGGCCGATGGCGGCGGGTAGGGCGCGTCCGCAGATCACCGCATCGAGCAAGGCCACGTCGGCGACCGTGCGTCCCATAGTGCCGACGGTGTCGCGGGTGTGGCAGATCGGCACGACGGCGTTGTCGTCGTGATAGCGCCGCTCTGCGCCGCCATTGCCGACCGACGGACGCAGCCCGACGATGCCGCACAGCGCGGCGGGGACGCGCGACGAGCCGCCCGTGTCGGTGCCCAGGCCGGCCGGGACGACGCGCGCCGCAATCGCCGCCGCCGTGCCGCCGGAGGAGCCGCCGGGAATGCGCGTCGTGTCG
>JBAYJH010000289.1:0-6149 GCA_041665185.1 Sterolibacterium sp.
GCTTGCCGCGCGAGGCCGCGCTGCGGCCCTGGACCGCCACCACCCGCACTTCGCCCATGTCGCCGCGCGCAATATGTTCGAGAAACAGGCGGGCAATAACGCCGCCGCCGATGATACCGATACGCATACTGGAATGCTCCGTCGAGGTAAGGGCAGATTCTCCTGAATTCCCGGAATTGGTTAAAACCAACGGAATGAAGGGTGACCCTGAATCGGTCTGTCGTGTCCCCGGCCTCTCAAATTCGATTGGCTCAGGGGCTGCCTCAATGGTTGCTTAGGAGCGTCTAAGACTAGTCGGCGCTCCCTCTGGCTCACGTACGCGGTCACCACGGGGCAGGTAAGCGCCGTAGCGCAAAGCCTGTTCCGTTTGAGCAATTTTGCGTACGCACCAGTAGCGCCCTCTCTGCCTTGGGCAGACTTTTCCCGATCTCGTGCACAAGGCGTTGATTTGTCGCGAAGGTCCGGCTAGCGATCTGATGACCTCATGCGTAGTTGATGACGAGGTGCTTGATGTCGGACATCTCCTCCATCGCATAATGTGTGCCCTCGCGCCCAAAGCCGGATTCCTTCCAGCCACCAAACGGCATGCTGTCAACCCGGTAGATCGGCACATCGTTGATCATCAATCCTCCGACATCCCAATCCTCCAGCGCCTGAAAGGCGCGCCGCAGGTCGTTCGTAAACATCCCGCCTTGCAGGCCATAGCGCGAATCGCCGGCCCGCTTCATAGCTTCCTCGAATGTCCGGTAGCTATTGACGGTGAGTACGGGTCCGAATACCTCTTCGTCTTCAATCTTCATGCCTTTCACGGTATCCGTAAGCACGGTCGGTTGCACAACCGCCTTCGAGCGCGAACCGCCGGTCAAAAGGCGCGCACCGGCGGCTATAGCCTCGTCAACCCAGCCCTGAATTCTGATCGCCGACCCCTCGTCGATCACCGGGCCGACATCGATCCCTTCCTGCATCGGGTCGCCGACGCGACAGGCGCGCACCCGCTCGACCAGTTTTCGCGTGAACGCTTCCGCCACCGACTCATGCACGAGTATCCGCTGGACCCCTATGCAATACTGGCCGCCGTATACGACACCGCCTCGGACACAACGCGCTGCCGCAAGGTCAAGATCGGCATCCTCACAAACGACAACCGCGCCGTTTCCTCCAAGCTCCAGCGCCACTTTCTTGCGACCCGCTATTTCCTTGATGTGCCAGCCGACGCGGGCACTACCGGTAAAACTGACCATCGCGAATCGCTCGTCGCGCACCATCGACTCGGCCAGCGAAACCGGGCAGTGGCATATTTCGAGAGCCCCTGCCGGCAGCCCGGCGTCGGTCATGACCTGTTGAAGCAGCAATGATGTAAGCGGCGTCTGGGGTGCCGGCTTGAGCACCACGCTGTTACCGACGGCAATAGCCGGCGCCACTTTGTGCAAGACGAGGTTCAGTGGAAAGTTGAACGGGGCAATCGCCAGAATCGGGCCTATCGGAAAACGTCGCGCGATGCCAATCCTGCGCCGCATCCGATTCAGGGCGTCCGCGCCGAGATCGGAAAGCTGAATCGGTCGGCCCTGGCTATCCGTGGTCTGGTATTCGAATACGCCGGCATCCATGTCAAGCGGGACTTCCTCACCGCCGAAGCGGCGCGCTTCGGCAGCCGCATTCGTCAGATTGAAAAGGGCGCGCGAAACTTCGCCTCGCGCGTCGTACAACGGCTTCCCCGCCTCGGCGGCGATGGTCGTAACGAACTCATCGCGCCGTCTGCGAATGCCCTCGGCGGTTCGCTCCAGAATGTCTGCACGGACGAATCGCGGTAGCTTGCGCATTGTCTGAAATGCCTGCTGCGATCGCACAATCGCTTTCTCGATATCCTCAGCCGTGGACACGTGCATTTCGCCCACTACCCTGCCGTCGAACGGCGAAAGAATTTTGTCAATAGCCATTTGCGCCCCCATGTATTTGAATCGGGTCTGAATTACAGCGTCAGACGGCGAGCACTCGTTCGAAGTGGACGCCACGGCAATCCATTTCGTACTCGAGTTCGACGATCGGCGGACGATTCAAATGCCAGGTCAGCCCGCCGCGCATTGCTCCGCGCCGGCCGAGCTCATCGGCGATGAAGGGATGGATATCGTGCACCGTATAGAGTTGAGTGGCAGTCGTGTCCGGCCAGTCAAAACCGAGGGCGCGCATCCGGTTCTCCATTTCCGCGAGCACAAAACGCGCCTTGTTCCGCAAGCCCTCCGTCGATACGTCACCGCGGCTGATGACATGGTTCTGGTAGCTGCCTTTGCCTTCCGGCGCTTCCCCGCTACCGGCGACGACGAAAGAAGGAACTGCAGCCTGGGCGGCCACGGTGTACGAAAATGCATAAACACTTGGATCTTTCGGTGGATCGATTTCAGGGCAGACATTGCTTCGTGCAATCGGGTTGAGAGTGCCGTCGAAAATTCCCCAGCGCGCGAGCGTGCCGACGTATTCCTTGTTGAACGCCTCGAAGCCGGCCTCATCGAACGGTGCCGGTGAACGCAATTCACAGGCGCAAAACGCGGCGAGCGGCCGGCCTGTGGCCTGCAGCGTCCGTTCGATCAGACGGAATCCTTCCGCAAGCGGGACCGGCTTGAGAAAGCGAACACGTTCAATCCGGAATCCGGCCTCGGCCGCGACACCTGCGGAATATTGAAAAACGCCGGGAATGAATCGATAGTTACCAGGCGCATAGACTTTTGTGCTGGACATAGTACGGCTTTCGCAAACGGGTTGGAGGGAAAAGGTATTTGTTCCGATACGCGTTGAGGGGCTAGGCGGCCAGCGCGCCGAGATAGGCGCTTCTGATCGCGGGATCGTGCATAAGCTCCGAGCTGCGCCCGCTTTGGACGATGCGCCCCATATCCATCACGAAGGCAGTGGTCGACAGTTCGAGTGCTGTGATGACGTCCTGTTCGACCACCAGAATCGACAGCCCCTCGCGATTGAGGGAGCGCAAAGCCTCGACCAGTTGCTCGACCAAAAGAGGGGACAATCCCAGCGACAGCTCGTCGATGATCAACAAGCGTGGAGCGCTCATCATCCCGCGACCGATCGCGCACATCTGCTGCTCGCCACCGGACAGCGTCCCGGCGGCCTGGCTGCGTCGTTCGAGCAACTTGGGGAACGTCGCATAAACGCGATCCAGATCGCGCTGGATGGCAGCGCGCGGCCCCTTGCGCGCGTAGGCCCCCATCAGGAGATTGTCCTCGACGTTCATCGAGCTGAACAGGCGCCTGCCTTCCGGCACGTGAGCGATGCCGTGCGCGAGGATCTGCGCGGGCGACTGGCCGCGAAGGTCCTCGCCCGCCCAATCGATCCGCCCGGCCGTCGGCACGATCAAACCCGACAGAGTGCGCATCAACGTCGATTTTCCGGCGCCGTTGGAACCGACCAGCGCGGTGATCTCGCCCCGGGCGAGCGTGAGGTCAACGCCCCACAATACATTGATCTCGCCATAACCGGCCTGAATCCCGGTTAAATTGAGCAATGGCGCGGACGGATTCGTCATCTTGTCAGCCACTGGAGGCACTAAGTTGCGCGTACTTCTTGCCCAGATAGGCCTCCACTACACGCCGGTCGTTGACGATATCCTGCGGTGCGCCGTCCGCGATGAGCGCTCCGTTCTGAAGTACGACAATGCGGCTGCATACGGTCAACACGACTTTCATCAGGTGTTCGATCAGCACGATCGTGATTCCGCGCTTCGCGATCTGGCGGATCAAGGTCATTGCATGGTCGACCTCCGATGCGTTCAGACCTGCGTTGACCTCATCAAGAAACAGCAATTTCGGTTTCATCGCCACGGCTTTCGCCAACTCCAGGCGCTTGCGCATCGCCAGAGTGAGCGTGTGCGCAGACTTGGCGGCAAATTGACCCAGTCCGACAAATTCGAGCTGTTCCGCCGCAAACTCACGCGCTTCCGACAGCCGCATGCCCCGCTGCGAGAACAGGGCGGCCGCGGCGACGTTGTCGAGCACAGTCAAATCGGGAAAGGGCTGCACGATCTGAAACGTTCGGGCCAGGCCGATACGCGCCGTCTGGAACGGCTGCAGGCGGGTGATATTCCTTCCTTCGAACAGCACACGTCCTGCGGACGCCCTGCGGACACCGGTTACGACGTTGACCAATGTCGTCTTCCCTGCTCCATTTGGCCCGATCAGGCCGAGGACTTCGCCGCTACCGACCGACAGGCTGACGCCCTGCAGCGCCTGCACACCCCCAAACCGGCGTGACACCTTTTCCAGCACCAGCACCTCAGCCACGGCGCCCTCCAAGCTGCGACAGGCGCTTTGAGATAGACATCATTCCGTCAGGCAGAAAGAGCAGGAGCACGACGACCAGCAAGCCGAGAACTCCGGAGTGTATTTGCAGATAATTGCGCCATACCGCTTCCTCGATGCCGAGGAAGGCGAATGCCCCGAGCAGGGCGCCAGCCGGGGATCCAAGCCCTCCGAGCAGTGCCATCACGATAGGCTTGACCGCAAACAGGACGTCGAACACGTCAGGTGGCTCGATGTAATGCACCCACGCCGCATAGAGTGCGCCCGCCATGGAGACAAACACTCCGGAAAAAGCGAACGCAAGGCTCTTGTAGATCGTGGCGTTGACGCCGATCATGTCAGCGGCCGATTCGTTCTGCTTGATGCACACCAGGCCGAAGCCAAGCTTCGACTCCTGGATCAGACGGACCACGATGAATGTCAGGAGCAGCAATGCCCACATCGCCCAGAAGAAAAAGGAAGCCTCGCCCATCACGCTGCTGGAGCCGGTGACGGAAACCGGAATGTTCAATCCCATTCCACCGCCGGTCAGAGCGGTTGCCGTATTGGTCAATTCGCGCAGCACTTCGGCAACAGCCAGGCTGGCGATCGCAAAATAGTGTCCGCGCAACCGCAGCAGCACCAGACCCAAAGCGAGTGCGCCGGCAAAGGCGATTGCGCCGGCCGCGCCCGCGGCCGCAAACAGCGGCCAGCCCTTGTTGATCAGCACGCCGCCGCAATAGGCACCGAGGCCGAAGAAAGCGGCTGTTGCGAACGATGGGTATCCGGTGAAGCCGCCGATCACGGTCCAGGAAACGGACATGATTGCATACATACAGGCGAAGGTGCCGATACGCAGTGCGTACGAGCTGTCCAGAAATGGAAGGCACCCCAACAGGACCAGCAAAGCGAGTGCGCCGTAATAGACTCGCTGTTTCATTCGAAGCCGCGCTTGCCAAGCAGCCCCTGGGGGCGAACGATCAGGAACACGATGAGCAGGCCGAAGGATAGCGTAACCGCATTTTCAGGGCCCAGGACCAGAGACCCGAAGCTCTCCACAATCGCGAGAAACAGCCCTCCCACCACCGCACCCGGTACGCTGCCCAGGCCACCCAGGACGCATACGACGAAGGCCTTGCCCAGATACGTCCCGGAAGCGATCGGGGAAATCGGAAAGATCATCGCCAGCAGCACACCGGCGCAGCCGGCCATCGCGGTGCCAAGGCCGAAAGCAGTTGCATAGATGGATGGCACATCCACGCCCATCAGCCGCGCCGCGTCCCGGTCCATCCTTACGGCCACGATCGCGCGTCCGACACGGGAACGGCGCAACACGAAAAACAGCGCCAGGGTCAGCAGCAAGGAAAAGATCATGGCGACAATGCGGTCGACCGGCACCACCAGCGAGCCGACGGAAAGCGAACCGAGTGATGGATCAAGGACCAACTGTCGATAGTCGGCCTTGAACGCAACCAGCATCGCGTTGTTGAGGATCAGATCCAGGCCAAAAGTCAGCGTGAGCGTAACCAACACCGGCGCCGCGATGACACGGTTCAGAACGCCGCGCTGAATCCCGTAGCCCAGGATAAAGAATACCGGTGCGGCGATCAGGAGCGAAGTCCACGGTGCAACGCCGAGCGCCTTATAGGCGCCCCATGCGAGATACGAGCCCAGCACGATGAACGAACCATGCATCAGGTTGATCACGTTGAGCACACCCCACACCAGCGAAAACCCGGCAGCTATGCATGCATAGAGACTGCCCAACACGATTGCGTTGAGCAGTATCTGCAGAATCAGCATGAGGCTTGACTCACTTCACCCCGAGCCTGAAGTCGCCCTGTTTGATTGCCGCCGGATACACGA
>JBAYJH010000290.1:0-6147 GCA_041665185.1 Sterolibacterium sp.
ACTTTTGCCGACGGCGGCTACCGGGGCCGCTTCGAAACCATCAAGACCCCGATGCGGGATGGTGCCGGCAAGCTGGTCGGCGTGCTTGGCGTCGCCCGCGACATCACCCAGCGCGTGGCCACCGAAGAGAAACTCCGCGAACTCTCGCTGGCGGTGGAACAAAGTCCGGAGAGCATCCTCATCACCCGCGTCGACGGCACCATCGAATACGTGAACGAAGCCTTCGTCCACAATTCCGGTTACAGCCGCGAGGAGGCTTACGGCAAGAACCCGCGCATCCTGCATTCGGGCAACACGCCGCGGGAGACGTTCACCGCGCTGTGGCATGCCTTGGCCGAGGGACGATCCTGGAAGGGCGAACTCTACAACCGGCGCAAGGACGGCAGCGAATACATCGAATTCGCCCACATCACGCCCATCCGCCAGCCCGACGGGCGCATCACCCACTACCTGGCCCTGAAGGAAGATATCACCGAGAAGAAGCGCATGGGCGAGGAACTGGACCGCCACCGCCTGCATCTGGAAGACCTGGTGAAGAGCCGCACCGCGCAACTGGCCGAGGCACGGGAGGTCGCCGAAGCCGCCAACCGCGCCAAGAGTTCCTTCCTGGCCAATATGAGCCACGAGATTCGCACGCCGATGAACGCCATCATCGGCCTCACCTATTTGCTGCGGCGCGCCGATCCCACCCGTGAACAGGCCGAACGGCTGGGCAAGATCGAGGTCGCGGCCAACCACTTGCTGTCCATCATCAACGACATCCTCGATCTGTCCAAGATCGACGCCGGCCGTTTTGAACTGGAACGGACGGACTTCCATTTGTCCAGCGTCCTCGACAACGTGCGCTCGCAGATCTCCGATCAGGCCAAGGCCAAGGGACTGACGATCACGTTCGAGTCGGCGGCGGTCCCGGTTTGGTTGCACGGTGATCCGACGCGCCTGCGCCAGGCCCTGCTCAACTATGCGGGCAATGCCGTCAAATTCACCAAGCATGGGTCCATTGTCCTGCGCGCGATACTCGGCCCGGATGGAAATCCTCGGGGGGAAAGCGGCGCCGAGGACAGGGACGAGGACGGCGAGATTCTGGTGCGCTTCGAGGTTGAGGACACCGGCATAGGCATCGCCGCCGACAAGTTGTCCAACCTGTTCCAGGCATTCGAGCAGGCGGACGTGTCGACGACGCGCCAATACGGCGGGACGGGACTGGGGCTGGCCATTACCCGCCATCTGGCGCGCATGATGGGCGGAGAAGCCGGCGTGGACAGCCAGCTGGGCCAGGGCAGCACCTTCTGGTTCACGGCGAGGCTGGGGCGGGGACGCGGCATCATGCCGACCGTCCCGACCGCGCGGTGCGAGGAAGCCGAGGCCGAATTGCGGCGTCACCATGGCGGAGCTCGCGTCCTGCTGGCCGAGGATAACGCCGTCAATCGCGAGGTGGCGCTGGAACTGCTGCACGGCGTGGGGCTCGACGTGGATACCGCCGAAAACGGCAGCGAAGCCGTGGATAAGGCGCGCGCCACCGCTTACGGCCTGATCCTGATGGACGTGCAGATGCCGGAGATGGATGGCATGGAGGCGACCCGCCTGATCCGCGCTCTGGCAGGGCGTGAAAGGACGCCGATACTGGCGATGACCGCCAATGCCTTTGATGAAGACCGGCGCAAGTGCGAGGCTGCCGGGATGGACGATTTCATCGCCAAACCGGTGAATCCGGGGGCGCTCTTCCGCGCCTTGCTTAGATGGTTGCCGGCCGGCGGTCCCAACGCTTCGGCCGCGCCAGCCCCGGCGGCTGCACTGGTGGACGGCGGTGGCCCGTCGCTTGAGGGTCTCGCGGACCTTCCGGGCTTGAATGTAGACCATGGGCTGGCGGTGATGCGCGGCGATCGGACGAAATACGCCAGACTCCTGACTATCTTCAAGCACAGCCATGAACAGGATGGCGCGCGGCTGACGACGAGCCTGGCGTCCGCTGATCGTGCCGCCATCCAGCAACTGGCCCACGCCTTGAAGGGTTCCGCGGGGATGATCGGGGCAACGCGGGTGTCGGAAATGGCCGCCGCCATCCAGGCAGCCTGTGACCGGGGCGACAGCCTGGAACAGATCGAACCGCTGTGCACCGCGTTGCACGCGGAGTTGACCGCTCTCGTCGAGGCGATTCGGGAGGGCGAGGCCACGGCACTTGTCCCGCCCTTGGCCGGCGACAGCGGACGCCTCGACGAGGTACTGGCGCAACTCGACAGGCTGCTCGATACCGGCGATCTGGCGGCGGTCGATCTGG
This sequence comes from Sterolibacterium sp., assembly GCA_041665185.1. Lineage (GTDB taxonomy): Bacteria > Pseudomonadota > Gammaproteobacteria > Burkholderiales > Rhodocyclaceae > JACRAR01. The sequence continues at coordinate 2,279 of JBAYJH010000290.1, forward strand.
CGCGCCAGGAGCAAGCGCTGCTGCGCGCCGGTTTGGGCCAAGGGGGCGAAGTGGGCGACAAGCTGCTGCGGCATGTCGAAGATTTCGACTTCGAGGCGGCGCTGGCCGCCTTGCGGACCTGGCGCGTCGGTCGCGTCGGCGAGCCGATCGACGCCGACCAATCGGTGTCGAGCAATTCAATATCGTCTGCGGACAGACGGTGACTTTACCCAGGAGTGCATATGGAAAATTCGGCAAACTCGGCAGATTCGTTCCATGTCTTTGTGGTGGAAGACGATCCAGTGGTTCAGAGCGTGCTCTGCGCGACGCTTGAAGAAGCGGCTGCGGTCAGCGTCTTCGATTCCGCCGAGGCTTGCCAGCAAGTACTGGCGGATCGCAGGCCGAATCTGTTCTTGCTGGATATCGGCTTGCCCGGAATGGACGGCTACACGTTTTGCCGATGGCTGAAGGACGAAAGCGACTTCAAGGCGACGCCGGTGATGTTTGTCTCCGCCCAGGACACCATCGAGGCCCGTTTGGCCGGATATACGGCCGGTGCAGAAGATTTCATCGTCAAGCCATTCGATCCCGAAGAACTCCTGGATAAGGTCAAGATTGCCCAGCGTATCACCGAGGAGAAAGGCTCGTTGCGGGAGCAGATTCAAGCGGCGGAGCAGATGACCGACCTGGTTCTGACCAGCATGGAGGAATCGGGGGTGGTCCTGCAATTCCTGAGCAAGGTCGTCGGCGCATCGTCCGACCAGGAAGTCGCCGAGGGGCTCCTGCATCTTCTCAATTCTTATCGCCTCAAGGGCGCCGTGCAGACCCGCATCGGCGGGCGCAGTTATACGCTGAGCCCGGAAGGCGTCAACCTGCCGCTGGAGGTTTCCGTCGTCAATCACCTCAGAAGCATGGACCGGATTTTCGAATTCAAGAAACGCAGCGTCTTCAATTTCGACAAGGTCACCATCCTGGTGAATAACATGCCGCTCGACAATCCGGATTTCTGCGGCCGGATCCGCGACAATCTGGCGACCGCGGCGCAAGGTGCCGATGGGAAGTTGACCGCGCTGGAAGTCGCGGAAATCAATCATCGAAATCACCAGGGTCTGCTGGATGCCCTGAATACCGTGCGTGGCACGCTGAGCCGTCTCGGCGAGATGCGCCTGAACGACAAGAAGGCCAGCGCGGCGATCATTTCCGAGTTGCAGGAGGACCTGGCCCGGTCGTTTGTCACCCTGGGGCTGACCGAGGGCCAGGAAAACCACGTCGAGGACTTGATCAAGCGTTACCTCGGGCGCTTCGTCGACCTGTTCGATCGCGGCGATGAACAGCAGGCGATGCTTGAGGAACTGAATCGACAACTAGCCAAATTGAGTGAAGGAGCATCATGAACACGGCTTCAAGCTTGCAGCGCACGACTTTGTGGCCCATCGCGGCGGCGGCGCTGGTCGCCTCGGCGACCGCGGCGGCGATATGGGTGCTGGCGCCGCCCGCCGGGTGGTCGGCCTGCCTGGTTCTGGCCGGAGCGGCCGTGGCGGTAGCCGCCCACTGGGTGTCCCGCCAGACGTTGCACCGCCGCCTCGGCGGCGATTGGGACGATTTCGAGCGGCTCGGCGGCGACGATTCAAGCTACCGCCGCGCACCCGAAGGCAGCCTGGTTAGCATTCTCGGCGCCAAGTTGCTCCAGCAACACGGAAGCGAGGCGGCGGTGAAGGGGGATGTGGCCGCCATCGCTACCGGAGTGGGCAAGCTGTCGGCGCAGACCACGCAACTGGCGCTGAGCCTGCAAATACAGGGCAACACCAACCGCGAAAGCCGCGACTCGGTGCATCACATCGACCAGAGCATCCAGGTCGTGGCGGCGCTGGCGCGGGAAACCGAGGGCGATGCTCGCCAGGTATCGGATTTGTCGCTGGAAGGCGAGGAAAGGGTGAATCAGGCGGCGGGACGCATGCAGTCGATCGCCGGGGCGGTCCAGGAGTCGTCCCAGCAGGTGGGCCAACTGGTGGAAGGCGTCGAACAGATCGGCGGCATCGCCAATATCATCAAGGAAATCGCCGGCCAGACGAATTTGCTGGCGCTCAACGCCGCCATCGAGGCCGCACGGGCGGGTGAGCAGGGGCGTGGTTTCGCCGTGGTCGCCGACGAGGTGAGAAAACTCGCTGAACGGACAGCCAAGGCGACGGGCGAAATCGGTACCCTGATTGCGCGGATCCAGGCCGATACCCAGGCCGCCGTCGAGCAGATGGAGCAAGTGACACCGATCATTCAGGGCGGGCTGGAGCAGGCCGAAAGCGCGGCGACGGTGTTGCGCAGCATCAAGCAGCAGGCCGCCGGCACCCTGGAAAAAATGGGAAACCTGTCCCAGGCGCTGGCGGAGCAAAGCGTGCAAGCGACCGAAATGGTGAACCGCGTCGAGCAGATGGTACAGGTCTCTGAAACCACCGAGGGCATGATTCGGGAGGCCTCGAACGACTCGGCGGCGCTGGAAAAAGACGTGCTCAGCCTGCAGGAACGCGTCGGCGTCGCGGCGGGCGCAGGCACCGGCGGTGGCGCGGTGAGGCCGCTGCTGACCTGGACCGACGCCTTGTCCACGGGATACGCGGAGATCGACGAGCAGCATCGCCGGTTGATCGCCCTCGGTAACCGCCTTAACGAGGCCGTACGCTCGGGCCAGGAAAGGCAGGCAGCGGGCGGCGTGTTTGACGAACTGATCGACTACACGGTGAACCATTTCAAGTTCGAGGAAGGCCTGATGGACAAGCACGGCTATGTCGCGGCGGAGGACCACAAGGGCAAGCATCGGCAACTGGTGCAGGATGTCCTCGCCCACAAGGCCCGCTTCGAAAAAGGCGAGGCGTTGTCCAGCGAGCTGATGAACTTCATCCGCGACTGGCTGGTCGACCACATCATGAAAACCGACAAGCTGCTGGGTCGCGCCCTGCTGGCGGCGCGTTAGCGCCTCGGAATCGAGTTCATGTCTGGGGCATGATCGCCCGTATGGGGGTCGGCAACCTGACGCTGGCGGTCTTCAACCTGCCGATAGGGGAAGCGTATCTTGATGCATGACGAAGTTTCGCGAGAACCGGTCCTGGTCGCCGATATTGGCGGCACCAACGCGCGCTTTGCCCTGGTCGACGTGGCCGGCGGCCAGGATCTGGTCTTGTTGGCGATCCGGCGTTATGCCGATGCGCAGTTCGCCTCATTGGCGGCGGCGATCCGCCACTACCTGGACGAAGCGGCTCCGCCCATCGCTCCGCGACGGGCAGTGCTGGGGGTGGCGGCCCCGGTCAAGGGAGATCGCATAGCCATCACCAACAATCCATGGAGCTTTTCGATCGCCGAATTGCGCACCACGCTGGGTTTCGATGCCGTCGCCGTGATCAACGACTTCTCCGCCAACAGCATGAGCCTGCCCTTCCTCAAAGCGGGCGACGTCAAGGCCATCGGTCCTTCGAGCGGTGCCCGGATTGACAATGCGGACGGCACTTCGCCGGACCGCAGCTACGCCATTATCGGCCCCGGCACCGGCCTGGGCGTCGGCGCGTTGCTGTTGCGAAGCGGTCGCGCGATTACCGTCGATTCCGAAGGCGGGCATGCCAGCTTTGCGCCGGAGAATGCCTACGAGTTTGCAATACTCGAATCCGCCAGAAAGCATTTCGAGCGGGTGTCCTATGAACGTTTGATCTGCGGGCCAGGGCTGATGAATCTGTATCGGGCGGTCTGCGATGTCGAGGGCGTGGCGCCGACGGCGCAGACGCCGGAGCAGGTGACGGCCCTGGCCGGTGAACATCGCGACGGCCCGCCCCACCGGACCCTGGAGCTTTTTTGCGACATCCTGGGCGGCTGCGCCGGCGATGTGGCGTTGATGTTCGGTGCCTGGGACG
>JBAYJH010000291.1:0-6141 GCA_041665185.1 Sterolibacterium sp.
ATATCGAAGCGCTGGAGCGCGCCTATGGCGAGGCGGGTGTCAGCGCTGAGTGCGTCCCCTTTATCGACAACATGTCGGCAGCTTATGCCGAAGCCGATCTGGTGATCTGCCGCGCGGGCGCACTGACCGTCGCCGAGCTCGCCGCCGCGGGCGTCGCCAGCATCCTCGTGCCCTTCCCGCATGCGGTGGATGATCACCAAACGGCCAACGCGCGTTTTCTCGCCAACGCCGGCGCGGCCATCCTGCTGCCCCAAAGCGAACTGTCTGCCGAGCGCCTGGCGTTGCTGCGCAATCTGGGTCGCCAACAGTTGCTACAAATGGCCGAAAAGGCCCGCGCCCTGGCGAAGCCCGATGCCACCGCCGCAGTGGCGCAAGCGTGCATGGAGTCGGGCAGATGAAACACAAGATTCGTCGCATCCATTTCGTCGGCATCGGTGGTTCAGGCATGAGCGGCATTGCCGAAGTGCTAATGAACCAGGGCTACGCGGTCAGCGGTTCGGATCTCGCCGAGAACGCTGCAACCCGGCGCCTGGCCGGATTGGGGATACCCATCGTGCTGGGACACGCCGTCGGAAACGTCGGTGACAGCGACGTCGTGGTGGTGTCGACCGCGGTCAACGACGATAACCCGGAGGTCATGGCGGCGCGGCGGCGCAAGATCCCGGTGGTTCCGCGCGCGCAGATGCTGGCGGAACTGATGCGTCTCAAACAGGGCATCGCCGTCGCCGGCACCCACGGCAAGACCACCACCACCAGCCTGATCGCCAGCATCCTGGCGGAGGGCGGGGGCGACCCGACCTTCGTCATCGGCGGCCAGTTGAATTCGGCCGGCGCCAACGCCAAGCTCGGCCAGGGCGAATTTCTCGTCGCCGAGGCCGACGAGTCGGACGCCTCGTTCCTGCATCTCTCGCCGGTCATCGCGGTGGTCACCAACATCGACGCCGACCATATGGAAACCTACGGCCAGGATTTCGGCAGGCTCAAGCAGGCTTTCGCGGAATTTCTACAGCGCCTGCCCTTCTTCGGGGTCGCCGTGCTCTGTAGCGACGATCCCCATGTCTGCGAAATCATGCCGCAAGTGCCGCGGCAGGTGGTTAGCTACGGTTTTAGCGACCGGGCCAACGTGTATGCCGAGAACATCATCGCGCAAGGCGGCCGCATGCGCTTCGACTGCGTGCGGCAGAACGGAGGGGGCAACGTGACGCGCTTTCCGGTGTTGCTCAACCTTCCGGGCCGCCACAATGTGTTGAATGCCTTGGCGGCGATAGCCGTGGCCGGCGAGGTCGGGGTTTCCGACAGCGCCATCGCCAAGGCGCTGGCCGATTTCAAGGGTGTCGGCCGACGCTTCCAGCACTATGGCGAGATTCCGCTGCCGTCGGGTGGCAGCTTCACCCTGGTCGATGATTACGGCCACCACCCGACTGAGATGGCGGCGACCCTGGCCGCAGCGCGCGAGGCCTATCCCGGCCGGCGCCTGGTGCTGGCGTTCCAGCCGCATCGCTACACGCGCACACGGGATTGCTTCAAGGACTTCATAGCGGTGCTGTCGTCCTGCGACGCGCTCCTGCTGGCGGAAATCTATGCCGCCGGCGAAGCGCCGATTGCCGGGGTGGATGGCCATGCGCTACTGCAATCCTTGAACGCCGCGAGCAACATCGAAGCACGGTTCGTCGAAGACATCGCCGCCATGCCGCAAGCGATCGTCGGCTTCGCCCGTAGTGGCGACCTGGTGATCACCATGGGCGCCGGTTCGATCGGCAGCGTTCCTTCGAAACTGGAGAAAAAATGAACCAATTCCGTGAACACAAGTTCCGCGGCGAACTCCGGCAGAACGAACCGATGGCCAGGCATGTCTCGTGGCGGGCCGGCGGACCGGTGGCGCGTGCTTACTTCCCGGCGGACCTGGATGATCTGGCCGACTTCCTGCGTGCGCTGCGCCACGATGAACCCTTGTTGTTCGTCGGCCTGGGCTCCAACCTGTTGGTTCGCGACGGGGGTTTCCACGGCACAGTCATATTCACCCACGCCAAGCTCGCCACCTTGCGCCTCGAAAGCGATGGCTCGATCTACGCCGAAGCCGGCGTCGCCAGCCCCAAGACGGCCCGCTTCGCGGCCAATCACGGGCTCGTCGGCGCCGAATTTCTCGCCGGCATCCCGGGCACCATAGGCGGAGCACTGGCGATGAACGCCGGCTGTTACGTCAGCGAGACCTGGAATCACGTCGACCGCGTGCTGATGCTGGACCGCCACGGCGAGCGCATCGAGCGCCGGGCAGAGGATTTCCAGATTGGCTATCGCCACGCGGGCCTGCAATCGGTCACCGACGAATGGTTTGCCGCCGCCTGGCTGCGTTTCCCCGCCGGCGATCAGCGCCAGTCCCGCGAGCGCATCCAGAGCCTGCTGGAACGACGCATTGCGACGCAGCCTTTGCAGCAACCGAACGCCGGTTCAGTGTTCCGCAATCCTCCCGGCGACCACGCCGCGCGCATGATCGAAGCGGCCGGATTGAAGGGGTTGGCGCTAGGCGGCGCGCGAGTCTCGGAAAAGCACGCCAATTTCATCGTTAATCCAGACAACAAGGCGACGGCAACTGAGATAGAAATGCTAATCGGCCAAGTTCAGGCCGCAGTGAAGGAAAAATTCGGCGTGGAACTGTTGCGTGAGGTGAGGATAGTCGGTGAGTTCAATGCGAACGAAGGGACTATCGCATGAACGACGAGGGCAAGGTCGCGGTGTTGATGGGCGGGTCTTCCGCCGAGCGCGAAATCTCGTTGATTTCGGGCAAGGCGGTACTCCAGGCGTTGCGCGACAAGGGCGTCGACGCCCATGCGGTCGACCCTTCGATCCAGCCGATCTGGAATATCGCCAAGGAAGGCTATGCGCGCGTCTTCGTCATCCTGCACGGCCGGCTCGGCGAAGACGGCACCGTCCAGGGCGCGCTTGAACTGCTGGGAATCCCCTACACCGGCAGCGGCGTCATGGCATCGGCCCTGGCCATGGACAAGTGGCGCACCAAGCTGGTCTGGCAGGCCGCCGGCATCCCGACGCCGAAGTACCGGATGCTGTCGCCGCAGAGCGATCTGAAACGCGTTATCGACGACCTCGGGCTGCCGCTGATTGTCAAGCCGGCACGCGAGGGATCGTCGATCGGGGTAACCAAGGTCCGTACGGCGAACGAGCTGGGCCCGGCTTTCGAGCTGGCCCGGCGCCTCGATCCGCTGGTGATTGCCGAGGAGTTCGTGGCTGGCGAGGAATTGACGGCGGCGATACTCGGCGACAAGGTTCTCCCGCTGGTACGCATCGAAGCGCCGGAAGGCAAGTACGACTACGAGAACAAGTATTTCACCGACGTGGTGCGCTACCACTGCCCGGCCGGCATCCGCCCCGCCGTCGAGGCCGAAATCAATGCCGCAGCGCTGCGCGCCTTCGAGGTGCTGGGCTGCCGCGGCTGGGGGCGCGCGGACGTGATCCTGCGGCCCGACGGCAGTTTCACGTTGCTGGAAATGAACACCCTGCCCGGCATGACCGGGCATTCGCTGGTGCCCATGGCGGCCCGCGCCGCGGGGATCAGCTTCGAGGATCTGGTGCTGGGGATTCTGCAAGGGGCGCAGCTTGGCTAAGTTCGCCTTCCCTTTCAAGAAGAAGCCGACGGGCCGGCGCAGGCGCCCGGCATCAGCGGCAGGCCAGCAGGCCGCCGAAGGGCTATGGGATCAACCGCAACTGCTGAATCTGGCGGCCGACCTGCTACTACTGCTGTGCGCCGCGGTTCTCGGTTACGCCGCGGTCGTTTCGGTGGTGCGGCTGCCATTCTTCCCTTTGAAGCAACTGGTGGTGGCGAGTTCGCTGGAACAGGTATCGCCGGCGCAGATCGAATATGCGGCTCACAGTTCGCTGGAGGGCAACTTCTTCACGGTGAATCTCGATAATGTTCGAGGCGCCTTTGCAAGGCTTCCCTGGGTGCGCAAGGCATCGGTGCGGCGGCGCTGGCCCGATGGCATCGAACTGACAATCGAAGAACATGTGGCCGTGGCACGCTGGCGCGGCAATGAAAGTGAATTCCGGCTGGTGAACAGCCACGGCGAGTTATTCACTGCTGCCCCATCGAACGGCCACTCCGACTCCGCCTTGCCGCTGTTCGGCGGGCCGGAAGGCAGCGCGGCCATGATGCTGGCGCGCTACCGGGAGTTTGCCGAGCCGCTGGCAACGCTGGGACGATCCTCGCGGACAGTCACGCTGTCGCCGCGGCTCGCCTGGCAACTGCGGCTCGACGACGGGCTGACCCTGGAACTGGGCCGCGACCAGGCCAAGCATCCGCTGCGGGAAAGGCTGCAACGCTTCACGGGCATTTATGCCGAAGTCCGGGCGCGCGCCAAGGCACCCATCAATACCATCGACATGCGCTATCCGAATGGCTTCGCGTTGCGCCTGGGGCGCGGCGAGTCCGTCGCCCAGCAGGACCCGCCGAAAACCGATCGCAACAGCAAAGGCAATACATGAGCAAGGAATCCAAGGATCTGATCGTCGGTCTCGATATCGGCACCTCGAAGATCGTCGCGATCGTCGCCGAACTGACGACGGAAGGAGCGTTGTCGATACTCGGCATCGGCAGCCAGGAATCGAGCGGCCTGAAAAAAGGCGTGGTGGTCAATATCGAGGCCACGGTGAACGCCATATCGCGCGCCATCCAGGAGGTCGAGTTGATGACCGACTGCAAGATTCGGGAGGTGTATACCGGTATCGCCGGCAGCCATATCAAGAGCAAGGATTCCAATGGCATGGCGGTGGTACGCGAGAAGGAGGTCACCCGGATCGACGTCGAGCGCGCCATCGAGGCGGCCAACGCCACGCCGATCTCGGCCGACGACCAGATTCTGCACACCCTGGTGCAGGAGTTCATCGTCGATGGCCAGGATGGTGTCAAGGAACCGATAGGCATGGATGCCAAGCGCCTCGAAGTGCGCGTGCATATCGTCACCGGGGCCGTCACTTCGGTGCAGAACATCGTCAAATGCGTGCATCGCTGCGGCCTCGAAGTGGTCGACCTGGTGCTGCAACCGCTCGCCTCGGGTCATGCGGTGTTGACCGACGACGAAACCGATGTGGGAGTCTGCCTGGTGGATATCGGCGGCGGCACCACCGACATTGCGGTGTTCACCCAGGGCGCGATCCGCCACACCGCTGTGATCGCGATCGCCGGCGACCAGATTACCAACGACATCGCCATTGCCTTGCGCACCTCCACCCAGGATGCCGAGGAAATCAAGCTGCGTTACGGCGTCGCCCTACAGCAGTTGGCCGACCCCGACGAGATGATCGAAGTGCCCGGCGTCGGCGATCGGCCGTCGTCGCGCCTGTCGCGGCAGACGCTGGCCGGGGTGATCCAGCCCCGCGTCGAGGAGATCTACCAGAAGGTTCAGGACGAATTGCGCAAGAGCGGCTACGAACGCCTGTTGCGCGCCGGCGTGGTGCTGACCGGCGGCGCTTCGGCGATGCCGGGGATGGTGCAACTGGGCGAGGAAATTTTCCACAACACCGTCAACCAGGGCATGCCCCATTACGACGGCAATCTCAAGGAAGTGGTGCGCAATCCACGCTACTCGACGGCCATGGGCTTGCTCCAGGAAGGCATGGCGCAGCGCAAGCGCGGCCTCAAGGTACAGGGCCCGAAAAGTTTCGGGCAGATCCTGGCGCGCATGCGGGCCTGGTTCGGAAAGAATTTTTGAGCGTCACCATGCGGCAGATTTATTCATTGGCAGTTTTTTGAAGGAGGCGAGTATGTTTGAAATCGTAGATAAGGACCCGAGCCAGACCGTGATCAAGGTCATCGGTGTGGGCGGTGCCGGCGGCAATGCCGTCGAGCACATGATTCGAGAAGGGGTGCAGGGTGTGGAATTCATTTGCGTCAACACCGATGCCCAGGCATTGAAGAAGAGTTCTGCCGGAGACAAGCTGCAACTCGGTCCTGGTCTGGGAGCGGGCGGCAAACCGGACAAAGCCCGCGATCTGGCTCAGGGCGAGCGCGAGCGCATCGCCGAGATGCTGCGCGGCGCGCATATGGCCTTCATCACCGCGGGCATGGGCGGCGGCACCGGCACCGGCGCAGCACCTATCATCGCCGAGGTGGCGCGTGAATTGGGCATA
>JBAYJH010000292.1:0-6131 GCA_041665185.1 Sterolibacterium sp.
ACGCGATATCGCGTGCGTTGCTGACGCCCTCCCAATCCTCGTAGTCGACGATGCCGGCGTCGCTCGTGCTCCGGCCATCGGCATAGATGAGCTTCTTCGGGCCGACGAAGGGCAGGGTGGAACCGCTGGTCTTGCCGGTGGTAATGCTCGGGTCGCCAAAATACATCTTGTAGCGCGCGTCGCCGATATGCATCGGCAACGCCGCTTGCGCCGCCCGGAACATCTTCGGACAGCCGCTGCTGTCGAACTGCGTCACGAAGTTCGTACCGTTCCACACTGCGTAGGCATGATTGTGGCTGGCCGTATTGCAGCCGGCGACGTTTTCGAAGGTGTAGACCATGAACGTTCCCACGGCGCCATCCCAGCGCCAGTCGGTGAGCGTCGGCCAGCCGATCTTGTTCTGGCGCGCCGCGCTGATCTTGCTGGTGGGGTTGACAGTATCGCCCTGGACGCCGATGACCACGGTCGCCGGGCAACTGCCCGTTGAAAGATAGTCCGCCGAGGTACTGCAAGTGGTCGCCGCACCGAGATTGAAATCGCGCCCGACATAACCGTCCGCGCTGTCTACGGAATAGATTCGGGTCTTGCCGTCGGCATCGTTGGACTCGAAGAACAGCCGCACCTTCGCCCCCATCGCTGTCGACAACGGCACGCCCTGCCCGGTCATGATGTCCTTGATGCCGCTGGTCGCGGTCGGTGTCGGGGAGCGAACGCCGCTGGTGTTGGCATAGCTGGTGAACCCGCTCAGATAGCTGGCCGAGTCGGACGATGAGACCACACCGCTGGTCGCCATCGACTGTCCGGACACGCGCAGTGGTCCGTAATAGAACTGCACCGTATTGGCGGCCGCCCCCGCTTCGGGGCCAAAGCGTGTGGCGGAGAGGCGCGCGTTGCCGTCCGAGACGGGGGACGTCAGGGTGGATACCGAATTGCCGGTACCCTGCAACTGCCAATATTCGCCCGGGGTGGTGGCGCTCACCGCCGCAGCGCTGCCGGAACTGGCACAGGCGCTGTCCTTGCAAGCCTTGACCACGATGGAATAACTCGTGGACGCCTTCAGCGGCGTTACCGTCGCGCTGGTGGCGGGCGCGCTGGCGGTAACCGTGACGCTGGTATTCATCAGCGACTCGGTCGCGGTGATCTCATAGTGGTCGATGGTGTAGCCGCTGGGTGCGGTCCAGTTGATCAGCAGCTTGCTGGAGGAAGCGAAGCTGGTGGAACCGACCGTCTGCATGCCGACCTCCGCCAGCGCAACGCCGCTCGGGGCGCTCAGCCCGGACGAGCATCCCGCCATGGTCGTAAAGGTGGCCAGCGGCCCGATGTTGAGGGGACTGTTGCCGGTGACCGGTCCCAGCACCCAGAGCGAATTGTCGGGCGAAGAGATGGCGAGGTAGGTGGCCGTGGTCGCGTAATACCGGTAGTAGTAAGGTGTGGCGGTCGCCGAGTAGGCCCCGGTGGGGAAATACTGCGGATAGGCGGTTTCGGCCCAGTTGAAGACGCAGTCGGAGGTCGTGCCGGTATTGGCAAAGGTGGCCGTCACGTTCGTCGCCTCGGTCATGCCGACGGTGCAGGTACTGGACGAGCCCGTGCATGCCCCGCTCCAGCCGGTAAACCGCGAGCCCGAGGTGGCGATGGCGGTCAAGGTCACGCTGGTGCCGCTGGCAAGACTTTGCGTACAGTCCGGCGCAACCAGGTAGGCAACGCCCGGCATCGGCACATAGCAGGAAATCCCGGAGGGGCTGGACGAAATATCACCGTAGCCGGATCCAGCCATGGTCACGGTCAACGCGTGTGACTGACTGGCGGCAGCGGCGCCGATGGTGATCTGTTGGGTGACCGGGGCCGCGGCGGCATAACTTGAGTTTCCGGCCTGGTCGGCGGCGATGATGCAGGTGCCGGCAGTTATTCCGGTGACGGTGCTGCCGGAAACGCTGCACGTGCTTGCGGTGGTGCTGGTGAACGTCACCGCCAGGCCTGAAGTGGCGGTAGCGGTGACCGTTCCAGTAGTGCCGACGGTGATGCTGGGTGCCGTGCCGAAAGTGATCGTCTGGGTGGTCGGTGAGGCAGCCAGCGTGCCCTTGCGTATCGTGTGGTTGCCGCGATCGACGACATACAGGTTGCCACTGGCGTCGACGGCGACATCCTTCGGATTGTAGAAGCTCGCCGCCGTGCCGACACCATCGGCGGAACCGAGGCTGCCGGTGCCGCCAATGGTCGTGACGACGCCGTCGGCGGTGATCTTGCGGATCACCTGATTATCGGTATCGGCAAGATAGACACTGCCGGCGCTATCGGCTGCAAGGCCGGAGGGAAACGTGAAGCTGGCGGCGGCACCAGTGGCATCCACCTTGCCCGGGCTGCCCGACCCTGCCAGCGTGGTCACCACGCCGGCGGATGTAATCTTTCGCACGACATGATTGCCGTGGTCGCTGACATAAAGGTTGCCGGACCCGTCGGCGGCGATGTCGAAGGGCACGCTGAAGCGGGCCGCGGCACCGGTTGCATCGGTGTATCCATTCGCGCCGGAAGTGCCGGCAAGCGTGGTGACCACCCCGGCGGCGGTGATCTTGCGGACGGCGGCAGTCGACTCGACCACATAGACCGTGCCGGAACTGTCCACGGTAATACCGTAAGGACTCATGAAGCGCGCCGCCGCCCCGCTGGCATCCAGGCTGCCGGTCTGCCCGGCGCTGCCCGCCAGCGTGGAGACCACCCCGGCCGCGGTAATCTTGCGTACCGTGGCATTGCCGGTGTCGGCGACATAGACGTTGCCCGCGCTGTCCGCGGCGATGCCGAGGGGTCCCTTGAAGCGCGCCGCCGTGCCGGTGTCGTCGGTGCTGCCGAAGCTGCCGCCCAGGCCAGCCAGGGTACTCACCGCGCCGGCGCTGGTGATCTTGCGGATGCTGTTATCGGTGGCATCGGCAACATAAAGGTTGCCCGAACCGTCGACCGCAATCGCGTAGGGGTCCTCGAAGCGCGCCGCGGTGGCGCTGCCATCGACGCTGCTGGTGCGCCCGGCCAGACCGGCGAAGGTGGTGACTGTCCCGCTGGAACTGATCTTGCGCACCGTGTTGTTGAGGGTGTCGGCGACATACAGATTGTTGCTGCTGTCGATGGCGACACCGGAAGGGCCATAGAACAACGCGGTGGCGGTGGTTCCGTCAGTGGTGCCCGGCGTGGGTGCGGTACCGGCATGGACGGTCACAGTTCCGCTGGAGGTCACCTTGCGTATTACGTGAGACGCATAGTCGCCGACATACAGGTTGCCACTGGCGTCGACGGCGATACCGCGCGGCTCGCCGAACTTTCCGGTGCCGCTGGCGAGCGTGGTGACGAGACCAGTGGAACTGATCTTGCGCACGTCCCTGTTGAAGCCCTCGGTGACATATACGTTGCCGCTACTGTCGACGGCAATGCCTTGCAGTGAGGTAAACCGTGCGGTCGTGCCCTGCCCATCCACGTAGCCACTGATGTCGGGGCCGCCGGCGAGGGTGGTGACGACGCCCTCCGAGGTGACTTTGCGCACCATATGGTTCTCGTAGTCGGCGACATACAGTGTGCCGGCACTGTCGATGGCGATGCCGCGCGGTTCGTGGAATTTGGCCGCCGTGCCGGTGCCGTCGGTGGTGCCGGCGCCGTTGCCGCCGGCGAGGGTGGTTACGACCCCGGCCGGCGTAATCTTGCGGATGGCATTGTTGCTGGTGTCCGCGACGAAGACGTTGCCGGCGCTATCGACGGCGACCGCAAAAGGTTCGTTGAAGCGCGCCTCGGCGCCGGTGCCGTTCTGGTTGCCGTTGCTGCCGGCGGTTCCGGCCAGCGTGGTGACAACCCCGGCGGAGTCAATCTTGCGTATGGCGTGGTTGGTGCTGTCGGCGACGTAGACGTTGCCCGCGCCGTCCACCGCCACGCCGCGCGGGGCGCTGAACTGGGCCGCCGTGCCTGTGCCGTCGGCACTGCTGACCACCGTCCCGGCGACACCCGCGAAGGTGGTGAATGTGTAGCTGGAATCCGCTGCCCGGGCCGTCTCGGCGTCGGCGCACGCGGTACCGATCAAGACCAGCGCGCCCATTGCGAATCGAAAGTATGGATTCTTCACGTCGGTAGCCTCCCCCGGTTCATTGTTAGTGGTTTGGTTCTTGCGCCGGCGTCATTCAAACTCGCAAAAGATTAGGTGTCAAGCAGTTCCTGCGCCGGTTGCGCGGCCGTATGACAGGGGTTGCGTTTCGCGGCGTAACTGTCCAAGGTCCGCGACAGCATGGCGCATGTGCGTTCGAAACTGGGCGGTGGGTTCGAGCCTGCCGTGGCGCGTCGAGCGAAATGGCCGGGGACTATGGCGTCGGCAAAGACGGAATCCAAGAAGCGCTCCGCCTCAAGCAGCGTCGCGCCGCCCGAGGTTTTTGTTCGCTTTCCGGCTATTGCGGAAAGCCTTGGATCCGTCATAATTCAGCTATGAACAGGTTCGGAGGATAATCGCGCATGGGCGGCGTTCCTATTCCAGCGCATTGCTTCCTGCATCGATGCCAGCACCTGAAGGTAATCGACGATAAGAAAGTCTGGCGGAATGCGTCCGGAAACCAGTTCTACACTTGGGACGCGCTGCACGGAGAAGTTGAAGTATTCAACAAGCGTGGAAGGCATCTTGGGGTAATGAATCCCGAGGGCGAGTTTGTGAAGCCCGCTATTCGTGGGAGGCAATTGAATGTTTGATACCGATTTCATTACCGCCTGTGTCAAGGGCCGTGCCCATCTTCGAAAGATAGACGATTACATCGATGCCTGGCACGACGGCAGGGCCGGCGTTGGCAAGGAGCTTCACGAGTTCCTGGGAATGACGGAAGAAGAATACGCCTTGTGGGTCGAGCGTCCGGAAGTGTTGCCGTTTGTTGTCATCGCTCACCGTACAAGCAAGTCAGTTCAGGACGTCGTCCTGGAGGCAGAACATCAGCCAATGGCGGCTCGCGCAGCGAGCGTCAGCGAAGCGCGGCAACTTCACGATTGGCTCCTGGCTACCCATCGACTGGCCGCTTGAGCGACTGCCCGCCTGAAGTTTCACTGGCCCGGCTCGTTCTACGGGATGAAGGGTTTCCGCCAGGCGGCGACCTCAAATCGCTTGTGTTACGCTTTGCCTCGATCGAATTCACCCCGATCCCGTTTAACGCCGATGGCATATCGGTCAAGCTCAAATCTCCGGACCAGCGGCCGCACGTAATCATCAACTCGGATAATCCACCGACACGTCAAAAATTTACATTGGCCCATGAATTTGGGCATGTGCTCATTCCCTGGCATGTCGGCACGATCTGTTCCCATATTGACAGCGCCCCTAGCGAAGATTCCGAATACTACTCGCAGGAGGGAGAAGCCAATCGTTTTGCTTCGGAGTTGCTGGTGCCGACCGGTTGGGTTGAGCAGGTTTTCCAGAGTCACCAAGATCCAGCGGAAACCCTAAAGGAAGTAGTTTTCACCTCGAAGATTTCGCCTCAAGCGGCGACGATTAAGCTGATGCAGTGTCTTCCGCCAGGATTTCTCTGTGTTGAGAGGAACCCACAAGCGCCCCCGCAGTACTATCGCAGTCCTGGAACAATTACAGCGGCGCCTTATGGTGAAGAACGGTTCAAGCAATACGACCAGTTAGCCGACAAGTGGTTCTCCCTGGTCCTGGACCACAACCGATATCGCTGGTGGTATTTCTCCCAGAATCACAGTATCCCAACGGTGGCCATCGAACGCCCTTGGCGTGACGTACTCGTCGATATCCTCAAGCACGTCCCTGACAATCAGCGCTTTCATGCTCAGCAGTCATTAAATGGGATCATTTCCGTCGCATCCTCGCGGCAAACCCTCAAGGACGCCTACAATTACATTGTTTGTCGCATAAGGGGAAATGACTACGCGACATATGTAATCGACCATCCCGACTTGTACCCCTTCCTCATCGCGCGGCTCAAAGAATTGAGGCACAAGAAGGTAATGAAAACGTAGTTACGTTTCCGGTCCAGAGTTAGATCCTAGTAGTCAGTCATTCGTCTGTTGAGGGATAAAGCCGATGAAGCTTGCTACGAGCATCGCGAATCGTAAAGCGCCAGTTGATAGGCCGGTGCTTGGCGTTGCGCTCGCAAACGCTGGCATTG
>JBAYJH010000293.1:0-6083 GCA_041665185.1 Sterolibacterium sp.
ACCGGATAACCGACGGCACGGGCAATCTTGACGATTTCCTTGGGATCGTCCGGCAACGCGCCTTCGGAACCCGGTACACAGGGCACGCCGGCGGCTTTCATGGCGTCCTTGGCGCTCACCTTGTCGCCCATCAGGCGGATGGTTTCGGGCTGCGGTCCGATGAAGACGAAGCCGGACTTCTCGACGCGCTCGGCAAAATCGGCGTTCTCCGACAGGAAACCGTAGCCCGGGTGGATCGCCTCGGCGTCGGTGACCTCGGCCGCCGAGATGATCGCCGGGATATTCAGGTAGCTGGCGGATGAAGCCGGCGGGCCGATGCACACCGACTCGTCGGCCAGTTTGACGTATTTCGCCTCGGTGTCGGCGGTCGAATGCACGACCACCGTCTTGACGCCAAGTTCGCGGCAGGCGCGCTGGATGCGCAGAGCAATTTCACCGCGGTTTGCGATCAGGATTTTCTCAAACATGGGGTGCTCCCGCGGTGCAATCGCCCTGATGGCCTGCGGCCATTGGGCAATTTGGCTGCGCCGCTGCGCCGCCCGAGGACGGCTGGTCCCCCCGATTGGCGATCAGGATCTTCTCAAACATGGCTCATTCAGCCGATCACGAACATCGGCTGGCCGAACTCGACCGGTTGGCCGCTTTCGACGAGGATCGCCTTGATCACCCCGCTGGCGTCCGATTCGATTTCATTCATCAGCTTCATGGCTTCAATGATGCACAGGGTGTCGCCTTCCTTGACGCTCTGGCCAATCTCCACGAAAGGTGCGGCGTCCGGCGATCCGCTCCGATAGAAGGTGCCGACCATGGGCGCCGTGACCGCATGCCCTTGTTCTTCGACGACCGGGGCGGCGGCGGCCGCCAGCATCGGAGCGGCGGCCGGCACGGGCTGGGTGGCCGCAGGAGCGCTCATCATATAGGTGGCTGCCGGGGGTGCCGGCACATTCTTGACGATGCGGACTTTCTCTTCGCCTTCCGTCACTTCCAGTTCGGAAATGCCCGATTCCTGGACAAGGTCGATCAGCTTCTTGAGTTTTCTCAGATCCATGGGTACTCCCGGCAAGTCAATTGGCGGCTCTACACGCAACGCTGCGCAGCGGTGCGTAGCCGTATCTGGTCAGGATGGGCGGATGCGCGCCAGGGCAGCGGCAAGGGCGAGTTCATAGCCCTGGCTGCCCAGGCCGCAGATGACCCCGACGGCAATATCGGAAAAATACGAGTGATGGCGGAAGGATTCCCGCGCGTGGATGTTGGACAGATGAACCTCGATGAAGGGTATCGCCACCGCCGCCAAGGCATCGCGGATGGCGACGCTGGTATGCGTATACGCGGCGGGGTTGATGATGATGAACTGGACGCCCTCGCTGGCCGCCGACTGGATGCGGTCGATCAGTTCGCCTTCGCTATTGCTCTGGAAGCTCTCGACCTGTACCCCGGCCGCCCGACCCTGGGCTTCCATCGCCAAATGGATTTCGGCGAGGGTATCCCGGCCATAAATTCCCGGCTCGCGCTTGCCGAGCAGGTTCAAATTCGGGCCATGCAGCACCAAAATGCGCGGTTCCGGCTCCTGCGCAGGGGTCTTTTGAGCGCGTGTTTTCTTGGACATAGCTGCAAGTTTGCCGCAAATCGATGCATTTTGTCCAGCACTGCACCGTCGACAGCACAGCACCCTCGACCCAAGAGCGGACACCGGTCCGGGCACTTTGCCACCGACAAGGACGGCGGGGCAGCACTCCGCATGACCGCGTTCCCTGCCCTGGCGGCGCATTCACCCCCGGCATCCAGACTCCCCTATAATTCACGCCTTCCGCCGTCCTGCCGTGTAACGCTCCGCCCATGCGCCGCCTTCTTCAGCCATTTCACCTGCTGTCCCTGCTGTTCACGCTGCTGCTTTCCCTGGCCGCCGCGGCCCAGCCCGCCCCGCAGCCGCCGACGGTCGCGGCGCGTTCCTGGCTGCTGCTGGACTATGGTTCGCGCCAGGAACTGGCCGGCGCCAACGTCGACGAACGCATCGAACCCGCCTCCTTGACCAAGCTGATGACGGCTTATCTGTCCTTCAGCGCCCTGAAGCAGGGCACGCTCAATCCGGACCAGGCGGTGCCCGTCTCCGAACGCGCCTGGAAGACGCAGGGTTCGCGCATGTTCATCGAACCGAAGCGGCCGGTGACGGTGGATGAGTTGTTGCGCGGCATGATCGTGCAATCCGGCAACGACGCCTGCATCGCCCTGGCGGAAGCCATCGCCGGCTCCGAGGAGGCCTTCGTCCAGGCGATGAACCGCGAGGCCCAGCGGCTCGGGCTGAAAAACACCCAGTTCCGCAATTCCACCGGCCTGCCCGACCCCCAGCATTATTCGACGGCGCACGACCTGGCGCTGCTGGCCGCCGCCCTGATAGCCGACTTCCCGGAGTTCTACCCGCTCTATTCGCTCAAGGAATACCGCTACAACGGCATCGCCCAGATGAACCGCAACCGCCTGCTGTGGCTCGACCCGGCGATCGACGGGGTCAAGACCGGGCACACCGAAGGCGCCGGCTATTGCCTGATCGCCTCCGCCAAACGCGGCTCGCGCCGCCTGCTGGCGGTGGTATTGGGCACCGCCTCTGACGGCGCGCGCGCCCAGGAAGCGCAGAAGCTGCTCAATTACGGCTTCCAGTTCTATGACGGCGTCAAGCTCTACGAGGCCAACCAGGCGGTGTCGCAACTGCGGGTGTTCAAGGGCGTTCTGAATACCGTCCCGGCCGGTTTCGGCGGCGATTTCACGGTGTCGGTGCCGAAAGGCCAGGCCGGCCAGATCAAGGTGCAGATGGTCAGCAAGCAGCCGCTGGTCGCCCCGGTGGCCCTGGGTCAGCCGGTCGCCACCCTCAAGCTGTTCCTCGGCGCCGGCGAGGATCTGCGCCCCTGGGGCGAATACCCGCTGGTGGCCCTGGAAGCGGTGCCGGTGGCCGGTATCTTCGGGCGGGCGTGGGACACGCTGCGCCTGTGGTTCGAGTAGTCTGTATGGTTTGATTTCGGAGAAGCAAACATGATTTATCTGAATGGCCAGTTCATGCCCCTGGCGGAGGCGAAAGTGCCGGTGATGGACCGCGGCTTTCTTTTCGGCGACGGGGTGTATGAGGTGATACCAGTGTATGCGCGCCGCCCGTTCCGCCTGGACGAGCATCTGCAACGCCTGGAGCGCAGCCTGGCCGGCATCCGCCTGGCCAATCCGCTTACCACCGCGGAATGGACGGCGCTGATCGGCAAGATCGTCGACTCCGAGTCCAGCGACGACCAGCAGGTCTATCTACAGATCAGCCGCGGCTCGGACAGCATTCGCAACCATGCCTTCCCCAAGACGGTCGTGCCGACGGTATTCGTCATGACCGAAGCGCTGCACACCCCGCCGGCCGAGCAGTCGGCGCAGGGTATCGGCGCGGTCTCCTCCGCCGACAACCGCTGGCACCGCTGCGACCTCAAGACCACCTCGCTGCTGGCCAACTGCCTGCTGCGCCAGTTGGCAGTCGAGGCCGGCTGCGCCGAAACCCTGTTGTTCCGCGACGGTTTCCTCACCGAGGGCGCCGCCTCCAACATCTTCGTCGTCAAGGACGGCGTGCTGCTGGCGCCGCCGAAGAACCACCTGATGCTGCCGGGCGTCACCTACGACGTGATCCTCGAACTCGCCGCGGCGCACGGCCTCAAGTATCAGGTTCGCGACATCCTGGAAGAGGAAGTGCGCCGCGCCGACGAGCTGTGGATGACCTCCTCGACCAAGGAAGTGCTGCCCATCGTCAGCCTCGACGGGCGTCCCGTCGGCACGGGCAAACCCGGCCCCGTATTCGCCGGCATGCATGGCTGGTATCAGCAGTTCAAGCGTGCCATCAAGGGGAATTGACTCCCTGTGTCCGAAGACACCCTGCTCGAGTTCCCCTGCGACTTCCCCATCAAGATCATGGGCGCCAAGCAGGACGGCTATGCCCAGGCGATACTCGACGTGGTGCTGCGCCACGCGCCGGATTTCGACGCGGCGCGCATGGAGATGCGCCCCTCCAGCAAGGGCACTTACCTGAGCCTGACCTGCACCGTGCGCGCCACTTCCAAAGCCCAACTCGACGCGCTCTACCGCGAACTGAGCACGCATCCGATGGTGAAAGTGGTGTTGTGAGCACGTCCTGGGCGGTACGCCACCTCGGCACGGTGGACTATGAACCCACCTGGCGCGCCATGCAGCAATTCACCGCAGAACGATCCGCGGATACCCGGGACGAGATCTGGCTGTGCGAACATCCGCCGGTATTCACCCTGGGCCTGGCGGGCAAGCCCGAACATCTGCTCAAAGACATCGGCGTACCGGTGGTAAACATCGACCGCGGAGGGCAGATCACCTATCACGGCCCGGGGCAGCTCGTCGCCTACCTGCTGCTCGACCTGAGACGCCGCAATCTCGGCGTGCGTGCGCTGGTGACGCGCATCGAGCAGGCCTTGATCGACCTGCTCGCCGCCTATGCCATTCCCGCCGAGCGCCTGCCCGGCGCGCCCGGCGTGTATGTGGCAGGCGCCAAGATCGCCGCCCTGGGCCTGCGCATCAAGAACGGCTGCTGCTTCCACGGCCTCAGCCTGAACGTCGCCATGGACCTGTCGCCCTATACGGCGATCAATCCCTGCGGCTATGCCGGCATGCCGGTGACGCAGATCAGCGAACTTTGCGGCGCCTCCGCCTGTCCCACCCTGGACCAGGTGGGCGTGCGCCTGCTCGAACACCTTCAGGAACAACTGTCATGAGCGACACCAAGCACGAAACTAAGCACGACACTAAACAGAAAGGCGCGGCCAAGACTGCCCGCATCCCAATAAAGATCGTGCCGGCCGAGACCTTGAGAAAGCCCGCCTGGATCCGCGTCAAGGCCGGCTCGGATGCCACGCGCTTCAACGAGGTCAAGGGCATCCTGCGGAGCCAGGCGCTGCACACCGTCTGCGAGGAAGCCTCCTGCCCCAACATCGGCGAATGTTTCGGCAAAGGCACGGCGACCTTCATGATCCTCGGCGACCTATGCACCCGCCGCTGCCCCTTCTGCGATGTCGGCCACGGCAAGCCGCTGCCCCCCGATCCGCACGAGCCGGAACACCTGGCGCAGACCATCGCCGCGCTCAAGCTCAAGTACGTCGTCATCACCAGCGTCGACCGCGACGACCTGCGCGACGGCGGCGCCCAGCATTTCGCCGACTGCATCGCCCAGGTGCGCGAGCTTTCGCCGACCACCACCATCGAAGTGCTGGTGCCGGATTTCCGCGGCCGCCTGGAGATCGCCCTGGATATCCTCAGCGCAACGCCCCCCGACGTGATGAACCACAATCTGGAAACCGCCCCGCGCCTCTACCCGCAAGCAAGGCCGGGCGCCGACTACGCGCATTCGCTGGCCCTGCTGAAAGCCTTCAAGGCGCGCAATCCCGGCGTCACCACCAAGTCCGGCCTGATGGTGGGCTTAGGCGAAACCGATGCGGAGATCCTCGAAGTCATGCGCGACCTGCGCGCCCACGACGTCGAGATGCTGACCATAGGCCAATACCTGGCGCCGTCCGGCCATCACCTGCCGGTGTTGCGCTATGTGCATCCCGAGGTGTTCGAACTTTTCGCCAGCGAAGCGCAGGCGCTGGGTTTCTCACATGTCGCCAGCGCGCCGATGGTGCGATCTTCATACCATGCCGACCAGCAGGCGCATGCAGCGGGTGTACCGTAACCGACAGGCGCCTGACTGTCGCGAATCGAGAGTTGAGATTCGTAGCGAATACTGCCCCAAGACTCGTTCCTGGCTATAGGGAAAATCGAAACCTCCGTGAAACAAGTCCAAGTGAGGAACACCATTTGAGGCTCACCGCGTGGAGGTCGGCTCGTCGACCAACGCGGGCGTTCGAGAATTCCAGATCGGGTGATTAGTTCACACGGCGCGAATGGCCGCTAACGAATTGGCAGGAATTGGGTTCGAGCCTGTCTGAAATTTTGTGTGTGAGGCATAACATGTCGAAGTTGAAGGAAAGGAACATGTATGCCACGCAAGAAGAAGGGGGTCGCTGCGGCGACCGAGGCGGCGTTGCCGCAGATACCGA
>JBAYJH010000294.1:0-6078 GCA_041665185.1 Sterolibacterium sp.
ATGCTGCCCTAGACCCGATCGCGGCACTCGCCGATGCGGAAAAGGTCCGGCTGCTGGAGCGTCTGGAGGGCTACGCCCGCTCCATCGACAAGCGTGTCGTGGAAGTCATGGCCAGCCTCGCGGGCACCTGGGAAGTGGTCCTCGTGGCGCGCAGCGACGGCCGGATGATGGCCGACGTGAGGCCGCTGGTGCGGGTTTCCCTCAGCGTCATCATGGAGCAGGACGGCCGGCGCGAGCAAGGCGCCGCGGGGGGCGGCGGGCGCTGCGACTACGCTTATTTCACCGACGCCATGTTGCGTGACTACGCCGCGCGGGCGGTGCACCAGGCCAGCATCAACCTCGCCGCCAAACCCGCACCCGCCGGCACCATGACGGTGGTATTGGGATCGGGCTGGCCCGGCATCCTGTTGCATGAGGCGATCGGCCATGGCCTCGAAGGCGACTTCAATCGCAAGGGCAGTTCGGCCTTCGCCGGCCGCATCGGCCAGCGTGTGGCGGCGCGCGGGGTCTCGGTGGTCGATGACGGCACCATAGCGGATCGGCGCGGCTCGCTGTCGGTCGACGACGAAGGCAATCCCACCCAACGCACGTCCTTGATCGAGGACGGCATCCTGGTCGGCTATCTACAGGACTCGCTGAACGCCAGGCTGATGGGCGTCGCGCCCACCGGCAACGGCCGCCGCGAATCCTTCGCGCATCTGCCGCTGCCGCGCATGACCAACACCTATATGCTGAATGGGAACAAGGATCCCGCGGAGATCATCGCCTCGGTGAAGAAGGGTCTGTATGCGGCGAACTTCGGCGGCGGCCAGGTCGACATCACCAGCGGCAAATTCGTCTTCTCGGCGGCCGAAGCTTATCTGATCGAGAACGGCCGGATCACCACACCGGTGAAGGGCGCGACCCTGATCGGCAATGGGCCGGATGTGCTCCAGCGCGTAACCATGATCGGCAACGACCTGGCGCTCGACCCGGGCGTCGGCACCTGCGGCAAGGAAGGGCAGAGCGTGCCGGTCGGCGTGGGGCAGCCGACGCTGAGAATCGATGGCCTGACCGTCGGGGGGACGGCTTAGCCGGCGTCGGCGCTGGAGACGCCGCCTGTCTCTACGCGGTTGCGACCGCTGTCCTTGGCACGACGCAGCGCAGTTTCGGCGCGCGCGAGCAACTCCTCCAGCTTGTCGCCATACTGCATCGCGGCGACTCCCAGCGACATGGTCAGGCCGCAAGCGGCCCCATCGATCGGCAGCCGCGCTTCCGCCGCCAGGATGCGCAGGCGTTCGGCGATGGTCTGGGCTTCCGGCAGGTCCGTCGACGGCAGCAGAAAGACGAAATCCGCCACCCCGTGACGCGCCAGCAGGTCTTGCGGCCGCAGGCCGTCCGATAACTTGCGCGCCAGCAGGCGGAGCAGGTTGTCGCCGTTCAGATGGCCGTGAGTGGCGTTGAAGTCCTGAAATCTGTCGAGGCCGCCCAGCAGCAGGCACAGCTCCGCGCCGTCGCGTTCGCAGCGGCTGATGACGCGCGGGAAGGTATCGGCGACCCAGCGCTTGTTGTGCAAACCGGTCAGCGCGTCGACCGCGATGGCACGCTCGAATTCCAGGCTTTTCGCCTGCGCACTGACCAAGGCGAGATTGTTGACGCGGATGCGCCCCGACATGATGGCCAGCAGATTGCGGGCGATGCCGTAACAGAGCTCGATGAGCGACCACATCACTTCGTGATCGATCGCCAGCAGGCGGGTATTCTGGGACGCAATCACCAGCGCTGAAGCACGTCTGCCATCGATTACCGACATTTCGCCGACGCACTCGCCGGGATTGAGCAGGGTGTGCTCAGGCAGTTCGCGCCCGCCGAGGTAGACACGCAATTGTCCATCGAGGACCAGATACAGCGTTTTGTTCAGCGCTCCCTGTTGGAGCAGGGTGTCTCCCTCCGCCAGCAACGTCTCCGGGCAGGCATCGAGCAGGTACGCGACGCTTTCGAGATCGATGTCGCAAAACAACTGGCTGTGTTCCAGCAGCACGCGATCAGTCTGGTCCATCGGCGAGTCCGGTCGTTCAAACAGCGCGAGCATAGCGCGTTTGATGCCGGACGGGAATATTTATCCGGGTGCGTTGTCCTTCGGCTGAGTCAGGCGCGCTTCATCTTTTCGCATTGGGAAAGAACAGTTGCTCGCCGCCGATCTTGTAGTCGGCGATGGCTTTCTGTCCGGTTTCCGAGAGTATCCAGTCGATGAATTGCTGACCCGCGGCCTGTTTGACATGCGGATGTTTCGCCGGATTGACCAGGATCACGCCGTACTGATTGAACAGGCGCTTGTCGCCTTCGACGACGATGGCGAGATTCTGCCGGTTCTTGAAGTTCAGCCAGGTTCCGCGGTCGGCCAGGATGTAGGCATTCATCGAAGCCGCGGTGTTGAGCGCCGGGCCCATGCCGGATCCGGTGTCCCGGTACCATGAACCCTTGTTGGCAGCGAGATCGATGCCGGCGATTTTCCACAGGCGCAGTTCGGCGGCATGGGTGCCGCTCTTGTCGCCGCGCGAGACGAAGGCAGCTTTCGACGCTTCGATCTTCCGTAACGCCAGTGCGATATCATTGCCGCCGGCGACCTTGGCCGGGTCGTCTTTCGGCCCGATCAGTACGAAGTCGTTGTACATCACTTCCTGACGTTTCACGCCGTTGCCTTCCGCGATGAATTTCTCTTCGGCCGCCGGATCGTGTACGAACACCACGTCGGCATCGCCGCGCCGCGCCAAATCCAGCGCCTGGCCGGTGCCCAATGCCACCACGCGCACCTGGATGCCGCTGGGTTTTTCGAACTGCGGCAGCAAATAGCCGAACAGGCCCGACTGTTCCGTGGAGGTCGTCGAGGCGACGGTAATGAAGCTGTCCGCAGACCAGACCGGGCCAATGCCCAGGATCAGACCGGCGAGGGTGGACAGCAGGTAACGGGACAAAAGGCTCACGGTTATTCTCCTTCAAGAAAAGTTTGTGCTTCGATCGAGCGGGGACGCGGGAAAAATTCAGCAGCCGGGGTGCGTTCGGTAATCCGGCCGGCGTGCAAGAAAATGATTTCGTCGGCCAGGCGCCTTGCCTGGCCGAGGCTATGGGTGGTCATGACGATGCTGGTGCCGGCGGCATGGATGTCGGCGATCACCTGCTCCACCGAGCGCACCGCCGCCGGATCGAGGCTGGCGGTCGGTTCGTCCAGGAACAGGATGCGCGGTTCCAGCGCCCACGCCCGCGCCAGGGCGACGCGCTGTTGTTCGCCGCCGGAAAGCACGCGCGCCGGTCGCGCGGCGAGATGGGCAAGACCGACCCGTTCCAGCGCGGCGAGGGCCTGAATGTTGCGCCGGACGCGGGGAACCCCCGCCAGCTTGAGCCCGTAGGCGACGTTCGCCAGCGCCGAGCGGCGCAGCATCACCGGACGCTGGAACACCATGCACTGGGCGCGCGGCCGCGACTCGCCGGCATTCCACCGGATCTGCCCGCTGGTCGGTTTCAACAGGCCGTGCATCAGCCGCATCAGCACGCTCTTGCCGGCGCCGTTGGGACCGAGGATGACGGTACGGGCGCCGCCTTCGATGCGCAGATCTATGTCCGCCAGCACCGGCACATCGTTGGGCGCGAAGCTGACGCCGCTCAGGCTAAGGGGGAAGATGGTATGCATGCCTAGCCGAGCTTGCGCTGCGCCCAGGCGCCAGTGACGTACGCCAGGGCGTTGATGGCCAGCACCAGCGCCACCAGGATCACGCCGAGCGCCAAGGCCAGCGGCAGGTCGCCCTTGCTGGTTTCTAGGGCGATGGTGGTGGTCATGACGCGGGTGACGCCGTCGATATTGCCGCCGACGATCATCACCGCGCCGACTTCGGCGATGGCCCGGCCGAAGCCGGCCAGCATCACGGTGAACAGGGAATAGCGCGTGTCCCAGAGCAGGGTCGCGGTGGCTTGGTGGGTGGTCGCGCCCAACGAATGCAATTGTTCCCGGTAATCGTGCCAGGCATCCTCGACGGTCTGGCGGGTCAGCGCCGTCAGCAGCGGCGCCACCAGAATGGCCTGGGCAATCACCATGGCGGTCGGCGTAAACAACAAGCCGAGCGGGCCGAGCGGGCCGGCCCGCGACAGCAGCAGATACACCAGTAAGCCGACCACCACCGCCGGCAGGCCCATCAGGCCATTGACGATCACCGTCAGGGTGCGTCGCCCGGCAAAGTTTCCGACCGCCAACTGCGCGCCCAGCGGCAACGCCAGCAACGCCGCGAGCAACACCGCCGACAGGCTGACGCGCAGGCTCAAGGCGACGATATCCAGCAGCCTGGCGTCGAGTCCGGCGACGAGGCCTAAGGCGGTGGTCAGGCTGGCGGGCAGGTCATTCATGAATTACCGCCGGATATGGCAATCCAGACATAACTTGGAATCCGATAATGAGTCAAAATGGGCGAATCTAAACGTTCGGCGCCACAATATAGCCTGCGCGTCGTAAGGATCAAATATGAACGAATATGCATTACTTCCCAGCCTGGTGTGGAGCTGGTCGGCATTGGGCGAGGTACGCCGCAACGAGGAAGGGACGCTGCTGGCGCTGCTGGCGGGCATCGCCGAGACCGGGTCGGTGGCCCAGGCGGCGCGCGACTGCGGGTTTTCCTATCGCCATGCCTGGGGCGTGGTGCGTACCTGGGAGGAGCGCCTCCAGCAACCGCTGGTCGATATGGTGCGCGGCAGCGGTTCCACGCTGGCGCCGTTGGGCTTGCGTCTGGTGCATCTCGATGCGCGCCTGAAGAGCCGCTTTGCCGCCCAATTGGCGGCCGCGACGGAGGAGGTGCGGCTGGACTTGACGCCATTCATGGGCGCCGGGCAAAACCGCCTCAGCGTGCATGCCAGTCATGATCCGCTGCTGGCACATCTTCCCGAGGCGCTGCGCGGGCTGGGCGTCGAACTGGAATTGCATGTCCTCGGCAGCAGCGAGAGCCTGGCGTCGCTGGCCGCCGGACGCTGCGATCTTGCCGGGTTTCATTGCCCGCAAGGGCGCCTGGGCGTCGCGGTGTGGAAGACCTATGGCGCTCACCTCGACCCACGCGCCCATGTGCTGATCCGCTTTGCCCAGCGTTCCCAGGGGTTGATGCTGGCCGCCGGCAATCCCCATGGACTGAAGGCCTTGCCCGACCTAACCCGCTCCGGCATCCGCTTCGTCAACCGCCAATCCGGATCCGGCACCCGCCTGCTGTTCGATCTGTTGCTGGCGGACCAGCACTTGCAGCCGCACGACATTGCCGGTTATGCCAACGAGGAATTCACCCATGCCGCGGTGGCGGCGACCATCGCCAGCGGTGCCGCGGAAGCCGGCCTGGGCGTCGAGGCGGCGGCGCGGCGCTTCGGTCTGGATTTCATTCCGCTGGTGCGCGAAGACTATTACCTGGCGACGCGGCGCGAAGCGCTGGCCTATTCGGCCCTGGAAGTGCTGCTGAAATACCTCGCCAGCCCGGCCTGGCGGCAGCTGCTGGCCGCCGAGCCGGGCTATGTTGCCCGCGGCAGCGGCAAACTGGTGGAATGCGAAAGCGCCTGGCGTTCGGCCGTGAGTGCCAAGGGCTTGCATTCAGGCCCGCCACGGCGGCGGGCTGACGCCGCTTTGCGTTAGAATCGTGGTTTTGCCGCAGAATGTCGCGCCCCAAACGCGTACAGCATATTCCGTATGAAACCCATCGTAGACGACGTCCGCATCAAGGAGATCAAGGAACTGGCGCCTCCCGCGCATATCCTGCGCGAATTCCCGGTCACCGACGCCGCGGCCGAAACCACCTACGCCGCCCGCCAGGCCATCCACCGCATCCTGCACGGCGCCGACCAGCGCCTGTTGGTGGTGATCGGGCCCTGCTCGATCCACGACCATGACGCGGCGCTCGAATATGCGCGCAAGCTGCATGCGACGTTGCCGGGATACAGCGACGACCTGTTGGTCCTGATGCGGGTGTATTTCGAGAAGCCGCGCACCACGGTCGGCTGGAAAGGGCTGATCAACGACCCGCGGCTCGATGGCAGCTACCGGATCAACGACGGACTGCGCATGGCCCGCCAACTGCTCTA
>JBAYJH010000295.1:0-6077 GCA_041665185.1 Sterolibacterium sp.
TCTTGGGCGAGGTACGCGCAAACCGCCTGAAACTGCAACGGACCAGAGTCGAAAACGGCCGCACCACAACGACCGGCGAAGCGCTGGAGATTTCTGCCGATACAGTGATCAGTGCCATAGGCTATCGCTGCTGGCCTTTTGCGGGGTTGCCCTTCGATGACGCGCGCGGCATCGTCACCAGCCAGCATGGACGTGTCGAATCCGGCGTTTACGCTGCGGGCTGGTGCAGGCGAGGTCCTGTTGGGGTCATTCCCGCTAACCGAGCCGATTCCCTGGCGGTGGCGGAACTGATTATCCAGGACCTTTCCTCGGCTGAGAAATCCTGCAAGCCAGGCGGGTTGGAACTGGACCGCCTGCTCGCGGAACGCGCTGTGCGAGTGGTGGATTTTTCCGGCTGGCAGAAGATCAACGCCGCTGAAATTGCGCGCGGAGCGCCACAGGGCAGGCCGCGGGAGAAATTTACGCACATCGACGAACTGCTCGCCGCCGCTTCCTGAGTGGATGCAACAACGGGAACGCTGAACGGCCGATCGGTCGTGTCAGCTTTCCCCAGCAAAGGGAGGTGACGCTGAATTATTTTGTCACATCGAATCAATAATATAAATAACGATGCGGCAAAATAAACAGTGTTCTTGATGCAAATCATGAGTCGCGGACGTGGCGATGTCATGATCAAGAACGATTTCCCTTGAAATAAGTGCGTTGTCAACACAGACCCGCCGATGTGCAATCTGTTCAGTCATGATGAATATCGCCTGCGCTATTCAAGCCCGGCAAAGATGCTGAGTCCTCATTGCTTCAGGCGATGTTTGCGGCCACCGCTCCCCACCCCGGACGCGCGGTTCCAATGATCAAGCGTTGGAGCCCACTCAAGTTCAAGGTTGGCCTATACCTGGCCCTGACCCTGACCGCGGCGATGTTCATTTTTACCTTCCTTGTCGTCGAGCATCAGCGGGATGAACTGCGCATGGCGACGGTCGAGCATCTGTCCAACATTTCCGAAGTCATCACCAAGAGCACCCGCTATGCGATGCTGCAAAATGAACCCGAGTATGTAAAGCGGATCATTCAGGACGTGGGGAGGCAGGCCAATATCGCCAAGGTCAGGGTCTGGAGCAAAGACGGGAAGATCATCTACTCGTCTTTCCCGCCCGAGGTCGGAAAGATGCTGGATCGGAATGCCGATGGCTGCCTGAATTGTTATCCCCATTTGTCACCTGGTAGCGTGGTTCCGACCACGGCCACGGCGCGGATATTCTTCGATGCCGAAGGTCGGCGAATGGTCGGCAGCATGGAGGTACTCCACAACGAACCGAGTTGTTACAACGATGCCTGCCACGAGCACAAGAAGTCCGACCCGGTGCTGGGCGTGTTGGACATCGTCTATTCGGTCGATGAAATAGATAAGACATTGACGAGGCACAGCGTGATCATCGCTGGATTCTCGTTGGTGTTCATCGTGGTGGTCTCGCTGTTGGTCGGCGGATTCGTCAGCCGCCTGGTGTATCGGCCCCTGCGGGATCTGGAGGATGGCGCCAAGAGACTCTCCTCGGGAAAGCTGGATAAGCTGATTCCGGTGAGAAGCAAGGATGAATTTGGCCAAGT
This sequence comes from Sterolibacterium sp., assembly GCA_041665185.1. Classification (GTDB taxonomy): domain Bacteria; phylum Pseudomonadota; class Gammaproteobacteria; order Burkholderiales; family Rhodocyclaceae; genus JACRAR01. Next base: position 1,606 of record JBAYJH010000295.1, read on the forward strand.
CGCGGAATCTTTCAACGCCATGACCCTGGCCTTGAAGGATTCCCAGAAGGAATTGCAGGAGTGGGCTTATACGCTGGAGCAAAAGGTTGAAGAAAGGACCAGGCAGTTGCGCATCGCCGAAGCGGAAACGGCACGCAGCGAAAAGCTGGCTTCGGTGGGATTGCTCGCCTCCGGCATTGCGCACGAGCTCAACAATCCCCTGACGGGAGTGCTGACCTTCTCGTATCTGCTGCGCGAGAAGATGCCACAAGGAAGCCAGGAAGCCGAGGATCTTGATCTGGTGATTCGTGAGACCAAGCGATGTGCGGCGATCATCAGGCGGCTTCTGGATTTTGCTCGTGAGAAGAAGCCCGAGATGAATTTCTCCGATCTCAACAAGATCGTCGAGAATACCATCCGCATGGTCAAGCAGCCGGCGTCGTTGAGCAATATAGATCTCAGCGCGGACCTTGACGACAGCCTTGCGCCGATTTGGATAGACGCGAACCTGATCGAGCAGGTGATCCTGAACATGCTGGTCAACGCCCAGCACTCGATCGAGGGTGGCGGCAGCGTTGTCGTCAGGACCCGCCGTGTGATGAGATCTTCGAATTCGGAAACCGGATATGAAGCGGTGCCGATGGCCGAGATCGAGATCACAGATAGCGGCTGCGGGATTTCCGAGAAAAACCTGCAGCGGATATTCGATCCATTTTTCACTACCAAGGAAGTCGGCAAAGGCACCGGTCTGGGTTTGTCGGTCAGTCACGGTATCGTCAAGGCACACGGAGGAACCATCGAAGTGGAGAGCAAAGTCGGAAAAGGGTCTGCCTTTCACGTATTCCTGCCCCTGGAACCGGCGAAGAACGCGGCGATTCAAGGCGTCGGGGGCAAACAATGACTGCCAGGATACTGGTCGTTGATGACGAGGAGATTGTCGTCAAGAGCTGCCTGCGCATTCTTGCAGCGGAGACTTACGAGGTTGAATCGGCGCAAAGCGGCCTTGAGGCATTGAGGAAGATCGAGGGAGGGCCGTTCGACGTGCTGATCCTGGACATCATGATGCCGCAGATGGACGGATTGGAAGTGTTGCAGCGCGTAAAGGAAACGCATCCGGACATTGACGTGATCATGGTGACCGGCCTTTCCCAGATCGAAACCGCGGTGCGTTCCATGAAGTTGGGGGCCTTCGACTATCTGCCCAAGCCCTTCGATCCAGATGAACTCAAGCATGTTGTGACGCGTGCCCTAGAGAGGCGCCAGCTATTGCAGGAGAACCTCAACCTGAGGAGCGAATTAAGTTCCAAATACCGCTTCGAGAACATCGTCGGCACCAGCCAGGCGATGCAGAAGGTATTCAGTTTGGTCGCCAAGTGCGCGCCGACCAACAGCACGGTGCTGATTACCGGAGAGAGCGGCACCGGCAAGGAGTTGATTGCCCGCGCCATTCATTTCAACAGCCTGCGCAAGGAAAAGACTTTCGTCGCGGTCGACTGCAACTCGCTGAGCGAGACGCTCCTGGAGAGCGAGTTGTTTGGCCATACCAAAGGATCATTTACCGGCGCCGTTGCCAACAAGCGCGGGATGTTCGAAATTGCCGACGGCGGCACGCTGTTCCTGGATGAAGTGTCGAATATCTCCTTGTCTACCCAGGCCAAGCTCCTCAGGGTGATTCAGGAGCGGGAGTTTCGTGCGGTCGGGGATACCCGGACCCAGAGCACCAACATCAGATTGATCGCGGCCACCAACAAGGATCTCAAAGTGATGGTGGCGGACGGGAAGTTTCGTGAGGATCTCTTCTACCGGATCAACATCTTTCCCATTCAGTTGCCGCCACTCAGGGAGCGCAGGGAGGATATTCCGGCACTGGCGTTCCATTTCCTCAAGATATTCAGCACGGAGTTGGAGAAGGGGTCGATCGAATTTTCCGAGGGTGCGATGAGCGCCCTGGTGAACTACGACTGGCCGGGGAATGTGCGGGAGCTCGAAAACACCGTCCATCGGGCGATGATCCTGACGAACGACAAGGTAATACGCCAGGCCCACTTGACCAACATCATCGACATGTTGCCACGCCTCGACCTTGAGGTTCCCAGGACCAGCGACGAGTTGAAGCGGATCAAGAAGGCGGCGCGGGAAAAGTCGGTCGAAAACATCGAGAAGCTTTTTGTCCTCGAAGCGCTCAAGAGAAATGCCTGGAACGTCACCAACAGCGCCGAAGAAACCGGAATGCTGCGCGCAAACTTCCAGGCGCTGATGAAGAAGCACGATATTCGACTCCGCGGGATCGAGCCGGAAGAACCCTAGCTCTTCTGCTTCGAGCCCATTCGCAATCGAGGCGCTTCGTCCGAACTCCGTGCGGTCCCTGGTCCTGTTGGTTGGATGTCAATGCCTCGCTTCGTCCTCGATTTCCTCATAACCCGTGAACATGGCCTTGAAGTGAGCAGTCGGTGTATGCCCGAGGCTGGCTAGATACGGATGTATGAAAATAAAGGCGACGAAGAAAATGAAGGCCAGCACATGCACCGTATCCACCACGCGGACGCCGCCGAAGAAGTTCACCGATGCCTGAAAGCGTTCGACGTCCCAGAGCAGAATCCCGGTGAAGAACTGGATGGGAACGATGAGCAGCATGATGATCTGGTAGGTCATGCTCTGCATCGGGTTGAATTTGTGATAGACGCTCACGTGGTGCGGATTGGGATCCCCCTTGAATATCCCGTAGCCGTAATACTTCATCTGGCGGAAGCTGTCCCGGAAATGCTTCATGGGGCTCAGTTCGGGATGGTAGACTTTAATCTTGTCTGAAAATAAATAGAACAGAAACCAGATGAAGAAGTTTGCGATCAACACAAAGCCGATCCAGTTGTGCCAATCGACCGCGGCTTTGAACGGCATAATATTGACTACGCCGATATACCTGATCTGGATCCCCGTAAGTATCATCAGTATGAAACTCAACGCATTGATCCAATGCCATATCCTGACCGGCAGAGGGTGAACGTATATCCTTTCCATCTTCGCCTCTCCTAGTGTTGAGCAGTATCGTCTTGCGGTGAGCTTCGTTCGGTTTCCAACTGCTTCAAATATCTCCTGAACAGCCATTTGAGCGTCATGTGTCCGGCCGGTATGGCGATGCCGGCGAACAATGCCATCACGAAAAGGTAATCAAGCAATTTGATTCTGGTTCCGCCTATGGCGTAAAAGCCCCGCACCGAGTCGACCGAAATCGGGGATGTCAGAACCTCTTTCTGGGCCCCATGATGGATGGGCCTTCCGTCCGGCCGGGCGATGGATATCGTCACGGTCTGGAAAACGTCTGCGCCTTCACGGTGGCAAGTGTCGCAATCCTTGATCGCTCTCGACCTGGCGACCAATTGATGCGCCTCGACGCCGGAACTCACCTCGAGCCGTCCTCGCAAAACCGTCTGGCCCTCCGCGCCATCGCGGTTAAATTCATTGAGGAGGCTCCGAAGGGCCAATGCGTCGAGTCCTCGTCCCGTGGCATCAGCCGCCCGGGTACGGCTCTCGAACTGCGGCACCCCTTTCTTCTCCGTTACCTCCTTGTTCGCAATACTGTCGTATAGCCTGAGGTCTACCCGCCGTTTGGCTGTCGCCACATGACACGCCGGGCATGAAACCGCGTCGAAATGGCGCTCCGCGTTCGGTAGCCAGACTTTGTGCAAAATCAGGGTGCCCTTATGGCAATCCAGGCAGGCATTTTTGATCCTGCCCCCCGTCGCCGCCGCCTTTATCTCATGGGATCTGTGGCAGTCGGCGCAGATGGGCGCCTTCTGCTGGTCGGCCGGAAGTTTTCCGGCCTGTTTTTGGCGCGCCTGACCATGTACGCTTGAAGCATAAGCTTTGAAAATCTTGCCGTGACAGTTCTGGCACACCACATCGTCCATTGGGCCGGTCGCGGAGTTGACACGGGTCGTGTGTGGGTCGTGGCAATCCGAGCAGATCGGCGCTTCGTCATTACCTTCGCGAACCAGTGCGGCATGCAGGCTGTCATCGTACTGCTTGACGTTCTTCTTGTGACAGTCGCGGCAGACGGCAACAGCGGCAATCGAGTATTCCCGTGTGCCGAGCTTCTTGTTGTCGGCCTTGGCATGTTTCTTTATGTCGAGTTCGGTGTGACAGTCGGTGCAGCCGTTGTCGTTGTGGACGGATTCGGAGAAGGGTTTGTCCGCTACATACAGCGAGACGGAATCGCCGCCGCCCCGAGGCTTGCTGAACCCTTTCTTGGCGTGGCATTCGAGGCAGGCCTTGTCGTCCTTGGACAAGACGCCGAATGCGGCGAGGGCCGGCATGCTGCCCATCATCAAGAACAAAAAAGCCAACACGAACGGGACATTCATGTTGGCTGCAAATCCGGACCACTTCCCTTCGGCGCATGTCATGTTTCGATCCCCTGAATTTTGGTTTCGTTGCTTGATCCTGTTGCCGGGGGGTTGCCCAGCCCGACAGCAAGCGTCCAAAATTTTTCGACA
>JBAYJH010000296.1:0-6072 GCA_041665185.1 Sterolibacterium sp.
ATGACGCGCGTCTGCCTGGTTTGCGCCCATTCGAAGGCGGCTTGCAGGCGCTGGCATTGCCGCGTGCCCATGGCGCCATTGTAGAACTCGAAATACAGGAAGCCGACGTCATTTGTCTCTTCATAGCGGATGTCCTGCCAGGTGGCGTGATCCGGTGCCCACCATCCATCCAGAGGCACTTCCGGCACGGCGGCGGCCTCGGTCGCGAAGGCGAGTGTGGCCGGCAGCTTGATGCCGTCAGCGCGCCTGGCGTGGCCGACCCACACCGCACCGTCCCGGGTGGCTCGCAGCAAGGCAGTTTCGCGGCGCGCGATCACCTCGCCAGGAACCCCACGCAGGCGCGTTTCTGGCCAGGCATCGAAGACATGGCAAGGAACACCGAACCACAGGTCGGCGACGCCGGGGACACCATCGCCGGCATCGATCTTGCGCAACACGCTGGCGCTGTCGTCCTGCCGCCAGTCGATGGCGCGTTCGGCCTGCTTCATCAACGGCCGCAAGCGGCCGCGTGCGGGGACGGCTGCGTCGACGAGGCGCTTGGGCGCCCAGCGTCCGGCCAGATACTCGGGCATCCGCTCCAGCGCCTGCACCATCGCGCGACAGGCCGCTTCGGTCACTTCGTTGCGATACACGCTGGCCTTCTTGCCGCGCCGCAGGGGAAACTCGGCGCTCGCCCACACCGGCCCAGCGTCCATTTCCGCCTCGGCCTGCAATACTGTCACGCCCCAACGCTCCTCGCCTTCCTGGATCGCCCAGTCGAGCGCCGAAGGGCCGCGGTCGCCGACGATGCCCGGATGCACGACCAGGCAGGGCAACCTGCTCCAGATCGATGCCGGAATCGCGCGCTTGAGAAACGGTGCGACGATCAGATCGGGCTGGAACTGCGCCACTGCCTCCTCCGCCACGATATCGGCGATGTCGAATTCGATCGACACCTCGTGGTTGCGCCCACTCAACTCCGCGTACAAACGTTGAGTCAGGCTGTTGAAGGCGTGGGTGAGGAACAGGACACGCACGATCTAGCAGATTCTCGGCAACTGCTCGCCGGTGAGCCAGTCGACGATGCGCCGGCCGCCGAAGCTGGTTTTCATCTGCACGAAGTGGTGGGCATCCTCATGCACCGTGCCGATGATGGCGGCATCGCCTCCCAGCGGGTGGGCGCGCATGGCCGCGAGCAGGCGTTCTGCGTCGGCCGACGCGCAGATTGCCACCAACTTGCCTTCGTTCGCCACATACAGCGGATCGAGGCCGAGAAATTCGCAGGCCGCCGCCACCACAGGCTTCACCGGGATGGCGGCCTCCGACAACAGCATGCCGACGCCCGACTGGCGGGCGATCTCGTTGAGCGTGGTGGCCAACCCGCCGCGTGTCGGGTCGCGCAGCACGCGCAAGTCGGCGCCGGTTGCCAGCAGCGCCGCGATCAGGCCATGCAGCGCGGCGGTATCGGAGACGATGGGCGCGTCGAAGGACAGGTTCTCGCGCTGGCTCATGATCGCCATGCCGTGATCGCCCAGCGTGCCCGACACCAGGATCGCATCGCCCGGCCGCGCCCGGTCGCCCGACAGCAGCATGCCCTCCTCGGGCAGCGTACCGATGCCGGTGGTGGTGATGAAAACGCCGTCCGCCTTGCCTTGCTCGACCACCTTGGTGTCGCCCGTCACCACTGTCACGCCGGCCTCGCGCGCCGCCGCGGCCATCGACTCGACGATGCGCTTCAAGTCGGCCAGCGGGTAGCCTTCCTCAAGGATGAAGCTTGCCGCTATCCACAACGGCTGCGCCCCCATCACCGCGACATCGTTGATGGTGCCGTGAATGGACAGGCAGCCGATGTCGCCGCCGCGAAAGAACAGCGGCGAGACTACGTGGGCGTCGGTGGCCATCACTACGCGGCCAGCCGGCATCGGCAGCAGCGCACCGTCATTCCCCTGTGCCAGATACTCATTGGCGAAGGCGGCGGCGAACAGTTCCTCGATCAGTTGCGCCATGGCGCGGCCACCCGAGCCATGGGACATGTCCACCCGGCCCTGCTTGAAATCGAGAGGACGCACGTAATTCTTGCGGGCGGCGCTCATGGGTGGCCCCCCACCCCCCAGCCCCCGCCCCATGGGCAGGGGTGACTTCGGTTCGCCGCTACGCGGCTCCATGCCTCTGGCTGCGCCTTCCTTGAGGTCCCCCAAGGGGACTTCCTTCGGGGCGCGGCTCGGCGGGCGGCGCTCATGCCGTCGCCTCCAGCGGGAAATCCTTGTAGCGCCCGTAAGTGTAATGCGCCGCGCAGGCGCCTTCCGAGCTGACCATGCACGAGCCCATCGGATTCTCCGGCGTGCACACCGTGCCGAATATCTTGCAGTCCTGGGGCTTCTTCACCCCGCGCAGAATGGCGCCGCATTCGCAGGCCTTGTTGTCCGGTACCGGCACATAGGTCAGCGCATAGCGGCGTTCGGCGTCGAACTCCGCGAAAGCGGCACGGATCTGCAAGGCCGAATACGGCACCTCTCCGAGGCCGCGCCATTCGAAGCTGCGGCGCAGTTCGAAGACTTCGGAGACCAGTGCCTGCGCCTTGAGATTGCCGTCGCGCGTCACCGCCCTGCTGAACTCGTTCTCGACTTCGGCGCGCCCCTCATTCACCTGGCGCACCAGCATGCGGATTGCCTGCATCACGTCGAGCGGCTCGAAGCCGGCGATCACTACCGGCTTCCTGTACTCCTCGGCGAAATGCTCGTAGGGCCGGCTGCCGATCACCGTGCTGACGTGGGCCGGGCCGATGAAGCCGTCGAGCGGCACGGTGCCGTACTGGCGTACTTCCGGCGACTCGAGGATGTGGGTGATGGCCGAAGGGGTCAGCACGTGATTGCACAGCACGCTGAAATTCTTCAACCCTTCTTGGCTGGCCTGGCGGATCGTCAGCGCGGTGGGCGGCGTGGTGGTCTCGAAGCCGATGGCGAGGAACACCACTTCGCGTTGCGGATTTTCACGGGCAATCTTCAATGCATCCGCCGTCGAATACACCATGCGGATGTCGCCTCCCCGTGCCTTGGCCTTGAGCAGTGACAGCCCGCCGGAAGCCGGCACCCTTAGCGTGTCGCCGTAAGTTGCCAGGATCACCCCGCGGTCCAGGGCGAGGCGGATCGCCAGATCGATGCGGCCGATCGGCAATACGCACACCGGGCAGCCGGGGCCGTGGATCATGCGCACATTGGCCGGCAGCAGGTCGGTCACGCCATAGCGCGAGATGGCATGGGTATGGCCGCCGCAGAACTCCATGAAGCTGTAATTGCGCGACGGTTTCGCCTCGGCAGCGATAGCGGTCGCCAGGCCTTTCGCCACTTCGCCGTCGCGGAACTCGTCGACGTATTTCATTGGAGTTGCGTCTCCACCGTACCCATTTCCTCGAACAAGGCCAGCGTCTTCGCCGCCTCTTCCGGGTCGAGTTTGGTCAGTGCGTACCCGACATGGATGATCACATAATCGCCGATGGCGACATCATCGATGAGGGCGAGGGAAACTTCCTTCCTGACGCCGCCAAGATCGACCACACCGAGGTCGTTCCCGCTGATTTCGACCACTTGGGCCGGCAATGCCAGACACATTTGCTATTCTCCTTGCAGGGCAATCCACGCCTGACCCAGGCTGAGGCCGCCATCGTTGGGCGGCAACTTTAGCGCCATGAGGATGCGCAGGCCGCGTCGAGCCAATAGTGTAGCCAGTTTGCCGCTCAGGATGTGGTTCAGGAAGCAGCCGCCGCCGCAGGCGACCGTCTTGAGTCCTTGCGCACGCGCGGCATTTTCCGCCCAGTCGGCCAGTGCCGCCGCCAGGGTGGCATGGAATACGGCGGCGCCGTAAGCGGCATCGGAACATTCCGCCAGCATGCGGTAGAGCGGCAGCAGGTCCAGCGTGCCGTCGCTGCCGATGTGGTAAGCGTCGGGGAGCGCCACGGCATTGCCGTAAGTTGCCGCCAAACCTTCCAGCAGCATCGCCGCCTGCCCCTCGAACGCGGCCACTGCCCGCACCCCGAGCAGCCCCGCGGCGGCATCGAAAGCACGTCCCATGCTTGAAGTCGGCGGTGAATTTACTCCGCGCGCCAGCATCTGCGCCAGCGTGGCCGCGGCCGGCTGCGCCGCAAAACGCTTCAGGATTTCCGCGTCGCGGCCGAGCGCATGCAGTGCCGCCGCGGCCATGCGCCACGGCTCGCGCGCCGCGCGGTCGCCGCCCGGCATAAGCAGCGGCTGTAGGTGGCCGAGCCGCGTGAAGCGCGCACCGTCGACGCGCAGCAGTTCGCCGCCCCAGGCGGCACCGTCGCCACCCAGGCCCACGCCATCCAGCGCCAGCCCGATTACCGGTTCGGCGCAACGATGCTCGGCGAGCAGCGCCGCGATGTGGGCATGATGGTGCTGCACCGCTATGACGGGCAGGTCGTGGCGCGCGGCGAATTCGATGGCGCAACGGCTGCTGTAGAAGTCCGGATGCAGGTCGTGCGCGACGACCTGCGGCTCCACGTCGAGGATGTCGAGCAGGTGCGCCAGCGTTTCGTCGAAGAAGGCGCAGGTCGCGGCATTGTCCAGATCGCCGATATGTTGCGAGACGAAAGCCTCGTCGCCGCGCGTGACGCAGATGGTGTTCTTGAACCAGGCGCCGGCGGCGAACACGCTGGGGCCGGAACGGGCCAGGCGGACGGCGCGCGGCGTATAGCCTCGGGAGCGGCGGATGAACTGGCTGCCGCTCGCCGTCACGCGCAGCACCGAGTCGTCGCACCGCACTGCGATGTCGCGATCATGCAGCAGGAAAGCATCGGCGATGCCGGCCAGCCGCTCGATGGCTTCGGCATTGTCTGTGACCAGCGGCTCGCCGCCGGGGTTGGCGGAGGTGCACACCAGGGCCAGGGGCTGGGCTAATGACAGCCAGGCGACGCCCGGCGGACTTGCCGCAGCCTCATGGAACAGCAGGAACTGGATCGGCGTGGCCGGCAGCATCACGCCCAGCCAGGCCAGGCCAGGCGCACAACCGGCCAGCGCGGCCTCCGTTTCGGCGCGCTTTCTCGTCAGCACGATCGGACGTTCTGGGGATTCGAGTAAGGCGGTTTCTTCGTCGGTCAGGTCGACAAACTCGACCGCCGATGCGGCGTTCGCCAGCAGCACCGCAAAAGGTTTTTCCTCACGCGCCTTGCGCTCCCGCAGGCGGGCGACTGCCGCCGCATTGCGCGCGTCGCAGACCAGATGAAAGCCGCCGAGTCCCTTGATGGCGACAATCTCGCCGTGCCGCAGGCGTTCGAGCGTGGCCGCAATGGGGTCGTCCATCTCGCTAGTGCCGCCCGGTGCATCGAGCAAGGCGAGGCGAGGCCCACACTGCGGGCAGCAAGTCGTTTCGGCGTGGAAGCGCCGATCACCCGGATCGGCGTACTCTCGCGCGCAGGCGGCGCACAGGGGAAACGGCGCCAGCGTGGTCTGCGGCCGGTCATAGGGCAGACGGCGGGTAACCGTATAGCGCGGCCCGCAGTGGGTGCAAGTGATGAAGGCATGCCGCCAGCGCCTGCCGGCAGCACCGAATAGCTCGTCCAGGCAGGCGGCACAAGTACCCGTGTCGTGACCGATGGCGGTGCTGACCTTGCCGGGCAGGCTATCCAGAATGACGAAGCCATCGCCCCCGTCAGGTTCAGTCATCTGTGCATCAACTGAATCGACACGCGCCAATGGCGGAGCTTCGTCGCGTAGCCGGCGCAGCACCAAATCGAGATTTTCCGCCGAGCCTTCGACGAGGATGTCGACACCCTCGGCGTCATTTCTCACCCAGCCGCTCAGCGCCAGTTCGTGTGCCAGTCGCCAGACGAAGGGCCGGAAACCCACGCCCTGGACCACGCCGGTCACACGGATGCGCTGCGCGATCACTTTCAGCGCTTTCCAGCCTCCCGCGCCGCCGCGGCGCCGCGCGTGATCCACGCCAGCCACTCATCCATGCCCTCGCCGCTGGTGGCCGAGGTGCGGATCACCCGGATGTTCGGATTCACGCGGCGCGCATTGGCCACGGCCAGATCGGCATCAAAAATCAGGTAGGGCAGCAGATCGCATTTGTTCAGCAGCA
>JBAYJH010000297.1:0-6066 GCA_041665185.1 Sterolibacterium sp.
CAGCAGGTCGGGAATGGCGTCGAATATCGCTTGAAGCCGGTTTTTCGTGGCCAGGATCTCTGCTTCGGCGCGCTTGCTCTCGGTGATGTCCGTATAGGTGCCGACATAATGGGTCACCACGCCGCTGCTGTCCTTGACCGCGGAAATAGTCAGCCAATGGGGATGTTCCTCGCCATTTCTGGTTCGATTCCATATTTCGCCGTGCCACGCGCCATGGCTGACGATGCTGCGCCATACCGCGGCATAAAAGTCCGCGTCATGGCGACTCGACTTGAGCAAATTCATCTTCCGGCCGACAGCCTGATCGGGGGAGTAACCGGTGATTCTGGAGAAGGCCTGGTTGACCCTCAGGATCACGTTGCTGCGGTCCGTGACCACCATGCCTTCCTGGGAGTCGAAGGCGGTAGCGGCGATGCGCAGGTCCTCCTCCGCTCGCCGGCGCACCTGCATGCTGTCGAGGAAGGAATTGAACCAGCTCATTAATTCGCCGATTTGCACCCAGGCCTTGGATTTCGGCAGCCGCCAGTCGGGATCCAGCCGATTGGCCTGAAAATCCCTGAAGCCCTGGGTGACGGCACGTATCGGTTCCACGACTTGCCGGGTATACATGCGGATGAACAGCCCGATCAGCAACAGGTTGGCGAACAGCAAGGCGACGCCGGAGCGCTGGATGTTCCGCATCGGTGCAGTCAATGTGGCTTGCGGCACCACGCTCAACAGGTACCACTGCTTGTCGGGAATCTGAAGATAGCTCAGCAGCACGTCTTCGTCGCCGAGCCGAATCGCAATCGACCCCGACGGCCCCTGCAACAGTTGGCCGAGGGCGGCGGCGATTGGCTGGCCGATCAGCTGGCTATCCGGATGAAACAACAGCCGCTGCCGCGCGTCGACCAACAGCAGGTAGGCGCCGGAGCCGAGGTCGAGCGCGTTGAAATGGTCATGCAGGTATTCGGTCGAGTAGTTCATCAACAGCATGCCGACGGTTTCCGTTTTCGAACCGCTGGCGCCGACCCGGGAGATCGATCGTGCCACAACGATCGCCTTGCGCCCGTTTGTAGCTGGCTTGGCGTCGTCGTCGATTCCGTACCAGACGATCCGGCCTTGCGCTGCGAGGGTTCGCGCCAAATAGCGGTCTTGCAGGCCACCCCGCTCATCGGGTCCGCCATCGGCTTCGCCGATGTGATAGCGCACACCCTTGGCGGTATACAAATCGATCGATTCAAGGCCGCTTAGGCCGCTATAGCCGCTGACCAGGTGGCCGATGCGCATTCTCGCCGCAAGATCGTCATAACCTGAACGGAAGCCGCCGCCGGCTTCGTCGGAGGAATGTAACCTGGAAAGTTCACCCGCCCATGCCGGATTCTCGGATAAGGAATCGATCTGATCCGTCTGTAGCCGCAGGTAGTCGCGCTGATTGCCGAGCAGTTGCAGGTGGTGATGAGTCGCGTCGTCGATGACGGCTTGCAGCGTCGTGCGATACGACACGACCTGAAAAATCAGCAGCGGGAGCACGCTGATCGCCAGCATGAAGGCGGTCAGTTTGAAGGCAATGCCTGCCTCGAATTTCGGGAACTTCATGCCGGTGACGCCGGGCGGGTCTACTTCAAGGTGCCGGCAGTCACCAGCGCGGTGTCGATCAACACCGCATCCGGCACCGCCTCGCCACGAATCAACTTGATCGCGTTGATGACGCCCAGGTAGCCCTGCCGGTCCGCCCGCTGATCGACCGTCGCCGCCAACTGGCCGGCGCGTACGGCGTCCCTGGCCTGATCCAGCGCATCGAAGCCGCCGACCAGCACCTTGGCCCTGCCGCTTTCCTGAAGATATTTGATGAGGCCGATGGCCATCGTGTCGTTGGCGCAATACACCACGCCGATCTTGGGATGGGACTTGAACAGGTCCCTGGCGACTTCATAGGCTTCCTCGGCTTTCCAGTTGGCCGCGCCGGTCGCCACTACCCGCAATTTTCTGTTCTCGGCAAACGCCCGCTGGACACCGCGCTTGCGATCCATGGAAGTGTAGGTGCCGGGTATACCTTCGATGATTGCCGCCTCGGTCGGCTGCTTGATCTGTTCGGCGATGAATCTGGCCGCCAGATATGCCGCCTGCTCGCTATCGACACCCACGAACGGCACCGGTTTCATGCGATTCGCCGCGACGGTTTCGGGATGCAGGCGCTCATCGATGTTGACGATCTTGATTCCCGCATCCTGTGCCCGCTTGAGCGCCGGTACCAGTTGCTTGATATCCACGGGTGAAATGACGATCGCGTCGACGCGGGCGGCGATCTGGCCCTCGATGATCCTGATTTGCTGTTCGGCCGATGTCTCCGGCGTGGCCGTCTTGATCTGCAAGTCTATGCCCGTTTCCTGCTGGGCGGTGCGCGCCCCTTTGGCCATTTCCACGAAGAACGGATTGGTCAGCGATTTCATGACGAACGCCACCCTGACGGCGGCCGGCTTGTCCGGCACGGTTTTCGCGCTCGAAGTATCGTTGGTGACACTGACGATGGAAGGTTTGCTGGAATCGCCACAGGCAACGACGAGCATGGCAAGCAAACCAACCGACAAGAACCCAAGCCTCCTCATTCTTTCCCCCTTGTATTCGCGCGATTATCCGATGGCCAGGGGGCTCGGGTCAAACGCAATCGCGGGTGTGTGCGCAATTGCGATGGGGGATAGTCCGAATTCGCGCGGACGGCAAAGTCTGTAGCATCTGGATATGCGGATATGCGTATTTATGGATCGACCTGCCCGGCGACAATGAGCGACGGGGCCATGCCGCGAATGAGCCGATGGTCGCCGGGCGCTGCTAACGAGCTGCCGGATGGCTCCGCAAGTACTCAGCCAATGCCTGGCACCGAGCCTGCGCCTTGCCGCTGGGATCGACGATCGAGTGGCTGAAGTATTTTTCGATGTTCTCGGGGGTAATTTCCGTGTTGACCGGGTCGTAGGTGGTTCCATTGGCTCCGCCGGCGGTGTGCCCCATGGTCCGGATGAAGGCGATTTGGCCGATGCCCGCTGCCGCCTGGCGGTCGCCACTGGCGGCGGCTTTGTCATATAAAGCATTCTCTGCCGGGCTGAGATTCGCCATGGTATCGATGCATCCCCTGGCAACCTGCTCGTACTCGAGCTCGGCCGAGGTGAGGCTGCCGGGGTCTTGGTTCCCCTTCGCGGTGATCCGGACGAGTTCCGTGTCGTTGGCGAACAAGTAGTCCCACTCTTCCTGGTTTCTGTCCATCACGCCGCCTTTGCCTTTGATCTCGGCCAGGCTGGCGGCTACCGCGCTGTCGCTGCCTGCCTCGGCGGAACAAGGCGCGCTGGCCGCCGATACCGCGAACGCCGCCCGTGCTGCCGGGGAAATGCTTACGGTGTCGATGGTCTCTACCGATCCACCGGAAGTGGCAACGGACACGTAAGATTTGCCGCCGGCAGAAACAGTTCTCGCCGCACTGCTTGAAGCAAGCATCGATGTAACCTGCATTGGATAATCCTCCGGGTCCGAAACGTTCGTTTGCGGATGCCATCGCAAGAGCCATACCAGGGAGCGGCGAAGGATCATTGCCCCAGAGGGTCCGCCCGCCACCACACCGGCTCCAGTTGGTTGAGATAGAATAATTCACGATTTTCCTCATCTGGAAGGTACGCATGGACGCATTCGTCCGCGAACTGTCCCGCCTGTACCGGCTGGCAACCAGCGCATCGGTTGAAGAATTCCCGCAGCGCGTGCTGGCCCAGTTGCGCGACTGGATCGCTTTCGACGGCGCGGTGTTCGGCTTCGGCGAATCGGGCGCGAACTCGCTGAAGATCGGCAGCTCCGCAATCTACAATCGCGATCCCGCGATCCTGCACGATTACCAGCAGGTCTCGGATACCGATCCCACCACGCGACGCTTCATGCAGACGCCCGGAATGATCCTGAACGTCGATACCCAGGCCGCGTACACCGGCAGGGAATTCCAGCCGGTCGCAAAGTTTTCCAGCAGCCACGACCTGCGGCATCTGCTGCTGCTCGGCGAACAAGCCGGTGATCGCAGTCGCTTGCGCTGGATCGTCCTGTATCGCGGCACCCGGAAAGGATTTGACAGCCATGAATCGAAGCGCCTTGCCGCAGCCTGGGATCATGTGCTGTGTGCGCTGGAGCTGAACCGCTCGCGCGCGCTCGATTTGCACGCGCTGTCGGACGAGCGGCGTTCGCTCGCCCTGGTCAACCGTTCCGGCACCTTCGAAATCGCCGACCCTGCATTCCTGAGCCTGCTTCGCAATGCCTGGCGCGACCTGACCCCGACGCAGTTGCCGGCCGCCGTCGTGCTGGCGATGCAAGCCGGCAAACCCTTCGTCGGCCGCGAGCTGGAGATCATGTTTTCGCGCCGCGGCGACTTTGTGTTGTGCGAAGCACACGCGAAAAAGGCGGGCAGCCGGCTGAGTCCGCGAGAGACGCAGGTCGCCGAATATTTCGCCACCGGCCGCAGCTACAAGGAAATCGCCTCGACGCTCGGTGTCTCGCCCAACACCGTGCATGCCCAACTGGCGCGCGTGTATCAAAAACTCGGGATCAGCGACAAGGCCTTGCTTTCCACGTCGCTGGCGAACGCGCGTCATCGCGAGTCGTAATTCTCGATAGCAGATCCCCGCACCGACCGCCTGCCCTGCTCCGGGCAAATAGTACATTTGGGTGATTCCCGCTTCCTCCCCGCAGTCCTACAGTTCGCAATCGGTGCGAGTCCGATAGCGCAGTCCCGGATTCCGCAACGACTTATTGGCCTAAGTTCTGGCCGGGAAAAGCTGATTCTCGCGTCCTGACGCGAGGCGCGCACCGGATCGGCGCGGGCATGGACGATCAATCGACAAGGAAACCCAAAATGAAAGCAAGAAAAAATCATCTGTCACTGCTGTTGCTGACGCTGGCGCTGCTGGTCGGCGGCTGCGGCGGCGGTTCGACTGGCCCGCAGGGACCGGCCGGAACCAATGGAACCAACGGAACCAATGGCACCAACGCCGAGGCCATCGCCACCATCGGCGAGGGTGCAATAGTCATCGATGGCGTGCTGCCGGGCGATCCGGGGGAAAGCATTTACGTGCGCAAGGTCGGACACGGCCCGCAAACCATCGTGCTGGTCCCCGGCAACAATACCTCGGGCGCCGCCTTCGATGGGATGATGGGTTTCTTCCGGTCGATCGATGCGCTCAACGACGGCTATACGGTGTACACGTTCGACTATCGCGGCAGCGGCAGGTCGAGTTACAACAAAAAGATCACCTCGCTGAAGGATTTCGCCGCGGATTTTGAAAAGGTGATGAACCGGATCACCAGCTTCCCGACCTCGGGGGTGACGCTGGTCGGCTATTCGATGGGCTTTGGCACCGCGCTGGAAATGGTGATCGCCAACCCTGGACGCTACGCCAATATCGTCAGCCTGACCGGCATCGGCACGCGCGGTATCAGGGTCAGCTTCAACGCTGCGCAGGCCGGCACCGATTCGACCGGCCAAGTATGGGCCAATGGCGATTGGCTCAAGGTGAGCAACGACACCAACGGCACCATCGGCGCCGAATTCCAGCAACGCTCATGGCAGGGCGAGCAGCGCACTTTCACCAACGTCGCGAACACCTGGGACATCGTGGTCTACAACGACATCCTGAAATACGACCTGAGCAAGGCGTTCACGCCCGCCGCGGTCACCGATTCTACCTTTGCAAGTATGCCGGCTTACACCAATTCGCTGTATGACGGCTTCAACATCCAGTACATGCCCGAGTCGCTGTACTACTCGCACAAGTTCAACGTCTCGCCGCTGAATGTCGTCAAGCCGACGCCGAATGCGGATGGCACTGTCGTCACGATTCCCGGCGACGGACGGCTGGGCACGCTGCTGACCGGCAAGAAGGCGCTGCTGGTCAAGGCCAGCACCGACTTCGCCAACTGGCGCGGCGATCAGGTCGTGTACGACAATTACACGGCGACCACCAAATACGACCTGAAGCACGCCGGCGCGAATGTCAGCGCGGTGATGATCAACCCGAACCAGGGCTACGACCATGGCTTCCCGGTGGTCAAGCCACTGGA
>JBAYJH010000298.1:0-6061 GCA_041665185.1 Sterolibacterium sp.
GACAGCCTATCCTCGTACTGTCGATGCACGATGAACCTCAGATCGTGAAACGGGCCATCCAGGCCGGTGCCGACGGATATCTGACCAAGGACAGTGATCCGGACCGGCTCCTCGCCGCGGTACGCAAGGTGGCGGCCGGTGGTTGCTATATCGATCCCGGGGTGGCGGAGCGCATGGCGTTGGAGATTACCGGCAAGAACAACGAGTTGATCCAACAGGTACTCACCGAGCGGGAAACCGCTGTGCTGGAGTTGCTGGCAGATGGAATCACCTCATCTGAAATTGGTCATCGATTGCATATCGCCACCGCTACTGTCATGGTTCACCGTCGCAACCTCATGCGCAAACTGGATTTGCACTGTGTAGCCGAGTTGACCAAGTACGCCATACGCCAGGGCATGATCGCGGCCTGAAACGGGATATTCCCCTGCATTGTGCGTAGTTGGTATTATTCGCCGGCTATGGCGCAGTTGCTCAATTTATCGGATGTACGCGGAACCATGAAGAAGCTTCTCGTGGTGATGCTGTCCATTCTCTGTCTTGCCGGGTGCGGTGGCGGCGGATCATCGGAAATGACGACGCCCGCGCCGGCTCCCGTCAAGGAAAAACTGGTCGGTGAGGTCTATTCCAGCCCTGCCGAGCTTGCCACCTCAGAACTCAAGGTCAATGTCGGATATACCGGCAACCTGGCGACGTCCCGCGCCATCAAGGCTGCCGGCATGGCCAGCATCCTCGACTTGCTCTTCATGGCTCCGGTCGCCGACGGCCAAGGCAACCTTCGCAGTGCCATCGCACCCGATACAGAGCAGAAGTTGATTCAGTATGCCAACGACAACAGGGATCTGCTGGTGGCCGGCGCGCGTGTGCTGATCACCGACGAGGTATTTGCCGATTCAGGCGACGCAACGGACAGCGTGGTGGCGCTGGAGCGCCAGTTGGCCGCGCTCAGGACGGCGGTGATGCTGGTAAGAAAACATCTTCCGCAAGTATCCGTCGGCATCACCGCGTCGCCCTATGCGGCGCAGGGCAAGCCCAATACCGTCGCCTACATTCTGAAGGCCATAGCGCTGGCGGACTGGGTCGGTACCGACCCCTACTGGTATGGCGACCCGGCAAACATCCAATATCTGCATGAATGGTCCAGGACATTTCACGGTTTGGCCAAGCAAGCCAACCCTCAAGTGGAGACACTTTTCGTCGCCCAGGCTTTCCGCTTTCCGGGCTGGGACCTGGCGATCTTCAACAGCTTCATTGCGGAAGAACTCGGCTATGCCGAGCAGTATGACGGAATCGTGTTCTTTGGCTGGCAATTCGTCTCGGAAATCGACATCGACACCGCCGGCATGTATTTCCCCGCGGCCACCAAACAACTCTACAGGAAATACCTGAAATAGCTGCGCCCTGCCGCGTACCCTCCGCAGCCTCACTGGCGAGGAATCCCGGCGGCAGACGTTAATGGTTCGCGGTTCCCTGCGGTGCGCCATAATCAAACAATAATCCACGCACGCCTACCTGCCATGCCCGATATTCTTCGCGCGCTGCGCCACCGCAACTACCGCCTGTACTTTTCCGGCCAACTCGTTTCGCTGGCGGGCACCTGGATGCAGATGATCGCCATGAGCTGGCTGACTTACCGTCTGACCAATTCGACATTGATGCTGGGACTGGTGAGCTTTGCCGGGCAGATTCCGATCCTGGCGGTGGCGCCGCTCGGCGGCGTGCTTTCGGATCGTTTCGACAAGCGCCTGATGATGCTGTGGACGCAATCACTGGCGATGGCTCAGGCGAGCCTGCTGGCGATCCTGACTCTCACCGATACCATCCAGCCGTGGCAGTTGATCCTGATGGCTTTGTTCCTGGGGCTGATCAATGCCATCGACACGCCGACGCGACAATCCTTCCTGGTCGATCTGGTCGACAATCGCGACGACCTGCCTAATGCGATTGCGCTGAATTCATTTACGATGAACTCTGCGCGCTTTCTCGGACCTTCGATCGGCGGGATCGTCGTCGGTCTGGCCGGGGAGGGGGTGTGCTTTGTCTTCAATGCGCTGTCGTACCTGGCGGTCATCCTGGCGCTGTGGGCGATGCGCACCCGCCATCAAGCCAGGGTACCTCAGCCCGCGGGTGAGGCTCTGCGCCAAGGCTGTCGTTACGCCTTCGGCATTCCGCAAATCCGGCAACTGCTGTATCTGGTCGCCGCCACCAGCTTTTTTGCCACCCCCTACGTTGTATTGCTGCCGTATTTCGCCAGGGAAGTCTATGCGGGTGGCGCGCAGACCTTCGGCTTCATGTCGGCATCCGCCGGTGGCGGCGCCTTGCTGGGGACCATCTACCTGGCGTCGCGCAGGAGCGTCGTCGGTCTCGACCGGGTCATCGGCAACGCGATGCTGTCGGCCGGATGCGCGGTGGCGCTTTTCGCGGGGAGCCGACTATTGGCGGTTGCCATGCCGGCGCTGGCGGTGCTCGGGTTCAGCATCATCTGCATCATCGCGTCGAGCAACACGCTGATCCAGTCTATCGTCAAGGACGACATGCGCGGCCGGGTCATGGCTTTGTTTACCGTCGCCTTCCTCGGCATAGCACCCTTGGGCAGCCTCACGGCGGGGTGGATGGCCCATCAATTCGGCGCACGCGGCACGTTGCTCGGATGCTCCCTCGCCATCCTGGCCGCAGGCATCGCATTTATCCGGCTGCGGCGCCCCTATGCCGGCTTGTGAAGGGCTCAGCGCGGCAACACGGAACTGGTCGATGGGCGTTGCCGGAGCCGGAGCCGGAGCCGCAGCCGCAGCCGGAGCCGGAGCTGAATACCCACCGCGGAGTGTCTTGCTATTCCGCGGTCAATAGCGAGACACCCAGCAATGCCCGGCGTTTCAGCCAGGGACTGGGGCGGTAGCGCGGATCGCCGTAAAACTCCTGCATGGCTTCGAGGATTGCCAGGATGTTGCGCGCACCCAGGGTGTCGCCCAAAGATAGCGGTCCCTTGGGATAGCCAAGGCCCAAGGACACCGCGCGGTCGATATCGGCCGGCGTGGCGATGCGCTGCTGGGCGATGTCGCAACCGATGTTGACGATGCAGGCGGCGATGCGCTGGGCTACCAGCCCGGCGCTATCGCGTATCAGCGACACCGGCACGCCGTCCGCCGCCAACAGCCCATGTGCGGCGTTGCGCATGGCGTGGCTGGTCAGCGGCGTGCTCATCAAGGTACGGCGCTGCCCGAGTCCGAACAGGCAGTCGACGGCCACCGTGCGGCAGGCGTCGAGTCCCTGCGACAGGCACAGCGACGTGGCGTCCGAACCAAGCGGCGTGACGATGCAAAGTGCATCCGCCGCAGGACGCTGGCCGTCGTCGACTTTCACGCCGGATTTTGTGACCAGTTCGCGCACGGCCTGAGCCCATTCCGGGTGGGCCTGGCTGATCCACACCTGCGCCGGCAGTTGCGTCGGAACTTCGGTCGCGGCGATCGGCTGCGCCCGGTTGTCCACATAGGTATAGAAGCCGCGTCCGGTCTTGCGGCCGAGTATGCCGCCGACCAGCCGTTGCGCGGCAATCGGCGAGGGCCGGTAGCGCGGTTCCTCGTAGTACTGATGGTAGATCGACTCCATCACCGGCTGGGAGACGTCCAGCCCGGTCAGGTCCATCAATTCGAAGGGTCCCATGCGGAAGCCCGCGGCATCGCGCATGACACGGTCGATTTCGTGGAATTCCGCCACGCCCTCGCCGAGGCAGCGCAACGCCTCGGTGACGAAACCGCGGCCGGCGTGATTGACGATGAAGCCTGGCGTATCCTGGGCGCGCACCGCCGTGTGCCCGAAGCGCCGTCCCAAGGCCAGCAAGGCATCGGATACCCAGGGTGCGGTCAGCAGGCCGTCGATGACCTCGACGATTCTCATCAAGGGCACCGGATTAAAGAAATGAAAGCCGCCGACGCGCTCGGGATGTTTGCAAGCCGCGGCGATGGCGGTCACCGACAGCGACGAGGTGTTGGTCGCCAGTATGGCGTCGGCCGGGACGATTTCTTCCAGTTGCTTGAACAGCTGGCGCTTGGTATCGAGATTTTCGACGATCGCTTCGACGATGACCTGTGCCGGTGCCAATTGCTCCAGATGGGTGACGACCTCTAGGCGGGCGCTGGCTTCGCGGCAGGCTTCGGCGGTGATCTTGCTTTTCTCGGCGAGCTTGGCCAAGGTGGCGGCCACCGCGTCGCGGGCACTGCTGGCGGCACCGGGCATTGCGTCATAGAGCCTGACGTGGACGCCGGCCTGGGCGGCAATCTGGGCGATGCCGCGGCCCATCGCGCCGGTACCGACGATGCCGATGTTCAGGTCTGGAGTTTCGATATCGGGGAGCATATGCGGTCAAATCACCAGAGTTTCCACCAGGGTTCGGCGCGATACAGGCCGCGCGAAAAGAATTCGCTGTTGGGGAAGTTCTTGCGCATCACGCGTTCGCTGTCGTCGCGCAGGTCTTTCATGCCCAAGGCGTCATAGGCCCGGATGATCAGGAACAGGGCTTCTTCATTGGCCGGGGCGCCGGGAAAGGTTTTCAGGGAGGACTGGGCGCGGTTGATGGCCGCGATATAGGCGCCGCGCCTGAAATAGTAGCCCGCCACATGTACTTGGTGGGCGGCGAGGTTATTCACCAGATAATTCATGCGCACCGTGGCGTCGGCGGCGTATTTGCTGGCGGGAAACTTGATCGCCAGTTCCTTGAAAGCATCGAAGGATTCCTTGGAGGCCTTGGGGTCGCGCTCGCTCAAGTCCTGCATGCTCAACTGGCCCAGCAGGCCAAGGTCTTCGCCGAAATTGGCCAGGCCTTTCAGGTAGTAGGCGTAATCGACATTCGGATGGTTGGGGTGCAGGCGGATGAAACGGTCGCAGGCGGCGACAGCGGAGGCAGTTTCCTGCTGCTTGAAATAAGCGTAGGCGACCTCAAGCTGGGCCTGCTGGGCATAACGTCCATACGGATATTTCGCTTCCAGCTTCTCGAAATACTTGATGGCTTTGTCATAGGCGCCGTCGTTCATGGCGTCCTTGGCTTCGCTGTAGAGCTTTTGCGCCGTCCAGTTGGCTGCTTCGTCTTCCTGATCGGGCAGCAGCCCGCAGCCGCCCAACAGGGAGGAGAGAAGAACAGCGAAAAAAACCGCCACAGCCGCTACACTACGCATGATGAAAGCCCCGCTATCGAATCCGGCCGATTATAGCGCAAGCGTTCCCGAGTGCTGTGCCGAGACTGAGTGCCTGACCGTCCCCGCGGAGTGCGCCGGCCTGCGCCTCGATCAGGCACTGGCGCGCATGCTGCCGCAGCACTCGCGCAGCCGCTTGCAGGCCTGGTTGCGCGAAGGGCGGATCGTCGTCCAGGGGATCCCCGGTGCCGACGCCAAATCCAAGATCTGGGGCGGCGAAAGAATCCAGGTTGCGGCGGCAGCCGATCCGCGTGCCGAGCCGGATGCGGCCGAAGATATCGCCCTGGATATCGTTCATGAGGACGATGACATCCTGGTGATCAACAAACCGGCCGGGCTGGTGGTCCATCCCGGCAGCGGCAACTGGCAAGGCACGCTTTTGAATGCCCTGTTGCACCATGCGCCGCAACTGGCGGCAGTGCCGCGCGCCGGCATCGTGCATCGGCTGGACAAGGAAACCAGCGGCCTGCTGGTCGTGGCCAAGACCCTCGAAGCGCAGACCAACCTGGTGCGGCAACTACAGGCCCGCAGCGTGAAGCGTCATTACCTGGCACTGGTGCATGGCGCCGTCGAGCGGGACGGGACGGTCGATGCGCCGATCGGCCGCCATCCGACGCAACGCATCAAGATGGCGGTGGTGGCCGCGGATGGACGCGGGCAGGGCAAGGAGGCGCGCACGCACTATGCAGTGCGCGAGCGTTTGGTCAACGCCTCGCTGCTCGAATGCCGCCTGGAAACCGGGCGCACCCATCAGATTCGCGTGCATATGGCGGCGATCAAGCATCCCCTGGTCGGCGACCCGGTCTATGGGCGGCGCAGCGGCACGGCGCCGTTGTTGTCGGCTTTTGCACGCCAGGCCCTGCACGCCTGGCGGC
>JBAYJH010000299.1:0-6049 GCA_041665185.1 Sterolibacterium sp.
AACGCCGGAATGGCCGCCCAGGCGACCGGATTCGTCTTCCGCGACCCGACCGCTGCGGCACTGCTGTCGGCGATACGCCGCGCCGCCAGCGCCTGGCACGAGCCGAAGCTCTGGCGGCAATTGCAGCGCAACGGCATGGCCCTGGACTGGAGCTGGACCGGGCCGGCAACGCAGTATGCCGAGCTTTACCGAAGCCTGATCAGACCCGATCCATGAAACTGCGAGATCTGCCGAACTTCGGTCCGAAGTCGCAAGACATGCTGGAGAAAGCCGGCTTCGATTGCGTGGAGCAACTGCAAGCCCTGGGATCGGTTCGCAGTTTCGTGGCGGTGAAACGCGCCGGCTGCAAGCCCAGCCTCAACTTTCTCTGGGCCATCGAAGGCTTGTTGTCGAACCGCTCCTGGCGCGACGTGGCGAGGGATGACCGCCTGACCTTACTGATGCAACTCGAAGTTGTCGAGGACGGGACGACGGATCGTCGATAGATAATTGTCCGGAGCCTGCCCCGGCCTAATAACCCAGACCCTCGCCGACAAGATCGCGGACGATATTCAGGACGAACATTTCGTTGAAGCCGTGCCACTGCCCGTATTTTGCACGCATCGGGTAATACACCGCGTCGAAGTACTTGCCCATTTGGTCGTCGTTCACGCCCAAAGAGCCGGCGATTTTGATCGCTTCGCGCGCCAGACGCCGACCGTCTTCCATCATGTTCCGCCACTCCACCAGATCCCGTTTGACGCCATAACCGAAATGCGAAGGCACGAAGGTGTCGAAGTCGATAGCGATGATACGGTCCATCGCGGCAAGATATCCCGGCGCATAGCGGTCGGGAACACCATCCGGAGCCATGGTTTTCACGAGCCCCAAGTCGGCGGTGAACACCAGGCGCTCGGAAGGAATGTGGAAAGCGTAGAGCGTGTCGGTATGCGACATCCCGAGATATAGCGCACGAATTTCTACACCGCCGATATTCAGCACGGTGTCGCCCGAAATATAGCGTGTCGGTTCGAGCACACCTTCGCGGTCGATGTCCTTCCAGTAACCAGGACTCTTCTCGTGCGCAACGATGTTTGCCGGTGCTAGCGCCGCGCCGCCGCGCGTATGGTCGAGGTGGTAGTGTGAATAGATGAGCGTGTGAACCTTCTTGCCGGGGAGTTTCCGACCCAATTCCTCCTTGAGTGCGGCCGCCATTTGGGGGTTCATCGGGTCGATGATCACCAGGCCCTCAGCGGTGTCGATGACCAGATTGCGGTACCAATTCCATCGGAAGGTGTAGACGTTCATCCCCACCTTGTCGAGCTGGGTGCCATCGATCCCGACTCCGTGGAAGTACGGCTCGACCGTGCCCATCACGGTCTTGAGCACGAAGGGTTTAGGGCTACAGCCCGCCAAAATAACGGCAACTATCGCGACAATTGCCGGCACCAGCGCTTTCTTGTTCATGGTCGGTCCTTTTCGTTCGAGTTTAGGTCGTGGCGGCAAACGGCTTAAGTAATGTTTTCGGTGCGCGGCTATCATCGTGAACGAGTTTCCAGATAGAAATGAGGTGGAACCACAACCACAATGGAGCTGGCAAGAACACTGCGTACATCATGCTGTGGTGGGGGCCGATCTGCGGGAGCAAGACAAGCGCCAGCGAACTTGCGACGATCAGGATGTCTGCCAGGCCGAAGATGTTTGCGAACCAGGCGCGGCGCTTGCCTCGCACGCCCGCCGCAACTGAGAATGCGGCGATCAAGCCGAAAAAGCCGGCGCCGATGTGCGTGTAACCGTCGAGGATGCCGAAGCTCTGGGGTAGAACAGCCAAACTGGCCTGCATCAGGAACGTCGCGCCAAAGAAGACGCGTATGCCCTGGAGAAGAAGCAGTTGACGCTGATCCAGACTCAGTAAGAGTTTGCGAAGGGAAGGAATAAGTAGCAACACGGCGCCGACAAGTCCGACGCCGGCAAAGATCACCGCGAGAAACGCCGCCCCTGAGATGTCCTTCGGGAAAAGACTTTGGCTCGATAGTCCAAGATGAAGAACCGCAAGCCAAATCAGCATCGCCGCGCCGATTCCGATCGCTATCCTGCCAATCGGCCTCAGCACGGAGATCGCCCATAACGTATAGATGATCATGAGGATGTCCAACCCGATCATGGTCCCGGCGGAGGAAATATTCGGCATTGCTGTTGACTCCTTGGATGGTAAGATCACGGAACGCAGATTAATCGCCCAATAGAGTTGTTCCTATGCTCATAACTACCAATAAGTTTGCAGATGCGCCTATTTATTCCGCACCGGTAGATGTTTTAGATGACACGCTCAGGTCGCTGCGTATCAGCGGGAGCGTGCTGCTGCGCGAGGCATACTCCCCTCCCTGTGCGATCACGGTCCCCAATTCGGACAAGCTCGGAAAGTTATTGGGGGTGAAAGCGGGAACGCGTGTGGTGGCCTTTCATCTGGTTGAATTCGGGCACTGCGAGATCAAGCCCGAATCCGGAAAGGGCATGACTCTTTCAGCCGGAGAGATGGTGATTTGCGTCGGTGGCGAGGCACACAGGCTGTCGCAAGGCAAATCGGCGCAAGCCCAGTCCATCGAGGCCCTTCTGGCAGGCGGGCCGAACAGCCAACGGGGCAATTCGACTGGTTCTGACTTGAGCGTGTCGCTCTTGTGTGGCGTATTCATGTTGCACCACACCGAATTTAACCCGCTGTTCGCGGCACTTCCTCCGCTCATGCGCGTGAAACTGTCTCGTCACGGGGAATTGCATAACCTGTCAGGCGTCGCGCATATCATGGCCGATGAGATTGGACGGGCCACATCGGGTACTGGATATATTGTCGAACGTCTGTTGGAAGTCCTTTGCGCGGAAGCAATACGCGCACATATCGAGGGCGTGCCTCGACAGGAAATTGGCTGGATTAGAGGCATCAAGGATCCCGTGGTCGGCCGCGCCGTCACAGCGATTCATGCCAACCCGGCCGAAGATTGGTCGGTGCAGCGGTTGGCAGGCCATGTCTCGATGTCGCCATCGCGATTTGCGGCGCGGTTTTCCGAATCTCTGGGCGAGAGCCCGATGGCCTATGTTGCCAAGTGGCGAATGAATGTCGCTTGCCGAAAACTCAGTGCGTCGCGAATCGGCGTCGATAGAGTCGCCGCGGATGTGGGGTACGAAAGCGTAGCCGCCTTCAATCGGGCCTTCAAGAAGCATCTCGGCCTTCCACCTGCCGCTTGGCGCCAGCGTGCGGCTGCCGCTATTGTGGAGTAGTCTGGTCGATAGGTTCTACCGTGATACTTGACTCCCCGGGCTTTCACCGTTGATCGAATTCTCGAACCCAGTTAGAGTGCAATGACTATGGAAAGAGCGCAAACGCACAGTGACGCACTGGTAATCGGCGGTGGCATCGCCGGCATCGTTGCGGCCATCGAGTTGTTGTCCGCCGGCAAGCGCGTGACCATAATCGACCGCGACAGCGAGGAAAATTTCGGCGGCCTGGCCAAGGAAAGCTTCGGCGGCATTCTGGTCGTCGGCAGCGAGGAACAGCGCCGCGCCGGGCTGAAGGACACCCCCGAGCTGGCGCTGGCCGACTGGCTGGCTTTCGGCGAATTCAAAGAGCCCGGCGATCTGGATGAGTCGTGGCCCCGGCGCTGGGCGGAGGCCTACGTGAACGACAGCGCGGGCGAGGTCTATCGCTGGCTCAAGGCGCGCGGCATCGGTTTTCTGCCCTTGCCGCTGTGGGTCGAACGCGGCCAGGCCACGCGCGGCAACTCGGTGCCGCGCTGGCACGTGGTCTGGGGCACCGGCCAGGGACTGATGCGGCAATTGATCGGCCACCTGCGCAGCCATCCGCGCAGCGATTTGCTGACGCTGCACTTCGGCCGGCGTGTCGATGAATTGATCCAGGAAGGCGGTCGCATCGTCGGCTGCCGAGGCATCACCGAAACCACCAACCAGGCTTTCGAGGAACGCGCCGACGCGGTCCTGGTCGCCACCGGCGGCATCAACGGCAGCCTCGAACGCGTGCGCCGCCACTGGCATGCCGACTGGCGCACGCCACCGGACACCATCCTCAACGGCGCCCACAAGTATGCCGACGGTATGCTGCACGATGCGGTGCAGACCGTCGGCGGCAGGCTCACCCATCTCGACCGGATGTGGAACTACGCCGCCGGCGTGCATCACTGGCAGCCGCGCAAACCCCACCACGGCCTCTCACTGGTGCCGCCGCGCTCAGCGCTGTGGCTCAACTGGCGTGGCGAGCGCATGCTGCCGCCGCTGGTGACGGGCTTCGACACGCGCGACCTGGTGACGCAGATCTGCAAGCAGGAACGGCAATATTCATGGCAGGTGCTCAACCGCAAGATCGCGTTGAAGGAGCTGGCCGTTTCCGGTGCCGAATTCAATCCCTCGATCCGCAATGGCAGCAAGCTGGGACTGCTGCGCGACCTGCTGTTCGGCAACCGCTGGCTGCTGAAGGAGATGACCGAGAATTGCAAGGACTTCGTCGTCGCGGCAGCGCTGCCGGAACTGGTGGCCAAGATGAATGCGCTGCAAGGCGACGACAGCGTCAACCTCGCCACGGTAAACGACGAGGCCACCCGCTATGACGCCATGATCGCCCGCGGCGAGCCTTACGGCGATGAACAGTTGCGCCGCATCGCACTGGTACGCCAGTGGAAAGGCGACCGCCTGCGCACCTGCAAATTCCAGAAGATTCTCGATCCGGGCGCCGGGCCGCTGATCGCCATCCGCGAATTCATCATCAGCCGCAAAAGCCTCGGCGGCATCCAGACCGACCTCGACAGCCGCGTCCTCGATACGCGCGGCGAGCCGATTGCGGGCCTCTATGCGGCCGGCGAGGCGGCCGGCTTTGGCGGCGGCGGCATGAACGGACTGCGCGGCCTGGAAGGCACCTTCCTGGGCGGCTGCATATACGGCGCGCGCCGCGCGGCGGCGGCAATCGCGAAATAGGGGGTGGCGCGGAAAGAAGCGTGGTACTAATTTACCTTGGCCTCGGGTAGAGCTTCAGTCGCCGGGCAAGTCCTTCATAAATACGCATGGCCGCCTGCCGGGTTTCCGGATTGATTTTCAGCAAATGATCCTCGCCTTCAATCGCGGCAACAAATGCGTGATACAGCGGGGAAAACTTCATTGGATATTGCCTCGTTTCCATAGCCTGGCGCAACGCAGTCCCCTGACCGTGAACGACGACATACCAGAGGAGCCGCTGCAAATCGTCGAGGTGGTTTGTCCAAAGCAATTCGTCCTCCCGCTCCACGGCCGCACCGATGTGTTCAAACACGCTTTGCCAACGCGTTACCGGCGGTTCAGCCAACGAATTCAGCGCTTTCAGTAGATCCCGCGCGGACGCTGAAATGCCTTCTTCATCCGCCAACGCATGGGCCACCTGCACGAGTGCCATTGGTAGATTCTCGGTATGCAGCGCCAGCGCGTATGCATAGTTCGTATGCAGGATTTGCTTGGCATTCGGTGATGGACTCTTGGCCAAACCATCTTCAAAAGCCTTCAGCGCTCTCATCGGGTTGCCTTGTCTCTCCAGCAGCAAATTGCCCAACCTATTGAATACCCGGGCGACCGGTTCACGCAATGCCACTTCCTTGGCTTCACCAAAACGTTCGACGAGATCGTCGTAGACCTTGATCTCGTCCTCCGATTTGCCAAGCTGGCCCAAACTGAGGCCCTTGTTGAAAAGCGCCCTGGCGACTCCCTCGCGCAATGCCGCTTCCTTGGCCTCGCCAAAGCGTTCCAGGAGATTGTCGTAGACCTTGATCTCCTCATCCGATTTGCCAAGCTGGCCCAGCCTGACGCCCTTATTGAGAAGCGCCATGGCGACTTGCTCACGCAATGCCGCTTCCTTGGCCTCGCCAAAGCGTTCGAGGAGATCGTCGTAGATCTTGAGCTCGTCCTCCGTTTTACCAAGCTGGCCCAACCTGGTGCCCTTGTTGAAAAGCGCCCTGGCGACTTGCTCACGCAATGCCACTTCCTTGGCTTCACCAAAACGTTCGACGAGATCGTCGTAGACCTTGATCTCGTCCTCCGA
>JBAYJH010000300.1:0-6039 GCA_041665185.1 Sterolibacterium sp.
CGGGCGACGTGGTTGCCGCCGTGGGCAACAGCGGCGGCAACCCGGAATCCGGTTTATACTTTGAACTCAGGCAACAAGGGCTGGCGGTCGATCCCCTCAAGTGGATCAGCCTGAACTAAACATCCATACAGCCGGTCAACAGGTTTTCCCGTTTACCAATCCACCCCCGGAGTCACGCGTACATGCGCATCAAATTACAACAGGCTGGACTGATCTTTTTCGGACTGGTCGCAGGCGTGCTCATCAGCCTGAACTTTTCCGCCAGCGCCCAGAAGGATACCGCGACCGCGTTGCCGGTCGAGGAATTGCGCAGCTTCGCCGACGTTTTCAACGCCATCAAGCAAGGTTATGTCGAGCCTATCGACGACAAGAAATTGATCACCCATGCCATCAGCGGCATGCTCTCCAACCTCGACCCGCACTCGGCCTATCTGGATTCGGATTCCTTCAAGGACCTACAGGTCAGCACCCAGGGTGAGTTCGGCGGCCTGGGCATCGAAGTCGGCATGGAAGATGGCTTCGTCAAGGTCATCTCGCCGATCGAGGACACCCCCGCCTTCAAGGCCGGCATCAAGTCCGGCGACTTGATCATCAAGCTCGACGACACACCGGTTAAAGGCATGACCCTCAACGACGCGGTCAAGCGCATGCGTGGCAAACCGAGGACGTCGATCGTCCTGACCATCGCCCGCAAAGGCGAGGTCAAGCCTGTCGTCGCGACCATCGTGCGCGAAGTGATCAAGGTTCAGAGCGTCAAATCCAAACTGCTGGAACCCGGCTTTGGTTACCTGCGGGTCACCCAGTTCCAGGAAGAGACGGCCAGCGATGTGGTCAAGCATCTCGACAAGCTCTTCAAGCAGAACAAGGACGGCAAGGAACCGTTGCGCGGCCTGGTGCTCGACCTGCGCAACGACCCGGGTGGACTACTGCACGGCGCCGTTGGCGTCTCGGCGGCATTCCTGCAGCCCAAGACCCTGGTCGTGTCCACCGACGGCCGCACCGAGGATGCCAAGCGCAAGTTCTCCGCCAGTCCCGACGATTATCTGCGTGGCAATCGCGAAGATTTCATCAAGAATCTCCCGGCCGGCGCCCGCACCCTACCGCTGGTGGTGCTGGTCAATGGCGGATCGGCCTCGGCGTCGGAGATCGTCGCCGGCGCGCTCCAGGACCACAAGCGAGCTCTGGTGATGGGCACCCAGACCTTCGGCAAGGGCTCGGTGCAGACCATCCTGCCGCTCTCCAATAACACCGCCATCAAGCTCACCACCGCGCGTTATTACACGCCGGGCGGACGCGCCATTCAGGCCAAGGGCATCACCCCCGACGTCATCGTCGAGGAATCCGCCAACGGCGCCTCGCATGAGCGCGTGCGCGAAGCCGACCTGGAACGGCATCTGGACAACGACAAGGAAAAGGTGGCTACGCCCAAGCCGGCCGCCAAGAACGGCAAGAGCAAGGGCAAGGACGACGCGGAAGAGGAACTGAGGCCTTCCATTTTCGAATTCGCCTCGAAGAACGATTACCAGTTGAACCAGGCGCTGAGCCTGCTCAAGGCCTGGCAGATCATCAAGCAAAGGTAATTCCAGCCCCAGATCAACCGTGACTTTGTCGACTTCGCCTCGCCGTGTAACTAACACTGTCCCACAGGGATTTCCTACGGTCATCTTCGGCTCGTCCCGCGGGGATTTCCGCTGGTCATCTTCGCGTCACGCTTGATCTGGAACTGGAATTGGAATTAGACGCCGATGAACGACCAGCAGCTACTGCGCTACAGCCGCCACATCCTGCTGCCGCAGATCGATATCGAAGGCCAGGAGCGCCTGATCGCGGCGCGAGCACTGGTGGTCGGCGCCGGCGGACTGGGTTCGCCGGCGGCGATGTACCTGGCTTCCGCCGGAGTGGGCACGCTGGTTCTGGCCGACGGCGACACGGTCGACCTGACCAATCTTCAGCGCCAGATACTCCACCGCAACGCATCCGTGGGTCGGCTCAAGGTCGAATCGGGGCGGGACACCCTGGCTGATCTCAACCCCGAATGCCGCGTGCTGACGATTGCCGAGCGCCTCGCCGGCGAGCGCCTGAAAACCGAGATTAGCGCCGCCGACGTGGTACTCGATTGCTCGGACAATTTCGCCACCCGCCACGCCATCAACCGCGCCTGCGTTGAATTCGGCAAGCCGCTGGTCTCGGGCGCGGCGATCCGCTTCGACGGCCAGGTGTCGGTCTTCGATCAGCGCGGCGAAGCAAACAATCCGTCACCCTGCTACCACTGCCTGTTCCCGGAAGGCCAGGATGTCGAGGAGATGCGCTGCGCCGTGATGGGCGTATTCGCCCCGCTCACCGGCATCATCGGCTGCGTCCAGGCGGCGGAAGCCCTGAAACTGCTGATCGGCTGCGGCGAGTCGATGGCCGGGCGGCTGTTGCTGCTCGATGGGTTGGCGATGGAATGGCGGTCGATTACGATTCCGCGGGATCCAGGGTGTGCGGTTTGCGGACAGGGTCGAACGTAACCGACGTGTTAGCGGGGAATGCCCGGACTCGCCCCGCCGGGCGAGGTACTTTCTTGTGGCGACAAGAAAGTACCCAAAGAAACGTGCCCAGCGGAAATCCCCTTGGGGGACTCCCCGCCGCCCCGGCCTACGGCTCCCCTCGCTCCGAACCACCAGCCCGGCCGGCCGTTTATGCCCGCACTTGGGTCTCAGGGTACTAAACTCGCTGCCACCTCTCCGAGTAATTTCGCCTTTGCTCCTACGCTCGAACAACGCGGCCGGACTGCCCCGGTCTGGCGGCCCTCCGTTCGGCGGGTCAGAGGGGAATGGTCGGGTCCGGCCAGATCCAGCCGGTCTATAAGTCCAAACGTCTGGCCACTGAGCGATTGGTCATTAGTTCATGCCGGCCAAAGGGTGCTACGATCATTGGGGCACTCAACTCAGAATTGTCTTTGAGGATTGCCAGCGGTGGGCAAAGATCATGAAAAACGTGCACTACCCGAAAGTTGCGCCCGTTGGCTATTACGTATACCTGTTCGTCATTGACGGAATTCCCCGCTACATAGGTAAGGGGCAACGTGATCGCTATTCCGAGCATATTCGAGTTGTTCGACGAGGAACCGGAAAGTCAATGTGGTACACGTTCCTAAAGAAGTCAATGTCGGCGGGGCGCGAAATTGTAGTAGAGATCATCGCTGATGGTCTTACTTCAGAGCAAGCCAAGAATGTAGAGATTGATCTGATTGCAAAGCATGGACGCAGAGCCATGGGCTGCGGCACACTGATGAATGTCTCAGCCGGTGGCGATGGAATTGATAGCGAAGTTGCAAAGGAAATTCACTCACGTCCCGGGATGAAGGAGAAAATTGGACGGGCGATTAGTGCTGCGGCAGCTCGACCAGAGGTCAAACAATTGAGAATGCGATCACTCAAGGAGGCGTACGCAAATCCCGAAGTGATTCGTCGTGTCTCAAATGCGGTTCGTAAGGCCCTTCAAAGATCTGAAGTTAAAGAGCGACATTCAAACGGGGTTCGCAGTTCATGGGCGAAGCCTGAAGAGCGTGAAAGGCGCACTGAGGCGATTCTGAAGGCAAATCGAAATCCAGAAGTTCGTGCACGGCATGTTGCGGCGAATCGAAGAATTCACGCGGACCCAACTGTGCAAGCAAAGCGTGCCGCAATTCGTGCGGATCCACTGTTTAGAGAAAGGCACGCAGCGGCGACAAAAGCGGCAATGGCTTCTCCTGAAATAAAGGAAAAGGTTGCAGCCGGTCTTCTTAAAGCATGGAGTCGTCCTGAATTACGGAAAAGAGCGAAGGACTCTGCGAATAAGCGATTTTCCGCGCAAACGGAGCGGGATCGTGTAGCCATGAAGACCAGGTTAGCAGCCGGTACGCGGAAGGCATACTGTGCCGAGAAGGGTATCGCTCAGCCAGGCAAAGGGTATTGCAACATTGACAAAGAGGACTTCAAGCGTTGGCTTGTTGGTAAGAAGACTGAATAGGATCGAAACAACTCAATCCTCGTATGGCCTGTGTCAAACTAGCTAGAGTGGCCTCTCATATCCGCGTAGCGGTTTAGTCCTTGAGCGTAACCGGAAATCCCCATTCGTAGTTTTTTTGCAGCAGGCCGGAACGGAGCCTGGCGTGGCGAATTTGACTTACCTTCCCCTCTGACCCGCCGAGCGGAGGACCGCCAGACCGGGGTAGTCCGGCCGCGTTGTTCGAGCGTGGGAGCCAAGGTGGAACCACCTGCGGAGGTGGCAGCGAGTTTAGCGGCCGGCCGGGCTGGTGGTTCGGAGCGAGGGGAGCCGTAGGCCGGGGCGGCGGGGAGCGCTTCTTTGGTTACTTTCTTGTCGCCACAAGAAAGTAACTCGCCAGCCGGGGCGAGTCCCGGCATTCCCACCCACCGCTCACAATATCTTCCGATGCCTTAACACCCGCGGCGCATGCGAAATCAATACCGAGCCCACCAGCACCGACCAGAACAAGTAAGCCGTGAAACCCGCCAGCATCCCGACCGCAGCCAGCAGCGTTACTTTGAACAGCACCGCCAGCCCATTCACCTGGGAAAAATATGCGGGATTGGCCCAGCGATCGAGCCCGGCGATGGCGATCCCGCCCGCCATCAGCAAGCCGACAAAAACCATGGTCTCCGATGGCGGACGAACCCCCAGCATGGCCGCCCCCAGGCCGACCACGCCGACCAGGTGCAGCGCGCGCAGCAGGTTGATCAGCACCGGACGGCCGAAGAAATCGCGGTGGACTTCCTTTGCGTCGTCGTTGCTCATCGCGGCCGCGCCAGGATGCACAGATCGTCACCGACACGTCGCACATCGACGATGCGTAGGTCGCGCCGGCCGGAGAGGTCGGCGAGTTCCGGCAGGTCGAACATCCCCTGGGCGGCATCGCCGAGCAGCGTCGGCGCCAGGTAGAGCAACAGTTCGTCGACCAGGCCTTCGCGCAGCAATGAGCCATTGAGTTTGAAGCCGGCCTCGGCGTGGATCTCGTTGATGCCGCGCCGCGCCAGTTCCGTCATCAGGGCCGCCAAATCGACCTTGCGACGCTCATTCGCCAGAACTATGACTTCGGCGCCGCGCTCGCGCAGCGCCACTACCTTGGCCGCGTCCGCAAGGGCTGCGGCGACGATGACCGGCCCGCCGTCCAACAGCCGCGCCGTCAAGGGAATCTCCAGCCGGCTATCGACCACCACCTTGAGCGGCCGGCGCGGCGCGTTGCCGCCGTAATCCACATCGCGCACCGTGAGTTGCGGATCGTCATCGCGGACCGTACCGATGCCGGTGAGGATGGCACAGGCGCGCGCGCGCCAGGCATGGCCGTCGGCGCGGGCGGGCGCAGCGGTGATCCATTGGCTCTTGCCGTTGTTCAGGGCGGTCTTGCCGTCGAGGCTGGCCGCCACTTTCAAGCGCAGCCAGGGGCGGCCGCGGGTCATGCGCGACACGAAGCCCAGATTGATCTCGCGCGCCTCGGCCTCCAGCAGGCCGCACTCGGTCGCGATCCCGGCGGCGTGCAGGCTCGCCAGCCCCCGTCCGGCCACCTGGGGATTGGGATCCTGCATGGCGGCAACCACCCGGACCACACCGGACTCGATCAGCGCCGCGACGCAAGGCGGCGTTCGGCCGTGGTGGCTACAGGGTTCCAGCGAGACGTAGGCGGCGGCGCCGCGCACCTCGTTCCCGCGTGCGCGGGCGGCGTTGAGCGCCTGGATTTCGGCGTGATTCATTCCCGCCGGCTGGGTGTAGCCTTCGCCGACGATCTGGCCGTCCTTCACCAGCACGCAACCCACCCGCGGATTCGGCGTGGTGGTGTACAGGCCCCGGTGCGCCAGCTCCAGCGCCCGTGCCATGTAGCCTTGGTCGGCGTCTGAGAACATCAGGGGCGGCGGCCGGTTCTCAATTGACCGGTTCAGGATTTCGAGGTGGCCCGCGGCACGCGGGGAACTCTCGGCTTCTTGACTTCGCGAATGGCGTCGGAGAACTCCTCGACGTCTTCGAAATTGCGGTACACCGAGGCGAAGCGGATGTAGGCGA
>JBAYJH010000301.1:0-5971 GCA_041665185.1 Sterolibacterium sp.
GGTCCCTGGAAACTGAGAAACTGCGCCCACAGATCGCCGCTCATGGCGGGATGTTCCCCCTGTAGCAAGTGCTCCTGCTCCTTGAATTTCGCCTGGATATCGCTGAAGGCCTTGATGTTGCCTTCGATATATTTACCCATCATCCCCTGCATGGCGTTGCC
Organism: Sterolibacterium sp.; assembly: GCA_041665185.1. Classification (GTDB taxonomy): domain Bacteria; phylum Pseudomonadota; class Gammaproteobacteria; order Burkholderiales; family Rhodocyclaceae; genus JACRAR01. The sequence goes on from JBAYJH010000301.1 coordinate 162, forward strand.
GTAGAAACGGATCATCTGCGACAGCAGGGCGCTGGTGAACATCGGCGCGCCACCGGCCTCCTCCTCCAGGATGATCTGGAGTAGCACGCTGCGCGTCAGGTCCTCGCCGGACTTGACATCCACCACCTGGAATTCTTCGTGATGCAGCACCAGCGCCTTGACGTCCGTCAGCGTGATGTAAGTGCTGGTACGGGTGTCATACAAGCGACGGTTCGGATATTTCTTGATGAGTCTCGATTTCTCTGCCATCGCCTGATTCCCCCTTGGTTTATTGGATTCGCAACTGATTGCCCGAAAGTCCCCGCCGTGGCGGGGACTGTGATCGCAACTATGCCTGAATCTCGATCTCCTGCGTCACCCCATGTGCAGGCCGCCGTTGATGTTGAGGGTGGCGCCGGTCATGAATCCCGCCAGTTCGGAACACAGGTAGCGGACCAGGTGGCCGATCTCCTCGGGCTTGCCGAGCCGTCCCATGGGGATGCCGGCGACGATCTGCTCGCGCACCTCGGGCTTGATCGCCATGACCATGTCGGTGCCGATATATCCCGGCGCGATGGCATTGACCGTAACGCCCTTTTTCACCACTTCCTGGGCGATGGCCCGGGTGAACCCCAGGATGCCGGCCTTGGCAGCGGAATAGTTGGCCTGGCCGAACTGGCCCTTGACGCCATTCACCGAGGACATGTTGATGACCCGTCCCCAGCCGCGCTCGGTCATGCCGGGCAAGACGTGTTGAGTGACATTGAAGACGCTATCTAGGTTGGTGGTCAGCACCGCATCCCACTGCGTCTTGTCCATCTTGCGGAACATGCCGTCGCGGGTGATGCCGGCGTTGTTCACCAGCACATCGACCGGCCCGATCTCGGACTCGATTTTCCTGACCATCGCCGCGCAGGAATCGAAATCCGTGACATCGCCCTCGGCCGCATGAAAATCGTAGCCCTCGGCCTTGGTCTTCGCCAGCCACTCGTCCTTGGGCGGGAAATCGGGCAGACAATTGGCCACGATGGTGTAGCCATCCGCCGCCAAGGCCTTGCAAATCGCGGTGCCGAGACCGCCCATACCACCGGTTACCAACGCAACTTTCTTAGACATCTCTTTGCTTCCTATTGCAACGAAAAACCCATACGCCCGGACATCGGGCCGGCGCCGCTCTTAGCCAAGAGCGTGCGCCATAAATCATCAGAACATGTGCTGGCCGCCATTGATCGAGATGTTGGCGCCATTGACAAACGCCGCCTCCTCGGAGGACAGATAAGCCACCAGGCCCGCCACCTCTTCCGGCTTGCCCAGCCGGGACATCGGAATTTGCGGCAGAATCTTCGACTCCAGCACTTCCTGCGGGATCGCCATCACCATCTTGGTGCCGATATAGCCGGGCGAGATGGTGTTCACGGTCACCCCTTTCTTCGCCACTTCCAGCGCCAGCGACTTGGTGAAGCCGTGCATGCCGGCCTTGGCCGCCGCGTAATTGGTCTGGCCGAAAGCGCCCTTCTGCCCGTTCACCGACGAGATGTTGATGACCCGTCCCCAGTTGCGTTCGGTCATGCCGTCCATGACCTGCTTGGTCATGTTGAAGACGGAATCCAGGTTGGTGTGCATGACGACATCCCAGTCGGCCTTGGTCATCTTCTTGAAGGTCATGTCGCGGGTGATACCGGCATTGTTGACCAGCACGTCGATCGGCCCCATGTCCTTGACGATCTGCGCGACGCAAGCCTTGCAGGAATCGAAGTCGCCCACGTCGCAGGCATAGGCCTTGAAGCCGTAACCCATGTCGTTCATGGCGCGCAGCCATTCCTGCGCCTTGGTGTTGGTGGGGCTGTAAGTCGTCACCACCTTGTCGCCGAGGGCCGCCAGCTTGATGCAGATCGCTTCGCCCAGCCCTCCCATGCCGCCTGTCACCAGTGCCACTCTTTGCATTTGTCTTCTCCTCTGGATTATTGGTGGGGTCCTCAAGTTTCAGCCGCTACGCGCCCCTTTATTCGAAGCGACTCAATTCACGCAGCGGGCTGTTTGACGTAACGCCCCGGCGCCGGCTCGCCAGCTTGGTAGACCGCATTGCCAAGCCTGCCGCGCGCAGCGCACTGTTTGCCGCCAAAGCCCGACAGCCATTCGGTCCAGCGCGGCCACCAACTGCCCTTGTGCTCCGTCGCCGCCGCCAGCCAGGCCTCGGCCTTGGGATTGCCATTGTCATTGGTCCAATAGCTGCGTTTGTTCTTCGCCGCCGGATTGATGACGCCGGCAATATGGCCGCTGGCGCCCATGGTAAATAGGGTCTTGCCGCCGAGCAGACCGCGCGACTGGTAGGAGGTTTTCCAGGGCACGATGTGGTCCTCGCGCGAGGCATACAGGAAGGCCGGCATGTCGACGCGGCCCAGGTCGGCATGGGTGCCGCACATGGCCAGCTTGCCCGGCACCCGCAGGCTGTTTTCCAGATACAGATGGCGCAGGTACCAGGCGGCAAAGGGTCCCGGCAGGTTGGTGCTGTCGGCATTCCAGAACAGCAGATCGAAGGCCGACGGCTTGCCGCCCTTCAGGTAATTGCCGACCACGTATTGCCAGATCAGGTCGTTGGCGCGCAGGCTGGAAAACACCGAGGACAACTCGCTGCCTTTGAGCAGGCCGCCCTTGCCTATACTCTGCTCACGTTGCACCACCGAGTTTTCGTCGATGAAGCAGCCCAGTTCGCCTGGCTCGGAAAAATCCAGCAGCGTCGTCAGCAGCGTCAGCGAAGCGACCGGATCTTCGCCGCGCGCCTTGGCGACCGACAGGGCCGACGCCAGGATGGTGCCGCCGACGCAGAAGCCGAGGGCATTCACCTGTTTCACCTGGCAGATCTCGGCCGCCACTTTGAGCGCGGCCAGTACGCCCGATTCGATGTAGTCGTCCCAGGCCAGGTGGCCTTGTTCGGCCCGGGGATTGCGCCAGGACACCATGAACACGGTGTTGCCCTGCTCCACCGCATAGCGGACCAGGGAGTTTTCAGGTTGCAAATCGAGGATGTAATACTTGTTGATGCAGGGCGGCACCATCACCAGCGGCCGCTCGGCGACCTGGTCGGTGAGCGGCGAATATTGCACGAGCTGGATCAGCTCGTTCTCGAAGACCACCGCGCCGGGCGTCACCGCCAGGTTGCGGCCGACCTCGAAGGCCGTATCGTCGGTCATCGAGATGCTGCCTTTGCCGATGTCGGCAATCAAGTTCTTGATGCCGGCGGTGATGCTCTCGCCCTGGGTCGCCAGCGCGGTCTTGATGAACTCGGGATTGGTGGCGGCAAAATTCGACGGTGCCAGCGCATCGACATACTGGCGCGTGACGAAGCGCAGCCGGCTCTTGGCGCCCTCGTCCGCCGCCGGCAGGGCTTCGACCAGCTTGCCGAGGTACTCGGCATTGATCAGATAGGATTGCCGCAGGTAATCGTAAACCGGGCTCTCGGCCCATTCCGGCGCGGCAAAGCGGCGGTCGCCCGGCGCAGGCAGCGCCACAGCCGGTGGCGGCTGTTCGCGTTTGCGCATCACTTGCGCTTGCCACAGATGGGCATGCCGGGTAGCGAACTCTTGCTGTAGCCGGATCACCGCTTCCGACTGCGCGGCCTCCATCACGCTTGATTTCGCGGTCGTACCGCCCAGTTGCGGCGCGTTCTGCTGGCTGGCCAACCATTGGGCGAAGCCCTGAGCCCAGGCCTGGCTGGCCTGGAACATGGATTGCATGGCTTGCGCCGAGGGATCGGGTAATTCGGACATCCGCTACTCCTGTGTGACCGGGTGGATCTTGATGCGGGATATCCCGACGGTGAATTTTGCATTGCAGCAAATGGGCTGTCAAGGACACCGAGATCTGGTGCGAGGCAATTACAATGGGGATCTACTTCGATCGACGGCTCATCCCTCCATGTACATCGTCGCCATCGGCTGGATCTTCGTCACCTTGCTGATGGCGCTGACCGAGACCAGCTTCATCGCCGGCGTTCTGAGCTTCGGCTGTTACGGCCTGTTGCCGCTGGCGCTGTTTCTCTGGTTGTTCGGCACACCCCAGCGGCGGCGCAACCGGTTGTCCAGATCCACCGATCCGGCGCAACCACCGCCCTCACCCAATGAAGCTATCGACCAGATGGTGGGAGAACCAGATCGTGCCGACGCCGGCACCGATCAGCAACACCTGCTGTAGGGTGGCTTTCAGCTCGGTGCGCTTGTGCAAGCCGGGGATCAGGTCGGCCACCGCCACATAGATCATGCTGGCCGCGCCCAGGGCCAGAAACACCGGCACCGCGCTTTGCGCCGAGGACAGCGCGTAATAGGACAGCAGCCCGCCCACCAGCGTGGCCAGACTCGAAATCAGGTTGTAGGCCAGCGCCTTGGCGCGCGAATAGCCCGAATGCAGCAGGATCACGAAGTCGCCGACTTCCTGCGGAATCTCGTGGGCGATGATCGCCAGCGCCGTGATGACGCCAAGCTGGATGCTTTCCATGAAGGCTGCGGCAATCAGCACGCCATCGACGAAGTTGTGGAAAGTGTCGCCGACCAGGATCAGCAGGCCGCTGCGACCGCTGTCGAAAGATCCATGCGAGTGCGCGACTTGCGGCTCGTGGCCCTCGCAGGCTTCGGTATGGCAGTGACGCCACAGCACCAGTTTTTCCAGCACGAAAAAAGCCAGAATGCCGCCCAGCACGATCGCTGAAGTGGTTTTGGCGTCGCTGGTCGCGTTGATGGCCTCGGGCAGCACTTCAAGAAATGCCGCGCCGAGCAACGCGCCAATGGCAAAGCTGACCAGTTGCGATACCCAGGCAACGCCCAGCGTCAGCGCGAACATTGCGGCCGCCAGCACCGACAGGGCGCCCCCGGCAATTGAGGTGACGATGATCCAGAGAAGGACAGACATAGCGGCCAATTATACGGGATGGATCGCCGCCGCTTTCAAGCTTCGAGCCAAATGCAGGAAGCCATGCGGCCGGTAACGCCGTCGCGGCGGTAGGAATAGAAGCGAGCGGCATCGCTGTAGGTGCAGTACTCGCCCCCCGAAACGCGCTGCACGCCGAGAGCGGCGAGTCGCTGGCGTGCCAGCAGGTATAGGTCGCACCACCATTTGCCGGGCTGCCGCGGCACGAACGCCAGCGCCGCCGCCGCGTCCTGTCGGCAAAACACCTCACGCACCTCATCGCCGACTTCGTAAGCCTGCGGGCCGATCGCCGGGCCGAGCCAGGCCAGCAGCCGCGCCGGCGGCGTACCCATGGCGGCCACGCAGGCCTCGATCACGCCCGCCGACAAGCCGCGCCAGCCGGCATGCACGGCGGCGACGGCGGACGCATCCTCGGCACACAGCAACAGCGGCAGGCAATCGGCGCTCAGCACGGCGCACACCAGGCCCGGCGTGCGGGCGATGCAGGCATCGGCTACGGCAGGTTCACGGTAGCTCTCCGCGGCAACAACTCGGGTGCCATGCACCTGCTCCAGCCACAGCGGATCAGCCGGCAGCGGCCGGCTGCCCAGCCGCAGGCTCCGCCGGTTGGCAGCCACGGCCAGGGGATCGTCGCCGACATGCGTCGCCAGGTTCAAGCCGGCATAGGGCGTGGCGCTGTGGCCGCCGCTGCGCGTGGTGACCAGGGCCCGCACCGCGACCGGTGCGTTCCATGCGGGGATCAAGCAATGAGGGTTCATGCCGCTTCGCGCAACGCTCTCAGCAGGGACGCGAAATCCTCCGGCGGCGGCGCCTCCCAGGCCATTTCGACACCGCTGCGCGGATGCAGCAGGGCCAGTCGCCAGGCATGCAAGGCCTGGCGTGGGAAGGCGGCCAGCGGCGAGCGATCGGCA
>JBAYJH010000302.1:0-5968 GCA_041665185.1 Sterolibacterium sp.
ATCGCGCCGCTGCTGCTATGCGAGCCCGGCGGCAGCTTGGAATCCATGATGTTGAGCGTGGCAATATCGAACGGATTCTGCGGCGCGATCCACGGCGCGAAAATCGCCAGGCACAGGAACAACAGCAGCAACACCAGGCCCAGCATCGCCAGCTTGCTCGCCACGAATTGTTCGGCGAACAGGCGCAGCATGCTTTCGCGCGCCGCCGGTACGGCCGCGGATGCCAGGGCAATGTCGGTCGTGCTCATGCGCCCGCCTTCGATTGCACGCGCGGATCCAGGATGGTGTAGACAATATCGACCAGCAGATTGAGCGCCGACAGAAACACGACCGTCAGCATCAGATATGCGACCACCACCGGCCGATCGAGGGTGATGATCGAATCGATCAGCAGCTTGCCGATGCCGGGCCAGGAAAAAACGGACTCCGTCACCACGGCAAACGCGAACACCTGGCCGTACTCCAGCCCCGCTATGGTGATGATCGGAATCAAAATATTCTTCAGCAAATGCACGCCCAGCACGCGCCGTTCGGACAAACCCCGGGCACGTGCGAACTTGATGTAGTCAAGAGGCAGGCATTCGCGGGTTGCCGCCCGCGTCACGCGGATGATCAGGGCGCATTTGGCGATCGCGATGGTGGCGACCGGAAGCAGCAGGCTGCGCCAGCCCTCCCAGCTGAAGACGCTCAGCCGAACCGGCCCGAACGCCTCGGCCGGCCCGCGACCGCCCGCCGGCAGCCAGTGCAGGAATACGGCGAACACCATGATGAGCATCAGGCCGACCCAGAAGTTCGGCAAGGAGAATCCCAGCACCGAACCCGTCATGACGGAGCGAGACCCGAAGCTTTCGGGCTTGAGGCCTGCGTAAATGCCCAGCGGCACGCCGATCAGCAGCGCGAAGAACATCGCCGCCGTGGCCAATTCCAGCGTGGCCGGCATGCGATCTAGGATCAGGCGTATGGCGGGTTCGCCCGTCAGGAAGCTGTTGCCGAAGTCGAGATGGACCAGGGCCTTGTTCAGGAAAATGAGGTATTGGCGCCACAAAGGCAGGTCCAGGCCCAGCGACCGGCGTATGAGCTCGCGCTCGGCGTCGGTCGCCTCGGGACTGGCGAGCATGGAAACGGGGTCGCCAACCAGATAAAGCGCGGCGAATACCAGCGCCGACATCACCAGAACCACGCCTATGGTCTGGAGCAGTCGGCGCACTATGCTGGACAACACCCTGGCTACCGCCTCTCGACTCGCTACCCCGTCAAGCGCCTGTTACTTGGCCAGCGTGATGTCCTGCGCCAGAGTCAGTTGATCCGAGCGGCCGTCGTAGCGAATGTCCTGCTTCATGGCCCAGACCGACAGTTCGAACTGCAGGGGCAAAATAGCGTAATCCGCCATCGCCATATTCGCCGCTTGCTGCAGCATTTCGGAACGCTTGCTGTCTTCCTGCGTTTTTGATGCTTCCATCACCAGGCGGTCGAGTTCGGGGTTGGAATAATTGCTCCAGTTGGTCGTGCCCATACCCAGCTTGGGATCATGGCTGACAACCAGTGCCGTGAGCGGATGGGCCATTTCGCCGGTGGCGGCCGCCCAACCCGCAAGATAGGTGCTGAACGAATAGCTGTCGCGCTTCTTGAAGAACACCGGCGGCGCCATGGTTTCGACGTTGGTCTTGATGCCGATGCCCGCCCACATGGACGCCACGGTCTGTGCGATACGCTGGTCGTTGATATAGCGGCCCGAGGGCGAACCCAGCGACAGCGTGAAGCCCTTGGGATAGCCGGCGGCGGCCAGCAGTTCCTTGGCCTTGGCCACGTCGGCGGCCGGCACGGTCGAATATTTCTTGGACGCGCCGAAAGCCGGGTAAGGCAGCAGGTTGGCGGCAGGCTGGGCGACGCCGTCCATGATGCGTGCGACGATGGCGTTGCGGTCTATCGCCAGCGACAAGGCTTCGCGTACGCGCTTGTCGGTCAGGGGATTCTTGCCGTCGGTGCCCGACATGCCGGGAGGCACTTCCTTCGACTGGTTCATGGCGACGTAGATCACGCGCACCGAGGGGGTTTTCTGGATGTGCAGCTTCGTATCTTTCTCGAGTCTGGCCAGATCGTCGGTCGGGGGATTTTCGATCACGTCGACGTCGCCTGCCAGCAGTGCCGCCACCCGCGCTGCGGGATTCGTGATGGGACGGTATATAACCTTGTCCCAGGCCGGCTTTTTGCCCCAATAGTTCGGGTTGCGTTCCAGCACGATTTCGGCGCCGCGCCTCCAGGATACGAACTTGTACGGGCCGGTGCCGATCAGGCCATCGCCGCGGTTCAGTTCAACCGTAGTCTTGCCTTCGGGAGCCGGTCCGGATGCGGCTTTCTTGGACATGATGGGGACGATCGACAGATTGGCCAGCAGGACCGGCGACGGGCCCTTGGTGGTGATCTTCAGCGTAAGCGGATCGACCGCCTCGACCTTGTCGATCGACTTCAGATACAGGGTGAACGACGAAGGGCTGTTCGGAACCTTGGGCACGCGGGCATAGGTAAAGACCACATCGTCGGCGGTGAAAGGCGAGCCGTCGGAGAACTTCACGTTGGGGCGCAGTTTGAACAGCCACACATTGCCGTTGACCGTCCATGACTCGGCCAGAGCCGGGACCGGCTTGGCCACAGCGTCGGTGCGCACCAGCGGATCGAATATGGTTTCGGACAACTGTATATTGGGCGTGAGCGAATGGAATTGCGGATCCATCGAGCTGGGTTCGGTAGCCAGCGCGATGGTCAGATCACGCGCCTGCGCGATGCCACCTGCGCCAAGGACGCCGATTGCCAGTGCTGACATCAGGATTGATTTGCGAATTGCCTTCATGGTCAATGCCCTTATAGATGAACAGTAACTAATCCGGTGGCTGTCACCCTGACGCCACCAGCAGGGCGGTATTCTACTCCGACCGCTGCCAATGCAAACCAAAAATAGCGGATCCCGGTGCCGCCCCCGGGTCCCGGCGGGCGCATTGACATTGAAAGCGGCGCCCGCGGTCGCCGGAATAATGGAAACACGTCGTGCGCACCGGAATCATTCAAGGCCTGGGCGTCGGCCTCACTTATGTGCCGCTGACGACCATCAGCTTTTCCACGCTGAAAGCACACTACCGCAACGAGGGCACGGCGCTGTTCAATCTGATACGCAATATCGGCAGCAGTATCGGAATTTCCGTGGTGATGACCTTGCTGGCGCAGCGCACCCAGGCGAATCACGCGGCCTTCGCGCAGTACATCACCCCGTTTCGTCTCGCTTTCAGGCAGGCGGACGCGGCCGGCATTTACGACATGGCTTCGCCGCAGGGACTGGCGGCGATCAATGCGGAAGTCACGCGTCAGGCCGCCATGCTCGCCTATCTGCAGGACTTCCGCATGATGATGTTCCTGACGCTGGCTTTCATTCCGATGGTCCTGCTGCTGCGCGCGCCCCCTACGTCGCGGCAATCGGCGGGAGAAACCGTCGCGATCGAATAGGAAGTCGTGCCGGCTCAGCCGGTGATCCCTATCTGCCAGGGCACGAACTCGTGATCGCCCAGGCCGAAGAGCTCGCTCTTGGTCTTCTCGCCCGATGCGGTGCGCAGGATCAGCCGGAAGATCTGCTCGCCCATCTCGTCCATGCTCGCCGTACCGTCGAGGATCTGGCCGCAGTTGATGTCCATGTCCTCCTCGAGTCTTGAGTACATCGGCGTGTTGGTGGCGAGCTTGATCGAGGGCGCGGGCTTGCTGCCGAAGGCCGAGCCGCGCCCGGTGGTGAAGCACACGATATTGGCGCCACCCGCGATCTGCCCCGTGGCCGACACCGGATCGAAGCCCGGCGTGTCCATGAACACGAAGCCCTTTTGCTTCACCGCCTCGGCGTATTTGTAGACCTCCATCAGCGGCCCGGTGCCGCCCTTCATCGCCGAGCCCAGCGATTTTTCCAGGATGTTCGCGAGCCCGCCCATCTGGTTGCCCGGACTCACCACGCCGTTGATCTGCACGTCGCGCCCGAGCGCGTAGACGTCCTTCCACCAGCGGATGCGTTCGATCAGCTTCTCGCCGACCTCGCGCGTGACTGCGCGCCGCGTGAGCGTGTGCTCGACGCCGTAGATCTCCGGCGTCTCCGACAGCACGGCGGTGCCGCCGTGGCGCACGAGGATGTCCATGGCCGCGCCCAGCGCCGGATTCGCCGTGATCGAGGAAAAGCTGTCGGAGCCGCCGCATTGCAGACCGACGGTGATATGGCTCGCCGGCACCGGCACACGTACGACGCGGTTCGCCTCGGGCAGCAGTTCCTTCACCGCGGCGATGCCGGCCTCTATGGTCTTGCGCGTGCCGCCCGTATCCTGCATCGCGAACGTGCGCAGCTTCGTGCCGCTCGCGAGCTTCTCGGCCTCGAACAGCTTGTCGATCTGGTTTCTCTCGCAGCCCAGGCCCACCACCAGTACCGCGGCGAAGTTGGCATGGCGTATATAGCCGGCGGTAGTGCGGCGCAGCAGATCCATGGGTTCGCCCGACAGCTCCATGCCGCAGCCGCTCGAATGCGTGAAGGCCGCGACGCCGTCGATATTGGGAAATTCCGCCAGCCGCTCCGGCGTAAACCATTCCGCGATGCGGTGCGAGACGGTGGCCGAACAGTTCACGGTCGAGACGATGCCGATGTAGTTGCGCGTGGCCACGCGCCCGTCTTCGCGCACGATGCCCATGAAGCTCGCGCGCTCGGCCTCGGACACCATGTCCACCGGCTTGTAGTCGCGGGCATAGGCATAGTCGCGGTCGAATTCGCGAAACCCCATGTTCAAGCGATGCAGCAGCGTGCCCGGCGCGATGTCCGCCGTGGCGAAGCCGATCACGGTGTTGTACTTGAGCACCGGCTCGCCCTTGCGCATGGCGCGCGCGGCCACCTTGTGCCCGGCGGGGATGCGGTTGAGGCAGGTCAGGTTCTCCTCGGCGAGCGCGGTGCCTTGCGCCAGGTCTTGGCGCGCGACCAGCACATTGTCGTTCGGATGCAGGCGGATCGCCGGCGCGGAGAGGTTCTTGATGGCAGGTGCGTTCATATGCTCAATTTCCCGTTGAATAAAATTTCGTACGACAATCCGGACAATTATGCCGGCGTATTTGAGACCCAGTCCTTGAAATCCTGGCGCAGTTTGGTCTTCATGAATTTGCCGGTCGAGGTGCGCGGCAGAGCCTCGATAAACGCAAAATCATCCGGCACCTGCCACTTGGCGAAATGCGCCAGCAGCAGTTGGCGCAATTCCTGCGGCGTCACTTCCTTACGCGGCTTTTTTACCACCACTGCCAGCGGACGCTCGCCCCATTTTGGATGCCTGACCGCGATCACCGCGGCCTCGGCTACCGCCGGATGTCCCATGATCGCATTTTCCAGATCGACCGAACTGATCCATTCTCCGCCCGACTTGATCAGGTCCTTGGTGCGGTCGGCGATGCGCAGATAGCCCTGCGCATCGATGGTGGCGACGTCGCCGGTGCGCAACCAGCCGTCGGCGGTGAATTTTTCCGGATCGGCAGGCTGATTGTGATAGCCGCCCGCGACCCAGGGGCCGCGGCACTGCAGCTCGCCTGCGGTCTCCCCGTCCCAGGGCAGAGTCCTGCCTTCGTCGTCGACGATGCGCAGCTGCACCAGCGGCACCTGCAGGCCGGCGCGCGCGCGTATCGCATACAGTTTGTCGGCCGGCGCATCGAGCAGCTCGGGCTTGATCGAGGTAAAGGATCCCAGCGGCGAGGTCTCGGTCATGCCCCAGCCCTGCTTGATCGTCAGGCCGTACTGGTCGAAGGCTTCGATCAGCGAGCGCGGCACGGCGGCGCCCCCGACCGACATGCGCATGCCCGGCGCCAACCTCCACGTGCGCTTGCCCGACTGCAGCGCCTGCAGCACCATCAGCCAGATGGTGGGCACACCGAGCGAAAGCGTGATGTCCTCGCCTTCCATCAGGTCGAGCAGGTC
>JBAYJH010000303.1:0-5952 GCA_041665185.1 Sterolibacterium sp.
GCAACAGCGGAACTGAGTATCGTCGGTGCGGTGACTGCCAATACCAGCGGTGTTCCCGCCGCCTACCAGTCGTTCGTGCCGACGGTGGCCACGCCGTTCTCGCAGAAGGTGACTGTGCCGCTAGTGTTCCAGGCCCCGAACTAGCCGCAAACTAGCCGGGCGGCGCCGCTGGCATCATCGGCGCGGCTTGAGGTGGGCGCGCAACCAACCGGCGAATTCCGCTTCGTCGAGGTCGCCGGCGGCGAGAGCCAACATCACGACGGTTGCATCCGCTTGCGTCGCTGCCAGCCGGTAGCCATTCAGCGCAAGGAAGAGACCGACGGATAGAAATGCCGCGCGTTTGTTGCCGTCGACGAAGGGATGGTTGCGGGCGATCCCGAAGCCGTAGGTGGCGGCAAGCGCCGCAACATCCGGCGCACCGTAGGCCGCGAGATTGGGTGCGCGCGCCAGCGCGGAGTCGAGCAAGCCTGGGTCGCGCATGCCGGCGGCGCCGCCATGTTCGGCCAGGCTCTCGCCATGCAGCAGCAGCAGCGCCTGCTTGTCGACCCAGCGCCAGTTCATTTGGCAAGGGCGTGGAAGGTGTCGCGAAACTCGCGCATGAATTCGCGCCCGGCGGTCATCTGTTCGTCCAGTGCCGGATCGTAGGGCGTTACGACGTAGCCCTCGGGTGTTTCAGTCAGAAAGATCGACGCGCCTTTCTCCACTTTCAGGTTGGCCAACACCTCCTTGGGCAGGATGACGCCGACGGAATTGCCGATCTGGGTGAGTTTGAGGATATGCATGGCAGGCTCCGATGACGTTATAACGATCGTTATACTACGCCCAGATCCAGCCAGTTTCAAGCCTTGTGGGGGTGAGGACGCTGCTGCTACCAGCCTACCCCGTGATCTTTCGTTTCAGCGCCCGTGCCACCATGCGCAGTCGCTGCATCAACGGGAAGCGCTTGAAACTGGTCTTCACTACGCCCTGGGTGAATGCGGTGCGCTTCGAGTAATCGATCGTTACATCGACGATGACCGGGCGCCCCGTCGCCGCCAGGCGCCGGGCCTCGGTAATGGCCGTGGCGATGGCGGCATCGTTGGGCATCGCCACATAGGCGGCCCCGGTCGCCAGGGCCACGCCCTCGACCTGGAGTTGCCCGAGGGTGGCGCAGGGTTTTCGGTTGTAGGGAATTTCCTGGGCCTGGGCGATCTGCGAGAGTTCGCCGTCGTGGAAAACGTAATAGACGATGCCCAGGCCATGCGTCGCCGCGGTGACGATCTCCATGCAGGTCATCATGAAGGCGCCATCGCCGACGATGGCGAACACCTCCCGCTCCGGTTGCGCCAGCTTGGCGCCGACGGCGGCCGGCACCGCATAACCCATGGCGTTGAAGTCGGTCGGCACGATCAGCTTGCCGCCGCGATGTACCGGAAACAGTTCGGCGGTGAGATAGGTGTGGTTGCCGTCGTCGACCACGGTGATCGCATCGGCCGGCACCTGCCGGCGCAACTCGACGAAGAAGCGCGCCGGATTGACGCGGCCCTGGCTGTCGTGGGCCAGCCATGTCGCGCGATAGGCTTCCTTGTCGTGGGCGATGCGCGCCGGCAGGTCGCTGACCGCAGGAAATCCCTGTGGGACGCCGGCCGGAGCCTGGGCGCGGCTCCGCAATTCCGCCAGCACAACAGCGATAAGGAGTTTGGCATCGCCTTCGATCTTCACCGCGGCCGGATAATTGGCGTCGAACACCGTAGGGTTGATATCCACGTGGATCAGTTGCGGCGGCACCGTCACGCCGAAGCTGCCGGTGGCCAGTTCGCCGAAACGGGTGCCGACGGCGAGCAGGCAGTCGCAGTCCTTGAAGGCATTCCGCGCCGCGGGCACGGCCGCCGGTCCGAAGCTGAATCCGGCATGCAGGGGGTGGTCGGCGGGGAAGGCCGCCAGTCCTTGCAGGGTGGTGGCGACGGGCGCTTGCAGGCGTTCGGCGATGGTGGCGATGTCCGCGGCGGCCTGGCGTGCACCCCAGCCGACGAAGATGCAGGGATGTTTGGCCTTGAGCAGCATATCCACGGCGTGGCGGATCTCCGGCCGGTCCTGGATTGGAGCCGGCGCGGCCGGCGTCCAGCGCGGCAGTTCGTTGCCGATTTCGCCGGGAAAGAGTTGCAGGTTGACCGGCAATTCGACCAGCACCGGCCCCGGTTCGCCGCCGGTGGCGATGCGGTAGGCCTCGAATATCGTCGTCACCACATCCTCATGGCGGGTGATGCGGAACGCCGCCTTGGTGATCGGCTTGGCCATTGCGAGCTGGTCGATCTCGTGCAACTGGTAGCGCTTGTCCAGGTCGGTGCGGATGCCGCCGGTGATGACCAGCATCGGGATGCCGTCCAGGAAGGCCTCGGCGATGCCGCTGGCGGCATGGGTGAGACCGGCCGCCGGGACGATCGCCAGGGTCCCGATAGAGTCCGAGACCCGGCTCACCGCATCCGCCATAAAGGAGGCGCAGCCCTCGTGGGTGACCAGCAGCGGGGTGATCTGTTGCGAGTTGTTGAGCTCGTCGTAGAACTCGGTGTTATGCACACCCGGTATGCCGAAGGTGTATTTCACCCCGACCTGTTCGAGGGCGTAAACCGCCAGCCATGCGCCGGTTTTCTTCATGTCGATCTCCGCTGGGAAACCGCTATCTTACGATTCCCAGCGCCGCGCTGCGCGTTGCCTGCGGATGTTACGAGCCCGAGTCCTGGTTTCTGCGATTCTTCGTAACCACGACAATCTTGTTTTAAAACACTTGCGTTTCAAAACAAAATTGTCGTAATATGCGGATTCCCGACACACCCTCAGGGGGCGCAATGGACTACACCCGCAAATCCTACGGCCGAAACGAAGACGTCGCCGCCATCTACAAGCTGATTAGAGCCGGCACCGATATTTCAATGCCTGGGCCACGCCGTTTAGGCAAAACGTTCGTGCTGGAGCGTTTGGTCGACGCCGGACCTACGCATGGGTGGGAAGCAATCAAGGTAGAAGTGGCAGGCTGTAGAGACACCCGAGGATTTTTTCGCCAGCTATGCGCCAAGATCGGCAACCAACGATCGCGCGGCAAGAAGACCATTGACTGGCTGCGTCAACGGCTCGGACAAGCCATCGATCCGCGCACTGACGCCAACGGCGCGTGGTACCAGCCCTTCATCACGCTCGATCATGAGGCCTATTTCGAGCGCTTGATCAAAGCGCTGCATGAGGATCCGGATCGACGGTGGGTGTTGTTGATTGATGAACTTCCGATCTTCCTCAAGGCTCTGCACGACCAAGGCCCGCAAGGCATCGAGGCAGCAAGAGCTTTCATGAACCACACCAGCCGTCTTCGAGTGGACTACCCAAAGGTGCGCTGGTTGATCACCGGCTCCATAGGCCTCGAACCCCTGGCGCAAGCCGGCAACTACATGGGTGTTTTGGCCAAGTTCCAGACCTATAGCCTGACGACACTGAGTGAAACTCAAGCACGCGATTTCATCATCGATCTGGCGCATACGGGCCGGCTGGTGGATCGACAACTCATTACTGTTACGGAGGCGGATTCGATAGTCAAAGCGGTAGGATGGCGCTCTGCCTACTATCTTGAGGCCTTGGCCAAAAAATTTGCCGGCACGCCCACTGAAGACGCCCAAAAGGCCGACGCCCTGATCGCCGACGCCATGGCACGGCTATTGCGGCCCCAAGAACTGCCAACTTTCGCTGTGTGGGAAGAACACTTGCGCAAGCACTACCGGGATGCTGAGCGCGCAACTGCCGTCGCCGTACTCAACGCCCTGGCGCCGCACCCACAGGGACGTGGCATCGATGTACTCCTTGCGGCAATCGGCCAACCCGGCCTCACGCTGGACGGCATGCGCATCTTGCTGATGCGCCTGGATGCGGAAGGCTTCATCACGGTTGACGACTGGGGCGCAGACAATCCCGTTGCTGCGTTTAGAAATGTGCTGCTGCGCCGCTGGTGGCAACGCTTTCCCCCTCAGGCAAACGCCTGACCCCAACAATTCAATTTCATATTCACCAGAACATGGACTTCACCCACTTCAACCCACAGTCGCAGAAGGAAGAAGACTTTCTGGCGAACTTCGTCGCCAGGCGCGGCGTGCTGGAATACCTGCTGCGCCAGCTTCGCCTGCTGGAGCCAAGCAGGCCAGCCACCCATCACCTCATCGTCGCGCCGCGCGGCTACGGCAAAACCAGCCTGCTGCGCCGCGTGGCCATTGCCGTAAGAACGGAACCGGACCTCAAGAGCCGCTTGATCGCCCTGTCGTTTCGCGAAGAACAACACAACGTGATCAGCCTCGACGTATTCTGGCGCAACTGCCTCCAGTCGCTCCTCGAAGTACGCGAGGACGAAAATGCCACGGACGACGAAATTGCGCGGCTGGACGCAGCATGGGACCACCACGTGCCGCGCCAGGCGTTGAAGCGCGAAGATCAGGATGGCGAGCCGGCCAAGCAGGAGTTCAACATGTACTGCGAACGCCTGGGGCGGCGGCCGCTGCTGTTGATCGATAACCTGGATGCGCTGCTGGCAGGCCTGCCGGAAACCCACCAGTGGTCGTTGCGAAATGATTTGCAAAGCGCTGGCGGCCCGATACTGATTGCCGCCGCATCGCGTTATCCTGAATCGACGCACGATCAAAAGGCAGCGTTCTACGACTTCTTCAGAATCCAGACCCTCGATAAACTGGATGACCATGAAGTCATGCACTGCTTGCGCATACGCGCCGAGAACCGCGGAGCGGCCGGCAAGAAGGTGTTGGACTTGATTGAAAACAGTCCGGGGCGAGTGGCGTCGCTCAACACCTTGGCGGGGGGCAACCCACGAACGCTGGGCGTGCTCTACAGCGTGCTCGAATCGCACGCCAGTGCCGATGTGCTGTCACAACTGAGCGCCATGCTCGATACCTTTACGGGTTGGTACCAGGCCCGCACGGAAGAACTGCCGATTCAGAGCCGCGCGGTGTTCGATGCCCTGGCCCTGAATTGGGATCCGATGACGGCGGCCGCGCTGGGTGAGGCCACCGGTCTCGACACCACCATGGTGAGCAGCCAGCTTTCGCGGCTCGAAAAATCCGGCTACGTCGAGACGGTTTCGCTCAGCGGGCGCAAGAAGGGGCGCAACGGCTATCAAGTGAGCGAGCGCTTCTTCAACATCTGGTACCTGATGCGTAACGGCCCGCGGCGCGCCCGCCTAAGCATCAAGTTTCTGGCGGTGTTTCTGCAATCCTGCTTTAGCCCAAAAGAGCGTCACTCGATTGCACGAGCGGTCTTGCAAGATGGGCAGGTTGACCCAGGCTATGCCTTGGCGTTGGCGAGCGGCATACGCGAAAGCCGGTTGAGGAATCGCTTGATCGAGCACGCCGACATTCAGTCGATGCGCCTCGGTAGCACTGAGGAGTATGGGGAAGCGATTAAGGACTTGCGCAACATCGATGCCCACAAGAAGATCGTTACCGAGACAGAGCAATCCACTTCACCGGCTGAATCCGTTGAGGCGCTGAACCGCAGCATAGCGCGATTGAGCGGCGCCAAGGATCTCGCGTCGCGCGTCGAATTGGCCAAGGCGCTTTTCAACAAGGGGTTCAAGTTGGGCGAGCTTGGGAAGTCGAAGGACGAGATCAAGGTCTACGACGATCTCGTCGAACGTTTTGCTGAGGCCAAGGAAGCGGCATTGCGTGAGCAAGTCGCCAGTGCGCTTTTCAACAAAGGGTTCAGGTTGGGCGAGCTTGGCAAATCGGAGGACGAGATCAAGGTCTACGACGATCTCGTCGAACGCTTTGGCGAAGCCAAGGAAGTGGCATTGCGTGAGCAAGTCGCCATGGCGCTAGTCAACAAAGGCTTCAGTTTGGGCCAGCTTGGCAAATCGGAGGACGAGATCAAGGTCTACGACGATCTCGTCGAACGTTTTGGTGAAGCCAAGGAAGTGGCATTGCGTGA
>JBAYJH010000304.1:0-5939 GCA_041665185.1 Sterolibacterium sp.
CTCAACTTCAACGGCCTGACGCGCCTGACTTCCTCGCTCTGGCCATTTCTGGTTCTGCCCTGGCTGATGCTGCTGCGGCAGGATACCGCGGAACACCCCCTGGGGCACAAAACACCATGACCACCGACACCACCAACGATCTCGTCGGTTTGCGCGATACCTTGCGCGAGTTCGCCGCCGCGCGCGGCTGGCGCGACTTCCATACGCCGAAGAACCTGGCCATGGCCCTGATCGTCGAGGCAGCCGAGCTGGTCGAGCATTTCCAGTGGGCCACGCCGGACGAGAGTTGCAGCCTGGCGCCCGAGAAGGCGGCGGCGGTTCGCGACGAGGTGGCCGATGTGCTGATCTACCTGGTCGAGATGGCCGACGTGCTGGACATTGACCTGATCGCCGCGGCACGCGACAAGATAGCGAAAAACGCCCTCAAGTATCCCGCGCCGCCGCGTCGGGCCGAATAAGCGGGGATGTTTCGTCCGCGCGCCATATCCATCGGCGCCGACTACTCCAAACAACCTTCAAAACACATCGTTATTGCTTGACCGTAATCACTTTTTCAAACAAACTTCGGTTCATGAAAGGTGAATTGACCGCGCTTGAGCAAAAGGTCGAACAGTTCCTCGTGTTCTGCCAAAGCCTGCGTGCCGAAAATATGGCGTTGCGCAGCCGCGTCTCGGGGCTGGAGGAGGAACGCCAGACCCTCGTCGACAAGATAGACACGGCGCGGACCCGGCTCGAAGCGCTGATGCTCAGGCTGCCGGAGGAGTGAACCCGCGCATGAGCAATAAGTCCACTCTCGACATCAAGTTGCAGGGCCGCGATTTTCGCGTTGCCTGCGCCCCGGATGAACGCGAATCGCTGCTTGCCGCGGTGGCCCTGGTGGACGGCAAGATGGCCGAGATCGCCACCCGGACCAAGAGTGCCGGGGAGCGTCTGGCGGTGATGACGGCCCTCAATCTGGCGCATGAACTGCTCGCCAAAGCAGCCCCGGAAACCGCCGCTACAGAAGTTGCCGATGCTTCCGCGGCCAGCTTTGACAGCGAGAAATTTGCGCGTAGAATCGGCTCCATCGTAGCGCGTCTGGATGCGGCGATGGTGGAGCAGGACAAGTTGTTCTAGTCCTGGCGCAGCCAAGAAATTCTCCTCTGCCGCAGCCTCATCCGGTCCCGCTCAGGAAATCCCCTGCGGTGCCCGCCAAGGCCATATATTCCTTGAACCAATGCTATGGCATTCGGCCTGTGACCGCAACGCCGCCGTTGTGAGCGTTCCTCGAGAACGCACCTGAAGCGGCAGGAAGCAGGCCACTCTGAACTCCGGTTCAGGATGCCGGCCTAGCGACATCGCGGGGGACCCGTTACAGGAAAGCGCGGAGGGGGAGAAATCCGGATTCCGCGCTTTTGTTTTGTGCTGGCTGGCACACCCCGCAAGCGGCCGCTGACCCTTGAAAGTGTCGGCACCCGGCGGGAAATCAACGAAAGCGACGCATGCGTTACTGGCTGATGAAAACTGAGCCTTCGGTGGTCGGCATAGACCACGTGCTGGCGATGCCGGCGCAGACGGTCGCCTGGTGGGGTGTGCGCAACTACCAGGCGCGCAACTTCATGCGCGACCAGATGCAGGTGGGTGACAAAGTGCTCTTCTACCATTCGAACTGCCCCGAGCCCGGCATCGCCGGACTTGCGACGGTGGCCAAGCGGGCCTACCCGGATGAGACCCAGTTCGACCCGCTCAGCCATTACCACGATCCCAAGGCGACACGGGACAATCCACGCTGGATCAATGTCGATGTGCGCGTGACGCAGAAGACCCGCCTCATCGGTCTGGAGGAGTTGCGGGCGCATCCCCAAACGGCTCAAATGCGCACGCTGCAACGCGGCAACCGCCTGTCGATCACGCCGGTCGACCCCGCCGAATGGAAATTCATTTGCACGAAACTATTGGGAGTCAAGCCGTGACGCTGTGGTGGTTGAGTTATCCCCTGCTCGGCATCTTCGCCGGGTTCATTGCCGGACTGTTCGGCGTCGGCGGCGGGTTGACGCTGGTGCCCTTGCTGTACATGCTGTTCGCCGCACAGGATTTCCCCCAGGCCCATGTAATGCATCTGGCATTGGGAACCTCGATGGCGACCATCGTGTTCACCTCCATCTCCAGCATGCGCGCACACCATGCGCACGGAGCGGTGCGCTGGGACATCGTCAAGGGCATGGCGCCGGGCCTGGTGATCGGCACCCTGGGCGGTTCGTTCATCGCCAGCAGCATACCGACGCGCCCCCTGGCGATGGTGTTCACCGCCATCGTCTATTACGCCGCGGCGCAGATGATGCTGGATTTCAAGCCCAAGCCGTCGCGCAACCTGCCGGGCCAGGCGGGACTGCTGCTGGCCGGCGGGGTGATCGGGATCGTCTCCAGCCTGGTGTCGGCCGGCGGCGGCTTCATGTCCATCCCCTTCATGGTGTGGAGCAACGTGGTGATCCACCAGGCCGTCGGGACATCTTCGGCGCTCGGCTTTCCGATCGCGGTGGCCGGCGTGGTCGGCTACATTTTCAGCGGCTGGCATGCCACCGAATTGCCGCCGTTCGCCTTCGGCTATGTCTACCTGCCGGCCTTCGTCGGGGTGGTGGCGCTGTCTTTCGTGGTGGCGCCCTACGGCGCGAAGATGGCCCACAAGTTGCCGGTGAAGCAGTTGAAGCGCGCCTTCGGGGTGTTCCTGGCCCTGCTCGCGAGCAAGATGTTGCACAGCCTGCTGACCTGAGATTCGTCGCCGGCCCCGCTATTTGAGCAGCCGGCGCCGGGTCAACAGCAGCGCCAGCCAGTACGCGGCGAGCGCGGTGACCAGCAGCGCGGCGAGATGCATGCCGGCCTGGCTCGGCCATTCCCCCAACAGCAGCGGCCTTACCAGGCGCACCGCGTGCGCCAGCGGCAACTGGCCGGCGACGCCTTGTAGCAGCGCCGGCAATTGCTCGACCGGGAAGAACACGCCGCACAGCAGCACCATCGGCGTCAGAAACAGGGTGAAGTAGTACATGAAGAAATCGTAGGACGGCGCCAGGGCGGTGACGATCAGGCCGAGCGCGCCGAAACACAAGCCGGTCAGGAACACCACCGGAATGGCCCATAGCGCCAGCGGCGAGGAGATGAAGCCCAGCGCCGTGATCACCAGCATGATCGCCAGCCCCGACAGCGTGGCCTTGCTCGCCGCCCACAGCCATTCGCCCGCCAGCACGTCGTCGAGCGCCACCGGCGCGTTGAGGATGGCCTCCCAGGTCTTCTGCACATGCATGCGCGAGAAGCCCGAGTAGAGCGCCTCGAAGGACGCGGCGTTCATGGTGCTGGCGCACACCGTGCCGCTGGCCAGGAAGACGATGTAGCTCACACCGCCTACTTGTGGCAGCAGGCCGCCCAGTCCGTAACCGAGGCCGAACAGATAGATCATCGGATCGGCCAGGTTGCCCAGCACCGACGGGATCGCCAGTTTGCGCCACACCAGAAAATTGCGCCGCCACACGGCGATGGCGCGCCAGGAAAAGCTTGGCGGTGAGAGGAAATTATTCATTCGAAGCGCTCAGTCGCGCAGTTCCCGGCCGGTGAGCTTGAGGAACACATCCTCCAGATTCGCCGGGCGATGCAGGGTGCGCAACGCCGGAAGCTGGGCGAGTTGCTTTAGCAGCGGCGCCACCTCCTCGACGTCGACATAGCAGAAGGCGGTTTCGCCGCTGACCTCGATGCGCCGCGCCAGGGATTGTCCTGCTCCGCGCGCCCAGTTCGCCGCATCCTCGCCATACACTTCCACCACCTGCGGTTCGATATGCGCGGCGATCAACTCGCGCGGCGCGCCCTCGGCGACGATGCGGCCGGCGTCGAGGATCGCCAGGCGGTGGCAGAGGCGCTCGGCCTCGTCCATGAAATGGGTCGTCAGCAAGATGGTCTTGCCCTGTTGCAGCAGGCGCTTCAGGCGTTCCCAGATCAGGTGGCGGGCCTGCGGGTCGAGGCCGGTGGTCGGTTCGTCGAGCAACAGCAGGTCGGGATCGTTGACCAGCGCCCGCGCCAGCGTCAGGCGGCGCTTCATGCCGCCGGAGAGCGTCGCCAGGCGCGCGTCTTCCTTGCCCGCCAGGCCGGCAAAATCGAGCAGATCGGGGATCCGGCGGCGCGTCTCGGCGTCGCCGATGCCGAAGTAGCGGCCGAAGACCCGCAGGTTCTCGGCGACGCTGAAATCCGGATCGAGATTGTCGAACTGTGGCACCACCCCGACCTTGGTGCGCGCCTCGCGGGCGCGCGCCGGCACCGGTTCGCCAAGCAGGCGGATGACGCCGGCATCGGGCGCGGTGAGGCCGAGGCAGCAGCGCAAGGTGGTGGTCTTGCCGGCACCGTTGGGGCCGAGCAGGCCGTAGCATTCGCCGGGAGCCAGGGTGAAACTCACGCCGCCGACCACTTCGCGGCCGCCATAGGACTTGCGCAGCCCGGCCACCGACAGCACCGCGGCGGTCGCCGCGGCTGGCTCAAGTGCTTCCGGGAGTATGGCTAGCGATGCCATGCGGACTGGATGATCCGGCGCAGCAGGTGCAGGTTGCGGTGGAAGAAATGGTCGGCGCCCGGCACCAGCACGATAGGCAGTTCCAGCGGCTGGGCCCAGGCGACGACGTTGGCCAGCGGCACGGTCTGGTCGTTGGCGCCGTGGATGACGATGGTATCGGCAGCCACGGCTTCGGTGTCGTAAGCGCGCACGCCCTCGATGACGCCGGCCGCGGTGCCGACCAGCACCAGGCGCTCGGCCGGGTCGCCGGCGGCGGCAAGCGCCTTGGCCAGGCGCGTGATCACGTAGGCGCCGAAGGAGAAGCCGGCCAGCGCCACCGGCAGCGGCGCCGACGGGTCGCCGAACCGCTGGCGGGCATAGGCATGCACGGCCAGCAGGTCGCCGGTCTCGGCGATGCCATGATCATGTTCGCCCTCGCTGCCGCCGACGCCGCGAAAGTTGGGGCGCAACGTGGCATAGCCGAGTTCGCGGAAGGTCTTGGCCAGGGTCGTCACCACCTTGTTGTCGGCGCTGCCGCCATACAGCGGGTGCGGGTGGGCGATCAGGGCGATGCCGCGCGGGGCCTCGTGCGGCTCCACCAGGACTTCGATCCAGCCAGCGGGACCATCCAGCAGGACGCGCTCATGCTTGCTCATGCTGTCGGAGCCGCTCAGATCTTCAGGCGCTCGACGACCTTGCCGCCGACCAGGTGGGCGTCGATGATTTCGTCGATGTCCTCCTTGTCGATGTAGGTGTACCAGACCGCCTCGGGATACACCACCAGCACCGGGCCTTCGTCGCAGCGATCGAGACAGCCGGCCGAATTGATGCGCACCCCGCCCTTGCCGGCGATGCCCAGCGCCTTCAGCCGGTCCTTGGCATAGCCGCGCAGCTCGCCGGCGCCGCGCGCATTGCAGCAGGTTTGACCCGGCTCGCGCTGGTTGGTGCAGAAGAACACGTGATGCTTGAAATAGCTCATGGTCGGTCCGATGACGCCGTCAAAGCGCGATTATAAGCCGCGGCCTGGTCCTTCCGGCTTGCGGCAATCAGGTGGCGCGAAACTGCTGCGGCGTGGTGCCGGTCCAGGCACGGAAGGCCTTGACGAAGTTCGACGGGTCGCCGAAACCCAGGCGGGCGGCGACCACCCTGATGGGCAGGGTGGATTCGCGCAGGAAGTCGATCGCGGCGGCCGACCTCTCTTCATTCAACAATCGACGATAGCCGGTGTCGAGTTCGGTCAGTCGCCGATGCAGGCTGCGCACCGAGAGATTCAGCGCCCTGGCGACGACCGCCACCGGCGGCGGATCGCCGAGCTGGGCCCGAATGATTTGCCGGACGCAGGCCGGCAGCGACTGGGGAATGCGGTTGCCGGCCAGCGCCTTGTCGCAATTGATCAGCGCCATCCTGAAGCAACTCGGCGATGCGCCGGGCA
>JBAYJH010000305.1:0-5936 GCA_041665185.1 Sterolibacterium sp.
AGTTATGCAATCCTCTTCCGCGTCATCGGCGAGGTCGTGCGAATTGAGCGCGTGGTTTACGGTGGCCGCGACCTACCGAGCACTTTTACCACCCCGTAACGGGCAACGGCGTGACGGGGTTTTGCGGTTCAACGAAGAATTGGTTAAGCTCTTGTCATCGTGCCACATTTGTTAGAGGCTATTGGATGATTGATATAAGGCGATCACCCGTGGCGACGCCTCTTCACTCTATTTCGAAGCTGACTCCTTCGATCACCTTCTCAACCGAACCGTAAGCCGTTCGGAGAACATGCGCCTTATCATCTCCCGCAAACAAGACCTCTCGGTCGCACAAATTGATGTACTTAATGAATTGATCGGGCATTCCGTAACGATCGAAGGCAGCTGTGGGCCAATAGTTGCGTGGAACACCTACCAAGACTTCTTGTATGCCTTTTCCCTCGCCGATACCAAAATACCCATTGGTATTGTTGAGGCGTCGGGCAGACCAGTTTGTTCGCCGGGGTGGTGGATAGCTCCGAAATATAGAGGCCTCAAGTACGGCAATGATCTGGTCGATGCGCTTGGGCCATATTTGCTACAGGACAGGGTCAGTTCCATCGGTCCTGTTTCAATTCAAACGCCAAATCATAAGTATGACGATCAATCCAGCAAGCTCGTCATCCGACTGCGTAGCTATTTTCCATGACCACAGCGGCTTACTGGAACGTGAGGGTCCACTTTTCCAATTGGGCTACTTCCTGTTGCGTCATAACCGGAACTTCCTTACTCCAATCCATGTCGGATACGGGAATGAAAACTATAGCGGCGAACTTGAACCATCATCCCCTCTGACCCGCCGAGCGGAGGACTGCCAGACCGGGGCAGTCCGGCCGCGTTGTTCGAGCGTATTAGCCAGGGTGGAGCTGCCCGGAGAGGTGGCAGCGAGTTTAGCGGCCGGCCGGGCTGGTGGTCTGGAGCGAGGGAAGCCCGTAGGGCCGGGGCAGCGGGGCGTCCCCCAGGGGATTTCCTCCGGGCACGTTTCTTTGGTTACTTTCTTGCCGCGCAGCAAGAAAGTAACTCGCCCGCCGGGGCGAGACCCGGCAACGATTGAATCACCGCGTCACACAATTCTATGAACTTCACGATAGCCATGCAAAAACTAAGAACATTCCTCCAGTCTCCCCGCTTCCCCTTCATCGCCGCCCTGATCGTAGCCACCCCCATGGTCGGCGGCGGCGTCCTGCTTCAACAAACCTTGCACATCGCCGCCTGCCCGCTGTGCATTTCACAACGCATGCTGGCCATTCTGCTCTTCTCATTAGCCTTCATCGGCTTGCTCATCGGACATCGTCGCTCAGTACGAATAGCGACATTGACCTTGATGCTCGCCACCACCGCCCTCGGCGCCTTCGTCGCCGGCTACCAGACCTGGCTCCAGCGTTTCGCCCAGGACACTCAGTGCAGCGGCCAGGCCGCCTGGTGGGAACTGCTGATCGATTGGGCGGGCGAGCAGATCCCGATTCTGTTCTATGCCAGCGGCCTGTGCTCCGACCCGGCCTTCAAGTTCATCGGCCTTTCCATTGCCGAATGGTCGCTGGTGATTTTCAGTGCGCTGAGCGTGATGGTGCTGCGCAGCCTGCTGCGTCGCAGCTAATCTTTCGAGCCGTAAACGCACAAGGCCAGGAGCGAACTCCTGGCCTTGTTTCTTTCATGCCCTGCCGTTATTCGGCTTCGACGGGCGTGACGGCTTCCGCGCGTTCCGGCTGGTCGAGCAACTCGACCAAGGCCATCGGCGCATTGTCGCCGATGCGGAAACCCATCTTGAGGATGCGCAGGTAGCCGCCATTGCGTTGGGCATAGCGCGGACCGATTTCGGCGAACAGCTTGCCGACGATCTCGCGGTCACGCAAGCGGTCGAACGCCAGCCGGCGATTCGCCAGTGTCGCCTTCTTGCCCAGGGTAATCATCGGCTCCACGACGCGGCGCAGTTCCTTGGCCTTGGGCAGGGTGGTCTTGATGGTTTCGTGGCGCAACAGGGAAACAGTCATGTTGCGCAGCATCGCCAGGCGATGCGAAGACGTGCGATTGAGTTTTCTTAAGCCATTACCGTGACGCATGATTCTTCCTCATTTATGCGGCCGCCGCCGGATCTTTCCACGAGCTAGCGGCCGGTTAATCGTTAGAGAGGGTCAAAAATTAGGACAACTTCTCCAGGCCAAAGGGCGGCCAGCTTTCGAGCTTCATGCCGAGCGTCAGCCCGCGCGAAGCCAGGACTTCCTTGATCTCGTTCAGCGATTTGCGGCCCAGGTTCGGGGTCTTCAACAACTCCGCCTCGGTGCGCTGGATCAGATCACCGATGTAATAGATGTTCTCCGCCTTCAGGCAGTTGGCCGAGCGCACTGTCAGTTCGAGATCGTCCACCGGACGCAGCAGGATAGGATCGACCGCCGTCTGTTTCGGCGACTCGATCGACATCGGCGTGCCTTCCAGGTCGGCGAATACCGAAAGCTGGTCCATCAAGATGCGCGCGGCATAACGAATCGCTTCTTCGGGATCGATGGCGCCATTGGTCTCGATATCGATGATCAGCTTGTCGAGGTCGGTACGCTGTTCGACGCGCGCCGCTTCCACCGCATAGCTGACGCGACTGACCGGGCTGAAGGAAGCATCGAGCATGATGTGGCCGATGCCCTTGGTTTCCTTGTCGCTCGGACGCATTGCGGCGGGGACATAACCACGGCCGGCTTCGATCTTGATCTGCATGTCGAGCTTGCCGCCGGGCGCCACGTGGGCGATCACGTGATCCGGGTTGATGATCTCGACGTCGTGGCTGATCTCGATGTCAGCCGCGGTCACCACGCCCTCGCCCTTTTTCGACAGGGTCAGCAAGGCTTCGGAGCGGTTGTGGAGCTTGAGCACCACGCCCTTGATATTGAGCAGGATGTCGACCACGTCTTCGCGCACGCCGTCGAGCGTCGAGTATTCGTGCAACACGCCCTCGATCGAAGCTTCGGTCGGTGCATAGCCCGGCATGGAGGAAAGGAGGATACGCCGCAGGGCATTGCCCAGCGTATGGCCGTAGCCGCGCTCGAACGGCTCCATGACCACGCGGGCATGGACCGGGGAGAGCGTTTGTACATCGATAATGCGTGGTTTTAGAAGTGCGCTGCTTTGCATCTGCATTCCTTCTGAATGGAAGCGTCTCCGGACCGATAGAACCAGTTGGACTGGTTCAGTCGGCCTTGGAGCGCCGGTTAGCGCGAGTAAAGTTCGACTATCAGGCCTTCGTTAATCGTCGCCGGGAGTTCCGGGCGTTGCGGATAGGCTTTGAATGTGCCCTTGGCCGCCTTGGCATCGACTTCGATCCACTCCGGGTAGCCGCGCGACTCGGCAGCGACCAGCGCGGCCTTGGTGCGCAGTTGGGCGCGGGCGCTGTCGGTCAGTTGCACCACGTCGCCGGGGCGGACACTGTACGAAGGAATATTGACGCGGCGGCCATTCACCAACACGCCGTTATGCCGCACCACCTGGCGCGATTCGGCGCGCGAACCGCCGAAGCCCATGCGATAGGCGACGGTGTCGAGACGCCCTTCCAGCAATTGCAGCAGATTCTCGCCGGTCTGGCCCTTGCGGCCTTCAGCGGTCGCGAAGGTTCTGCGGAACTGGCGCTCGAGGATGCCGTAAATGCGGCGCACTTTCTGCTTCTCGCGCAGTTGCGTGCCATAGCCGGACAGGCGCTGGCCGGATTTCTGGCCGTGCTGGCCGGGGGCGTAGGCGCGGCGTTCCACCGAGCATTTGTCCGTGAAGCACTTCTCGGCCTTCAGGAACAGTTTCTCGCCTTCACGACGGCATTGGCGGCACTTGGGATCAAGATTGCGGGCCACGGTTTACTCCTTGAATTCAGTCGATAGCTTGGGCATGGGAATGCGCCAGGCTTAGATGCGGCGCCGCTTGGGCGGCCGGCAACCATTGTGGGGGATGGGCGTGATATCGGTGATGCTGGAAATCTTGATGCCGAGCGCATTCAGCGCGCGCACCGCGGACTCGCGGCCCGGGCCGGGGCCCTTGATGCGCACTTCGAGGTTCTTCACGCCGCACTCCAGCGCCACCTTGCCGGCGGCCTCGGCGGCCACCTGGGCGGCAAACGGCGTGCTCTTGCGCGAACCCTTGAAGCCCGCGCCACCGGAAGTGGCCCAGGACAAGGCATTGCCCTGGCGATCGGTGATGGTAATGATGGTGTTGTTGAACGACGCATGCACGTGGGCAATGCCCTCGGCGACGTTCTTCTTGACCTTCTTGCGTACTTTAGTTGCTGGCTTGGCCATGTTCTAATCCCTGGTTTACTTCTTGGCGCCGGCGATAGCCTTGCGGGGACCCTTGCGGGTACGTGCGTTGGTACGGGTGCGCTGACCACGTACCGGGAGGCCGCGGCGATGGCGCAGACCGCGGTAGCAGCCCAGGTCCATCAAACGCTTGATGTTCATGGTCACCTCGCGGCGCAGATCGCCCTCGACGGCGAATTTACCGACTT
Source organism: Sterolibacterium sp. (assembly GCA_041665185.1). GTDB lineage: Bacteria > Pseudomonadota > Gammaproteobacteria > Burkholderiales > Rhodocyclaceae > JACRAR01. The sequence goes on from JBAYJH010000305.1 coordinate 4,514, forward strand.
CCTCGCGCAAGCGGTCCATCTCGCTGTCGGTCAGATCCTTGACCTTGGTGGATCGACCCACTTTGGCGGCGTCGCAAATTTTTTGTGCGCGCGGACGGCCAACCCCGAAAATCGCAGTGAGTGCAATTTCGGTGTGCTGGTGGTTCGGAATGTTTACCCCTGCAATACGGGCCATAGGCTCACCCTAACTTATCCCTGAAACGGGAAACAGAATATTATAAATAACTTACCTGTCGAAATCAAGCACTTCAGCCCTGGCGCTGCTTGTGGCGGGGGTCGGTGCAAATCACCCGAACCACCCGTTTGCGCCGGATGATCTTGCAGTTGCGACAGATGCACTTAACTGAAGCGAGTACTTTCATGATGCTTCTCCGAGAGAATTGCTACCTACCACTTACCTATACCAATTACTTCGCGCGGAAGACGATACGGCCCTTGGTCAGGTCGTAGGGCGTCATCTGCACTGTCACCTTGTCGCCCGGCAGGATCCGGATGTAATGCATGCGCATTTTTCCCGAAATATGCCCGAGCACCACATGGCCGTTCTCGAGTTTCACCCGGAACGTCGCGTTGGGGAGGTTTTCCTGCACCTCGCCCTGCATTTCGATCATGTCCTCCTTCGACATAGCTGCTCTCTATCGATCCGCTAGCGCGTCGGGAAGCCGGCGCCTTTGAAATTAGCTTTCTTCAAAAGGCTTTCATACTGATGCGACATGATGTAGGCCTGCACTTGCGACATGAAGTCCATGGTCACCACGACAATAATCAACAGCGACGTGCCGCCGAAATAAAACGGCACGTTCCACTTCAGGATCAGGAACTCGGGCAGCAGGCACACCAGGGTCACATAGATTGCGCCAGCCAGTGTCAGGCGCATCAGGATCTTGTCGATATACCGGGCGGTCTGTTCGCCGGGACGAATGCCGGGAACGAAGGCGCCGCTCTTCTTCAGGTTGTCGGCCGTCTCTTTGGAGTTGAACACCAGCGCGGTGTAAAAGAAGCAGAAGAAGACGATCGCCGTCGCGTACAGCATCACATAAATCGGCTGGCCGGGCGACAGGGTGGCCGCGATATCCTTGAGCCAGCTCATGCCTTCACCGGAACCAAACCAGCCCGCCACCGTCGCAGGAAACAGGATGATGCTCGACGCGAAGATCGGTGGAATCACGCCCGACATGTTCAGCTTGAGCGGCAGGTGCGAACTCTGCCCGCCATAGAGTTTGTTGCCCACCTGGCGCTTGGCGTAGTTCACCAGGATTTTGCGCTGGCCTCGCTCCACGAACACCACCAGGGCAGTGACCAGGATCACCAGGGCGAAGATGAACAAGGCGGTCACCGGATGCATGCTGCCGGTATTGACCAGCGAGAACAGGCCGCCCAACGCGCTCGGCAAACCCGCCGCGATACCGGCGAAAATGATGAT
>JBAYJH010000306.1:0-5863 GCA_041665185.1 Sterolibacterium sp.
ACCATCAAGCTGCGCAAGGGCGTGGAGTTCCACGACGGCAAGTCGCTGACGTCCGCCGACGTGGTGTTTTCGCTGCTCAGACACAAGAACCCGGCGACCGGCTCGAAGGTGAAGACCATCGCCGAGCAATTCGAGGATGTCCGGGCCAGCGGTCAGCACGAGGTGCAGATCCGGCTGGCCAGCGCCAATGCGGACTTGCCGGCAATCCTGGCGGCGGCTCACTTCTTGATCATCAAGGAGGGCACCGCCGACTTTCGCACCGCCGTCGGCACCGGGCCTTACAAGTGCAAGGAATTCTCGCCGGGCGTCCGCACCGTCGGGGTCCGCAACGAGAATTATTGGAAGCCCGGCAAGCCCTACCTGGACGAGATCGAACTGATCGGCATTGCCGATGAATCGTCTCGGGTCAATGCGCTGCTGTCGGGCGATGTCCAGATGATCAACGCGGTGAGCCCGCATTCGACGAAACGCATCCGCGCCTCCTCCGGTTACGAAGTGCTGGAAGCAAAATCTGGCCTTTACTCCAACCTGATTCTGCGCCAGGACGCTGCGCCGACCAACAATCCTGACTTCGTTCTGGCGATGAAGTACCTGTTCGATCGGGAGCTGATTCGCAAGGCGCTGTTCAGGGGCTATGCGGTGATCGCCAACGACCATCCGATCCCGCCGGGACACCGCTACCACCTTGCGGAATTGCCGCAGCGACCCTACGATCCGGAGCGGGCCAGGTTTCACCTCAACAAGGCCGGCCTGCTCGGTGTGCGCTTGCCCATCTACGCTTCTACGGCAGCCAACGGGGCGGTGGACATGGCATCGCTGTTGCAGGAGTCGGCTGCCAAGATCGGGCTGAGGCTGGCGGTCAATCGTGTTCCCGCCGACGGCTACTGGTCGCGCCACTGGATGAAGCACCCGCTCAGTTTCGGGAACACCAATCCTCGACCGACCGCGGATCTGCTCTTCAGCCTGATGTTCAAGTCTGACGCCCCTTGGAACGAGTCCGGCTGGAAGAACGCGCAGTTCGACCAACTTCTGGTGGCGGCCCGCGGCGAAGCCGACGAGGTGAAGCGCAAGCAACTCTATGGCGACATGCAGGTACTGGTGCATGACAAGTGCGGCGTCGGCCTTCCGGTATTCATCAGCCTGATCGATGGCTATGACAAGCGGGTCAAGGGCTACGGCTCGATTCCGATCGGCGGTTTGATGGGCTACTCGTTCGCGGACAAGGTCTGGCTCGAAGCATAGTATGACGCCTCAATCCCCATCGGCATTTTCGTGCGATCGTGGGCGACGGCGTTCTAGACTGTGGAACCGACTCCCCACCGACGAGCGAGTCGAAGGTTCTCAGCGCACCAAATCCTGGAAGCGGTAGTAGGCGCCGACGAACGGCAGGAACCATGGCTTTCCGAAATGTCCGGGAATGGCCGGCCAACTGAAATCCCGCCATGGATTCAGATCCGCGCGGCCATCCAGCACCTCCGCCATGATCGCGCCCATGTAGGTCGCCATATGAGTTCCGTGGCCGCTGTAACCCATCGAGTAGAACAGTCCGTTGCGCTCGCCGGCACGAGGCAAGCGGTCGCGTGTCATATCGACCATGCCGCCCCAGCAATAGTCAATGCGGGTATTGCTCAACTCAGGGAAGACCCCGACCATCGATCTTTGCAGGATGACGCCACTTTTCATGTCCGATGTGGCACTGGATATGGCGAAGCGAGCGCGACCGCCGAACAGCAAGCGGTTGTCGGGCGTGACGCGGAAGTAACTGACGAAGTTTTTCGTGTCGGTGGTCATTCGGCGGCGAGGCGTCAGCCGATCGAGCGTGGTGACAGGCAGGGGTTCCGTGACGATGATGAATGCGCCCACGGGCACGATGCGCCGCCGGAACCAGGCCAGCGGCCCCACTGCGGACGTGCCGGTGGCCAGCAGCACCTGTTTGGCACGAACTCCGCCGGTCGGCGTTTGAACCTGATGCACTGTGCCCGTTTGGCGCTTGAGGCCAATGACCGGCGCGTTCTCATAAATGCGCACGCCGCGCTTTGCCGCGGCCACGGCAAGGCCTTGAGCAAAACGCCCCACATGCATGCCCGCACTCTTCGCAAAGACAAGGCCGCCATAGTACCGGTCCGAACCGATCTCGTCGCGTAAATCCGCGCGCGTCACCATGTGGGTGTCGGGATCACATTCCTTTTCCAACAATGCCTGCGATCTGGCCAGCTTGTCGTAGTGTTTCGGCTTGGCCGCGAGCTTGAGCTTGCCGACCCGTTTGAAATCGCAGTCGATGCCTTCCTCCGCGATCAGCGACTCCACTTTGCTGACGCCCGCGTCGAAAGCGCGATAAAGCAGGTTGGCTCGTTCCCGCCCCAGTGTGTTCGACAAGGCGTAGTAGTCTTGGGCGAAGCCGTTATTGCACATCCCGCCATTGCGGCCGGACGCCGCGTTGCCGACCAGTCCGGCGTCGAATACCGCCACGCTTGCACCTTTTTTGGCCAACGCGATTGCCGCGGACAACCCGGTAAAGCCGGCGCCGACGACCGCCACATCGACTTCCCCGGCAGGCGCTTCCGTTTGCCCGCCCGTAAATTTCGGCGCGGTGTCAAGCCAGTAGGACATCAGTTTCATAATGAAATATCCATCATGTCAGGGGAGCATTCGCATTGAAGGAGAGCGATCAGATCGAGCGCTCGGAAGCGCCGCACACGGCGATCGCGTCAATCTCGACGAGATAGCCGTAGTGAAGCTCGGCAACCGGCACCACGGTGCGCGCGGGTTTCGCCAGACCCATCTCCTCGGCATAGATCGCGTTGAAACGAGGCCAGTTGGCGACATCCACGATGTAGGCGGTTACTTTCAGGACATCCGTCATTTTCGCGCCCGCCAAGCCAAGAGCTGCGCGCAAATTGGCAATGGACTGGCGCACCTGATCTTCAAAAGGAAGGTCAGCGGTATGGCTTCCGTCCGCCCGCGCGGCGAGTTGACCGGAGATGAACACGAGATCGCCCGAGCGGACCGCGTGGCTGTAATGTCCGCCAGGCGGCGCAATGCCGATTGTCGCGGCAGGGTTGGTTAGCGTATCAGTCATTGTGGGATCCTCGGAATGGGTTGCTGCGTCAGCCAAACGACTGGCTGGCAAGGGCGAACAGGCGCGCGGCGCCGTCAGCGGAACAAGCGGGGGTTTGAATGCCGCGCGCCATTGCCACTTCGTGGCCTACGCAGGGCAGGCCAAATTCGGTCAGCCATCCCGAAAGGCCGCTTTCTCCGGTCACGTCGATCCGGACGAAGCGGCCGTGATGACAGCCGGCAAGTGCGGCGATGAGGAGCATTGCATCGGACGCATCGCTCGAACCCTTGGCGATCACCGGGCCGATCACTACACCATGCCCGAATTCTCGCGCGCAAGCGTAAGCCGTCACGCCGGCGCCGCGATCGACGACCATGATTATCCCGACGTCGAACAAGGCGTTCAGCAATGCAGTCCGATCCATTCCCGTGGCAGCCAGATCCAGCAGTCGTACCTGCTCTACATCGCTGGCCGTCATGACACGAAGGCCAGCCATCCTGTTGGCCGGGAGGGGTTCCTTCATCAGAATCGCCTGATGCTGACAAACCTGCCCGCGAGGGACGAACCCGAGCCGCGTGTAGAGCGACAGTCCCGCTTGGGTGGAGTTGAGGAAAATCGTTCGGCCGCGTGCCGCGTGCAACAGTTCGTCCATCAGGGCACGCCCGAGACCGCGCCCCTGCATTTCAGGGACAACAATGATCATGCCGACCGTAGCATGGGTATCGCCATAGGGCCACCACATCGCCGTGCCGACGAGGCGACCATCAACTTCCACGGCGAAGCCGGCACCGAGATCGAAGGCGAAGCGCCAGTCCGCCTCGCGGTAAGGCCAACCAAATGCCGACGACAGGCCCACCGCGTCCGGCAGATGATCGGCGCGTATCGGAGTCAGGCGCGGCGCCATGATAGAGAGCATATTCTTAGAAGTCCGCGACCTCGCCCCAAGCCGAAGACAGGAATCTGTCCGGGTGAAAGGGGCGAGGATCGACGAAGGGTTTGGCACCGCTGACAATGTCGGCGATCAGATGGCCGGCCCCAGGGCCGATACCGAAGCCATGGCCACTGAACCCGGCTGCAAGCACCAGACCAGGAAGGCTCGTCATCTCGCCGATTCCCGGGACACCGTCAGGCGTGCTGTCCACATAACCCGCCCAGGCTGCGGTGACCGAGGACTCCTTCAATATCGGGATCAGGTCTAGCGCGCGTTTGTACGTCAACTCGACAACCGATGCGTTCACCTTCGGATCGAGGATACGCATCCGCTCCATCGGCGTCGGCTGGTCAAGCCGCCAGCGGCTCCAGCCTTCATGGCCCGAGCGGATGCCTTCCAGGCCGCCGGGCACGAGCTTACGCCATCTTCGCTGGAACATGGGCAGGAACTGCCAAGCGAAACGGAGAAGCTGTGGTGTGGGGTCAACGCGCCCTCGACCACTGATGGCCACGGTATATCCTCCATCAAAGCGCCGCGTCATGGAGACGTCGGTGGTGTGGAGCGCAGCGGGCATCTCCTTGCCGCCGTTGGAAATCGACAACGCCGTCTGGCAAACGGTCGCTTGGGGAAACCGAATGTCGTACTGGCGGCAGAAGGAGGACGCCCAGGCTCCTCCGGCGAGCACGGCGAGCTTCGTGCGGATGCTTCCCTTCTCGGTAACCACCGCGGAAAGGCGGCCCCCCTCGGTCTCGATGCCGCGCGCCGCGCAGCCCTGGTGCACCGTGCCGCCAAGTTTCATGAGGGCTCGTGCGACGGCCGGTGCCGCAAGGGACGGGTCGGCAATGCCGTCGTCCGGTGCAAAGACCCCGCCTTTCCACGGCTTGCCCGTGACCCGGCCACGTTGAGCTGCTTCGTCCGCGGTAAGCATCTGGGTCTTCACATCGACAGTGCGGGCAAACTCACCCCAGCTTGCCCAGCCAGCCAACTCCTTCTCGCTGTTGCTGAGATAAAGCAAGCCGCATCTTTGAAACCCTGTTTCCTCACCGGTTTCCGCCGTGAATTGCTCCCACAGATCCAGGCTCCTGGTCGCCATCGGCAGTTCACGAGCATCTCTATTTTGCTGGCGGCACCAACCCCAATTTCGACTCGATTGTTCAGCGCCGACGCGCCCCTTTTCCACAACTGCGACCTTCATGCCACGCTTGGCCATGTAATAGGCGGCGAACGTTCCGATGATGCCGCCGCCAATCACCACAACGTCGGCGTGCGTGGGAAGGTCGGAATTCGTCTCGATGAGGAATAAGGGTACACGCATTCTCAGGATGTCCGTTCAGATTCGGTGAAACTTGAAAACTGTGTTGTCATTACCAGCCGCCGAATCGCGGCCATTCGGCCTCAACCTTGCTGTCCGCGCCGCGTACAACGTGGTAGCTCTGATGTTGGGCGCCGGTGGCGCAGGCATGATTGGGCAGAATGCGGACGCGGTCGCCGATGGCTAGATCAGGCAGCATGCCGCTGGAGCCGGGCCGCACCGTTATGATGCCGTGCTCCTGGTTGGCGTCGGAGACGATCAGGTCGGGGTAGGGGCGTCCGGCGATGTCGCAAACGACGCCATAACCCTGGTTGACCGGCTGCTTCGATGTCCCGCGGTCCTGAGACATGGCCATCCAGCCTGCATCGACCAGAATCCAACCCTTGTCGCGTCGGTGGCCAATGACCGTCGCCAAAACCGACAGCGCAATGTCGTCGATGCCGCAAACGCCGATTCCAGCCATGACCAGATCGAAAAAGACAAAAACGCCTGCCCGGATTTCCGTGACTCCGGTCAGGTCCATGGCGATGTGCGCGGTGGGTGTCGAGCCCAGGCTCACGAT
>JBAYJH010000307.1:0-5853 GCA_041665185.1 Sterolibacterium sp.
CAGGCGTGCGAACAGCCAAGGGTCCAGCGCCAGCTGGTTGATGCCCGGATCGTCTACGCGCCGGTAGCCGCGCGCCGCAGCCTGGGAAAATTCCGCACGGATTGCCGTCGCCGAGCCCCGTGGCGCTGTTGCCAAGGCATGCAACAACGTGGCGAGTATCTCGGCAACATCGGCTACGCTTGCCGCGCCGATGACGACGCCGTGGTTATGCATGAAGATCACGTCGGCCAGGGGTTGTCTGGCCAGGGCGGCCGCCAGCGCCTGCGCCAGGGCGGCGCCCGGCTTTACATAGGCCAGGCTGGCCCAGCGGAGGGCCGGCGACAGCCGCGAGCGAAGGATGTCGTCGGCGTCGCGGCGAACCAGATGCGCGAGTATCTCCACCGGGTGCAAATGCACGACCAGAGGGTAAGGCATCAGGCCATGCAGCAGCGTCTCGATGGAGGGCCGCAGGGAGGTGTCGGCGAGCACCCTGGGTGCGGCGGTGAAATCGCCTCGGGCGAGGACATCTTGCAGATGGCGCAGGTCGACGGGGACGAAGATCGGCTGTCGCGCCGCGTCGGCAAGATCCAGGCCGGACGCCTTGATCCAGAGCTTGCCGGCTTCCTTCCAGGAGACATTTCCGCCGCTGCCCTGGACCAGCAAGGGATCCATGGCGAGTCTGACGCAGTAATCGATGACGGCTGCCCTCATGGTTGAACTTGCGTGGCCGGGCCGGCCATCATGAACCTCGCATCGAACCGCCGAACGACTAGCGGGAACCGCTTTCCGCCGAATCGCGCGAAGTGTCCCGCTCCGTCACTGGCGCGACGATGACCTCGATGCTGGCGTTGCGGAACACTTCCAGTTCTTCCGGTTTGGCGCCGTCGTCGGTGATCAGCACGGAAATACGTTCCAGGCCCGCCACGATCATCGAAGAACGGTTGCGCAGCTTGCGGCTGTCGGCCATCACCACCAGCCGTTCGGCGCGCTGCAACAGGCGACTTTCGGCCTGGACGATGAGCGGATCGGTTTCCATGATGCCGAAGCGGCCGATGCCATAACAGCCGGCGAACATGGTCCCGGCGTGGAAGTTGCCGATGGCGTCGTTGTCGAAGGGGCTGAGGATGATGTTCTGTTCCCGGAACAGGGTGCCGCCCGGCAGGGTGATGCGATTGCGGCTGGTTTCGAGTAACTTCGCGGCAATCGGGAAGGAGTTGGTGAGGATGTCCAGATCCGTATCCGCCAGGAACTCCACCAGGGCAAAAGTGGTGGTGCCGCCCTGGATGATGATGCTTTCGTCCCCCGCGATCAGTTTCGCCGCCGCCTGGGCGATGGCCCGCTTTTCGGCGATGCATAACTGCTGGCTCATGGCGAAAGGCATGCCCACCAGATGGGCTTCGTGGCGCGGCCGCACCGACTCGGCACCGCCACGGATACGCCGGATCGCGCCTTGCTCGGCGAGCGCGTTGATGTCCCGGCGGATGGTCGCTTCGGAGGCATTCAACAACCCCGCAAGTTCGACCACGCTGACGATGGATCGATCCTTGACGAGCTTGAGAATGATCGTGTGTCGCTCTCTTTCGAGCATGCCCCGCCTCCCCTGGATTGGACTGAATTTTCATTCTACCCCTTTGATCAAAACGACTCATTGCTATCAACAATAAGGCGACAAACTCTGAGTATAAATGATCGATCTTGACAGTATATGCGCACTCTTGATATATTTCGTTCAGTCCATCCTCCGCTGACTGCGGTGAACAAGGAAGTCTTATGGAAACCATGCCCCCCGCCGTCGAACAGGCCTTGCTGCTGGAAAACAGATGGGACGATGCCTATGCATCCAAGCTATCCGACCCGGAAACTCTGCGTTACCGCTCCAACTTGCTGGGGTCGGACAAGCGGATAACCAATTACGGCGGTGGCAACACCTCCTCCAAGATCATCATGCCGGATCCGCTGACCCGCCAGCAGGTGCAGGTGCTCTGGGTCAAGGGCTCCGGCGGCGACATCGGCACCATGGGGCTGGACGGCTTCGCAACCTTGAACATGGACAAGCTCCGCTCTCTCCAGAAACTCTACCAAGGCCAGGAGTTCGAGGACGAAATGGTGGACCTGTATCCCCACTGCACCCACGGGCTCAACCCCAGGGCCGCGAGCATCGATACGCCCTTGCACGGCTTGCTGGACAAGCTCCATGTCGACCACATGCACCCCGACGCGGTGATCGCCATCGCCGCCTCCGCCGACAGCCGGGAGTTGACGGGCAAGATCTACGGCGACGAGATCGGCTGGTTGCCCTGGGTGCGCCCCGGTTTCGAGTTGGGTGTCCGGCTCCAGCGCTTTGTCCGGGAAAACCCGCGGGCCAAGGGTGTGATCCTGGAGGCCCATGGCTTGTTTACCTGGGGAGACAGCCAGAAAGAGTGTTATCAAACCACCTTGGCGGTCATCAACCGGGCCATCGCCTGGCTGGCCGAACAACAGGGCGGCGGACACCCTTTCGGCGCCGTCAAGACCGCTCTCCTGGCGGCGGAAAAGCGCCGGGGAATCGCGGCGGCGGTCATGCCGCGCATCCGCGGATTGATCTCCAATCCGGTCCCCAAGATCGGCCATTTCGACGACAGTCCCGCGGTACTCGAATTCGTCTCGCGGGAAAGGCTGGACGACCTGGCGGCCTTGGGCACCTCCTGCCCGGATCACTTTCTGCGCACCAAGATCCGGCCGCTGGTGCTGGCCTTCGACCCGGCCACAGAAACTGCGGATGACTTGCTGTTCCGGCTGGCCAAGGCCGTGGCAGCTTATCGAGAGGATTACCAGGCCTATTACCAGCGCTGCAAGCGGCCGGATTCGCCGCCCATGCGCGACCCGAACGCGGTGGTTTACCTGATCCCCGGCGTCGGCATGATCACTTTTGCCGGCGACAAGGCCACCGCGCGGATATCCGGCGAGTTTTACGTCAACGCCATCAACGTGATGCGCGAATCCTCGCGGGTATCCACCTACCGGGGTCTGCCGGAACAGGAGGCCTTCGATATCGAATACTGGCTGCTGGAAGAAGCCAAGCTCCAGCGCCTGCCCAAAGCCAAGGCGCTGGCAGGCCGCATCGCCCTGATCACCGGCGCCGGCGGCGGCATCGGCCAGGCCACGGCGAAACGCCTGATGGACGAAGGCGCCTGCGTCGTCCTCTGCGACATCGACCGCAAGGCGCTCGAAGCGGCCCGGCAAAAACTCGCCGCCGGCGCCGGCAACGACAACGTCCAGGCGCTGTGGAGCGACGTCACGCAGGAAAGCTCGATCATCCAGGCATTCCATGATACAAACTGGCTGTTCGGCGGCCTGGACATCTGCGTATCCAACGCCGGCATCGCCTCGGCCGCGCCCATCGAGGACACCACCCTGGAGCTCTGGCAACGCAATATGGACATCCTGTCCACCGGTTATTTCCTGGTCAGCCGCGAAGCGGTTCGCACCCTCAAGGCCCAGGCCCTGGGCGGCTCCCTGGTCCTGGTCGGCTCGAAGAATGCGCTGGCCGCCTCGCCCGGCGCGGCGGCTTACTGCACCGCCAAGGCCTCCGAACTGCATCTGGCGCGCTGTCTGGCCCTGGAAGGCGCGCCCATGGGAATACGCGTCAATGTGGTCAACCCCGACGCCGTGCTGCGCGGTTCGCATATCTGGCAGGGTGAATGGGCGGACCAGCGGGCGCAGCAATACAATGCCACCCCGGAAGACCTGGAAGCCATTTACCGCGAGCGCAGCTTGCTGAAACGCAGTGTCTTCCCCGAGGACGTGGCCGAGGCCATCGCGTTTTTCGTTTCGCCGCGTTCGGACAAATCGACCGGCAACATCATCAACGTGGATGCCGGCAACGCCGCGGCATTCACCCGTTAACGCGCCGTACCCCAAGGAGAAACCGTGATCACCCAGGATTATGTCGCTGCAAACAATGCTGCCCGCGCCGGCGATCATGAGGCGGATTACCAGTCCTTGGGCCGCCAGTTGCGCCGCCGCGGCATCGACATCGATCAGGTGGCGAAAGACGTGGCGGGCTTCCGCGTCGCCCTTCCCTCGTGGGCCGTCGGTACCGGCGGTACGCGTTTCGCGCGCTACCCCGGACCCGGCGAACCACGCGACGTGTTCGACAAGCTCGACGACTGCGCGGCGATCCATCGCCTCACCGGCGCCACCGACGAGGTCTCCCTGCACTTCCCGTGGGACCAGCCCGAGGATCTGCCGGCCCTGAAGGCCCGCGCCGAAACGCTCGGTCTGCGCTTCGCCCCGGTGAACTCCAACACCTTCCAGGACCAGCCGGGACAAAAACTTTCCTACAAGTACGGCAGCCTCACCCACACCGACGCGGCGGTGCGCGCCCAGGCGGTGGCCCACAACATCGATTGCATCCGCATGGGCAAGGTGCTCGGTTCGCGCGCGCTCACCGTGTGGATCGGCGACGGCGCGAATTTCCCCGGCCAGCAGCACACCGCCAGGGCCTTCGAACGTTACCTGGAGTCCGCCGCGCAAATCTATGCCGCCCTGCCCGACGACTGGAGCATGCTCATCGAACACAAGATGTACGAGCCGGCGTTCTACGCCACCGTCATCCAGGACTGGGGCAGCTCGCTGATGGCCGCCCAAGCGCTGGGACCGAAGGCTCTGTGCCTGGTGGACCTGGGCCATCACGCGCCCAACGTCAACATCGAAATGATCGTGGCGCGGCTGATCCATGCCGGGCGCCTCGGCGGCTTCCACTTCAACGATTCGCGCTATGGCGACGACGACCTGGATACCGGCTCCATCAACCCCTACCGCCTGTTCCTGGTGTTCAACGAACTGATAGACGCCGAATCGCGGCATGCGTCCAACCCGACGTTGGCCCACATGCTGGACCAGTCCCACAATATCACCGACCCGGTGGAGAGCCTGATTTCCAGCACCATCGAATTACAGCGTGCCCAGGCCCAGGCGCTGCTCGTAGACCGGGTGACTCTCGCCGAATTGCAGGCCGGCAATGATGCCCTGATGGCCTCCCAGACCCTGAAGACGGCCTACACCACCGATGTCTCGCCGATCCTCGCCCAGGCCCGCCTGATCAACGGCGCCGCCATCGATCCGCTCGGCGCCTACCGGGCCAGCGGCTATCGCCAGGCCTGCGCCGCCGCCCGTCCGGCGGCTCGCGGTGGCGGCGGCGGCATCGTCTGATCCCTCGCCGCATTGGTGCGCCGTCGGCGAATTGAGCGGCGATGCAAGCTGAAAGGAACTACCTCGTGCAAATCATGTTCGCGGTTCGCCGCCTGTGCCAGTTGCTTGTCTGCCTCGGAACCCTGGCAGCCGTGGTTCCGCATGCCGTCGCCCAGGGCAAGGAAGGCGTGCGCCCGGAGCTTGGAAAAACCTTGTTGGCGATCCAGGATCTGCTCAAGGCCGGCCAACACAAGGAGGCACTGACCCGCATCGCCGAAGCGGACGCTCGCGACGGCAAGACCCCCTACGAGGTATTCATCCTCAATCGCTTGCGCGGCGCCGCCGCGGCGGGCTCCGGCGAGACCGACGTGGCGGTCCGCTCGTTCGAAGCCGTGCTGGCTTCCGGCCGGCTGCCGGCCACGGAACAACTCACCATCCTCGAAGCCCTGGTCGGCACCTACTACCGCGCCAAGAATCATCCGCAGACCATCGCCACCGCTGCGCGGTATTTTCGCTTGGGCGGCGACAAACCCCAGATTCGCAACGCGGTAATCCAGGCGCGTTATGCCAGCGGCGATTTTGCGGCCGCGGCACGGGAATTGGCCGCCGACCTGGACGCTGAACACAAGGCCGGCATCAAACCCGACGAGTTCCGCCTGCAACTGCTCGGCAGTTGTTACTTGCAACTGAAGGACCAGGCCG
>JBAYJH010000308.1:0-5807 GCA_041665185.1 Sterolibacterium sp.
ATGTCGACGGGCCGTTGCAGCTACAGATCTGCTCGCTGGACTATTCGAGCTACATCGGCCGTATCGGCATCGGACGGATCACGCATGGCCGCATCAAGCCGGGGCAGGAAGTCGCCGTGATGTACGGCGATGAGGCTAAAGGTCGCTCCAAGGTCAACCAGATCTTCGTCTTCCAGGGACTGGAACGGGAACAGGCGCAGGAGGCCGAGGCCGGCGACATCGTGCTGGTGACCGGCATCGAACAGGTCGGTATCGGCGTCACCCTGTGCGACGTTGAGAAGCCTGCGGGCCTGCCGCCCTTGAAGGTCGACGAGCCGACATTGACCATGAACTTCCAGGTCAACACCTCGCCCTTCGCCGGCAAGGAAGGCAAGTATGTCACCAGCCGCCAGATCCGCGAGCGCCTGCAAAAGGAACTGCTCGCCAACGTGGCGTTGCGCGTCGAGGATACCGAGGATGCCGATATATTCCTGGTCTCCGGGCGCGGCGAACTGCACCTGACCATCCTGCTGGAAAACATGCGCCGCGAGGGTTACGAACTGGCGGTGTCCCGGCCGCGCGTGATCATGAAGGAAGTCGATGGCGAGAAGCTTGAACCTTATGAACTGCTCACCGTCGATGTGGAGGAAACCAACCAGGGCGGCGTCATGGAAGAACTCGGCCGCCGCCGCGGCGAACTACAAGACATGCAGCCCGACGGCAAAGGCCGCGTGCGCCTGGAATATCGCATTCCGGCGCGCGGACTGATCGGCTTCCAGGGCGAATTCATGACCCTGACGCGCGGCACCGGCATGGCCAGCCACGTCTTCGACGACTACGGTCCGGTGGCGGGCATCATGGCGGAGCGCCGCAACGGCGTACTGATTTCGGCCGAGAACGGCATGGCCGTTGCCTACGCATTGTGGAAGCTGCAGGACCGCGGCCGGATGTTCGCCTCGCATGGCGACCCGCTCTATGAAGGCATGATCATCGGTGTGCATAGCCGCGACAACGACCTGGTGGTGAATCCGATCAAGGGCAAACAGCTCACCAACGTGCGCTCTTCGGGCACCGACGAAGCCGTACGCCTGGTGCCGCCGATCCAGATCACCCTGGAAAGCGCGGTGGAATTCATCGCCGACGACGAACTGGTGGAAATAACCCCGAAGTCGATCCGCATCCGCAAGCGCCACCTGTCGGAAAACGACCGCAAACGGGCCAGTCGCGCGGCCGCTTGATTACTGCTTCAAGGCATCCCTCAAGGACCTTCTTTCAAGGCGAAGATAGCCGGAAGGTTGCGCCAGGAGCCCCTGACATCCATGCCGCAGCCGAAGACATAGCGGTTCGGGACTTTCACACCGGAAAAATCGGCGGCTATCGGCTTGGCCTTGCCCAGTTCCTTTTCCGCCAGGACGGCTACGAAGCAGGCGATAGCACCTTGCTGAAGTAGGCGCGCCTTGATCGCCGCCAGCGTAATTCCCTCATCGAGGATGTCGTCCAGCACCAGCACGGTCCGCCCGGCGACCGACATACGCGGCTGCGCCAACCAGGCGAGTTCGCTGCCGCTGGTGGTGTTGCCATAGCGGGTAGCGTGCACATAGTCGCATTCCAGCGGGAAAGGCAATTTCGGCAACAATTGCCCGGCGAAGACGACGGCGCCGCCCATCACGGTCAGCACCAGGGGATGAGCATCCTCAAGGCGGGCCGTGATTTCGCCGGCCAGGCGCACGATCGCGGAATCGATTTCCGCCGAGGAGCAGATCAGTTCCGCCTCGGCGAAGATTTGCCGCGCTTCATCCGCTTCCATCACTTGCCCCGATTGTTCAGATAAGCCGCGAAGTCGGCGCCGACCTCGGGATGGCGCAGGCCGAATTCGACCATGGCCCGCAGATAACCGAGCTTGGAACCGCAGTCGAAGCGTATGCCGGAATACCGATAGGCCAGCACCTGCTGCTCGGCCAGCAGCGCCGCGATGCCGTCGGTCAGTTGAATCTCGCCGCCGGAGCCGGGCTGGACGCGCTCCAGGTGATGGAAGACGCGCGGCGTCAGGATATAACGTCCCACCACCGCCAGATTCGAAGGCGCATCTTCCGGTTTGGGCTTCTCGACGATGGCGCTGACGCGCTCCAGACGTTCTGCCAGCGGTTGGGCGGCGACGATGCCGTAGCTGCGGGTATCGGCTCGCGGCACTTCCTGCACGCCGAGTATCGAACACAGGTAAGTGTCGTAGGCTTCGACCATCTGCCGCATCACCGGGGGCTCGCCGTCCAGCAGGTCGTCGGCCAGCAGCACTGCGAATGGCTCGTCTCCGACCACCGGTTTGGCGCACAGGATGGCGTGGCCCAGACCCAGCGCTTCAGCTTGTCGAATGTAAATGCAATTGATGTCCTTGGGCAGCAGGGTGCGGACAAATTCCAGGGTTTCGAGCTTGCCGCGTATTTCCAGTTCACTCTCCAGTTCATAGGCCTTGTCGAAATGGTCTTCGATGGAACGTTTGCTGCGGCCGGTGACGAAGATCATGTCGCTGATGCCGGCGGCGACAGCCTCCTCCACTGCAAACTGGATCAGCGGCTTGTCGACAATCGGCATCATTTCCTTGGGGCTGGCCTTGGTCGCCGGCAGAAAGCGGGTGCCCAGGCCCGCCACGGGAAACACAGCTTTGGTGATTTTCTTCATGGATTCAGCAATTCCAGCAGTTGTTGTTCGTCGAGGATGGCAAGGCCCAGTTGCCGCGCCTTCTCCAGCTTGGAGCCGGCGTCGCTGCCGGCGACCAGGTAGTCGGTCTTCTTCGACACCGATCCGGTGACCTTGCCGCCCAGGGCCTCGATCCTCTCCTTGGCTTGGTCCCGCGTCAGCGTCGGCAGCGTGCCGGTCAATACAAAGACCTTGCCGACGATGGCGGAGGATACCACCGCTTGGGCGCTGCCTTCGGTCCAGTGCACGCCCGCGGCTTGCAGTTGCGCTATCACTTCCAGGTTATGCGATTCGGCGAAGAACCGGGCGAGTGAGGCCGCCACCACCGGCCCCACGTCGGGCACCTGCTGGAGGTCGTCGAGCGACGCTCCCAACAGCAAGTCCAGGCTGCCGAAGTGCCGCGCCAGGTCCTTGGCCGTGGTCTCGCCGACATTGCGGATGCCCAGGGCATAGATGAAGCGCGCCAGGGTGGTGTCCCGGCTCTTGGCTATGGCTGCGAGGATATTGCCGGCAGACTTCTCCGCCATGCGCTCCAGCCCGGCGAGCCTGTCCATGTCCAGGCGGTAGATGTCGGCCGCCGTCTTGACAATCTCCTGGTCGACAAGCTGTTCGACCAGTTTGTCGCCCAGCCCCTCGATGTCCATGGCGCGGCGCGAAGCGAAATGCAGTAGGGCCTGCTTACGCTGTGCGGGGCAGTAGAGGCCACCGCTACAGCGGGCAATGGCTTCGTCCTCGGGCTTTTCGATGCGCGATCCGCAGACTGGGCAAACCGGATGTTCACGCAACAATTCCCAGGCCGGGTGCAGCGGCTCCAGCAGATTCTTCACCGGGCGCTTTTCCTGCACCACAGCCACCACCTCGGGAATCACGTCGCCGGCCCGGCGCACGATCACCGTGTCGCCGACCCGCACGTCCTTGCGCCTGACTTCGTCCTCATTGTGCAGCGTGGCGTTGGTGACGGTCACGCCGCCGACGAATACCGGGGCAAGGCGCGCGACTGGCGTCAATGCCCCGGTGCGGCCGACCTGCACTTCGATCGCCTCGACCGTGGTCAAGGCCTCCTGCGCCGGGAACTTGTGGGCGATGGCAAAGCGCGGAGCGCGCGAAACAAAGCCGAGTAGTTCCTGATCGGCCAGGCGATTCACTTTATACACCACGCCGTCGATGTCATAAGGCAGGCTGTCGCGGGCGCTGCCGATCCGCCGGTAATAGCCGAGCAGGCCAGCGACGCCGGTCACCACCGCACGCTCCTCCGCCACCGGCAGGCCCCAGACGGCCAGTCGCGCCATCAGCGCGGCATGGGTGTCCGGCAGCTCACTACTGCACTCCGCCACGCCGTAGGCAAGAAAACGCAACGGCCGTTTCGCCGTAAGCCTGGGATCGAGCTGGCGCAAGCTGCCGGCGGCGGCATTGCGGGGATTGACGAATTCCTTGCCCGCCGCGGCACGCTGCTGTTCGTTCAGCCGCTCGAAGTCGCGGCGAAAGATCAGCACTTCGCCGCGGATTTCCAGGCGCTCCGGTATTCGCTCTCCTCGCAGGCGCAAGGGAATGTTCCTGACGGTGCGCAGGTTGCGCGTTACGTCCTCGCCGGTGAAACCGTCGCCGCGGGTGGCGCCCTGGACAAACACCGCCTCCTCATAGACCAAGGTGATCGCCAGGCCATCGAACTTGGGCTCGACCGCATAGTCGATTTCGGCCGCGCCCAGGCCCTCCCGGCAACGCCGGTCGAAAGCCGCCGTTTCCTCCTCGCTGAAGGCGTTGTTCAGCGACAGCATCGGCACGCGATGCCGCACCTGGCCGAATTCGGATAGCGGCGCGCCACCCACCCGTTGGGTCGGCGAGTCGGGCGAGGCCAGTTCTGGGTAGTCGGTTTCGAGCTTTACCAGTTCGCGGAACAGCCGGTCATATTCCGCGTCGGGAACCGTCGGCCGGTCGAGAACATGGTAGGCATGGTTGTGGCGTTCGATCTCGTTGCGCAAAGCTTCGGCACGCTCGGCGGCAGCGCGTGAGGCGGTCATGGTGGAATCAGGAATACAGCCGCAATGCGCGCCGGCCGCCGGCGGGTATTTCATGGGCGGACATCTTGTCCTGGAACTCGCCGATCTTGGCGCGAATGGTCGCCAGCATCGCGTCGGAAATCGGCGTGCGCTGGTCGTCCACCAGGGTGCCATCGAACGACGCCATGAGCCGGCCGGCGACTTCCAGCAGGCGATCGAAAGCCTGGCCGCCGTCGGCGACGCGGGGAACATCGATGGTCAGCGTGACGCCCTCCAGGTTCAGCGTCCCCAGGCCATCGCCGAAGGGTTTTCCACCCAGGTTGCTCAGCGTAAACCAGGTCTGGCCGGAGCCGTCCTCGGCGTGGAAGACCCCGTCATCCTTGAGCCACAGGCTGGTCTCCGTCGCCAGGTCGATCAAGCGGGCGGCCGCCATGGTCTGACCGGCGAGATTCACCACATTCATGCCGATGCGCCAGTCCACTGCGGCGCAAAACTCGTCGAGCGCACGGGCGTGCGCCAGCACCACCGCGGCAGCCGGAAACTCGGCCGATACCTGGAAATCTTCGGCCAGTTGCTTGACGCCGTCGTAGAAACGGGCCAGTTCGGTATCGCCTATCGGGCCGTTGCGGTCACCAATTTGCAGGGCGGCACGCAAGTGCCGGTAACTCGTTCCGTCGTGTGCGCGTAGCTGTCGCCATTGCCCGCTGTTCTCGTCCAGACCGCTCCAGCGCACATTTCCCTCCAGCGCCCCCAGGGTTTGGCGCTGGGCCGCCCAGAATAGCGGCGCAGCGACCATTTCCGCCGCCTCGAGTCGCACGATGCAGTCGACAAAATCGTCCGCCAGTTCGACCGGCGGCTCGCCCAGCCCGACCTGCGTTTTGCGGGCAACATCGAGATCGGGCGCGACCTGTCCTGGGACGAGGTCATCCAGTCCTACGACGCGGTCGTGGTCGCCACCGGCATGGTGGTCGACCGCAAGCTCGGCATTCCCGGCGAGGATCTGCCGCATGTCTGGGGTTCGTGGCGCTTCGTCGCCTGGCTGAACGGGCATCCCGACTTCCGGACCGGCCCCGACCTCTCGTCCGTGAAATCCGTGGCGGTGATCGGCAACGGCAACGTGGCGCTCGACGTCGCGCG
>JBAYJH010000309.1:0-5780 GCA_041665185.1 Sterolibacterium sp.
TCTCGTGCGCCAGGCGCTTGATGGTGTCGGCCGGGATGCCGGTGATCTGTTCCGCCCATTCCGGGGTGTAATCCTTGACGCGGTCTTGCAGCATCTGGAACGCGGGCTTGACCGGCGTGCCGTCGGACAGCTTGAACTCGCCGCGCAGGAAGGGGTCGGCGCCGTCCGTGTGGGTGACTACCGGCTTGTTGCTGTTGCGGTCCCACCACAGCTTGTTCTGCGGGTCGTAGCAAGCTTCTTCCTCGGGCACCTCGGTGCGCACGAACATGCCGAACTCGTCGTGCTGATCGTCGAGGTTCACGAGTTGCCCGGCATTGGTGTAGCGCACCAGGAACTCGCGGTCATACAGCCCCTTGGCGATCAACTCATGGATGATCGCCAGCAGCAAGGCGCCGTCGGTGCCGGGACGGATCGGCACCCACTCGTCGGCGATGGCCGAATAGCCGGTGCGCACCGGGTTGATCGAGACGAAGCGGCCGCCGTCGCGCTTGAATTTGGAGATGGCGATCTTCAGCGGATTGGAATGGTGGTCCTCGGCCGTGCCGATCATGACGAACAGTTTCGCCCGCTCCAGGTCCGGCCCGCCGAATTCCCAGAAGGAGCCGCCGATAGTGTAGATCATCCCGGCCGCCATGTTCACCGAGCAGAAGCCGCCGTGCGCCGCGTAATTGGGCGTGCCGAACTGGCGCGCGAACAAGCCGGTGAGCGCCTGCATTTGGTCGCGGCCGGTGAACAGCGCGAACTTCTTCGGGTCGGTCGCGCGGATCTTACCCAGCCGCTCGGCCAGCGTGGCAAAGGCTTCCTCCCAGGAGATTTCCTCGAACTCGCCGGCGCCGCGCTCGGAACCGGCCTTGCGCTTGAGCGGCTTCAACAGCCGCGCCGGCGAATACTGCTTCATGATGCCCGAGGAGCCCTTGGCGCAGATCACCCCCTGGTTCAGCGGATGATCCGGGTTGCCGTCGATGTAACGCACCTGGCCGTCGCGCAGATGCACGCGGATGCCGCAGCGGCAGGCGCACATATAGCAGGTGGTCTTCTTGATTTCCTGGACGGCGGCTTGGGGGGCTAAAGCGGTCGGCATGTGGCGGGCGCTGGATGTCTATTAGCAAAGTTTGATATTCTTGCAAGACGACAGCTTTGCCACAAGGCAATATTTTTTATTTCCTGATAAACAATGATGATCGTTTAAGTCTCAATAACCGATATAGAGTTTGCCCCAATTCGGCGCTTTGCCGACAGGAGAACCTGCCTTGAAGAACACCATCCCGGATATCACCGACAATGAACAGCACGTCGTCAGCCAGGCCTTGCTGGAACGCTATGGCAAGCTGGTGGCTTTGCAGCTCGCCGATAGCGAATTGCAGCTCGATCCCTTGTCGACTCAATTGACCGATTGCCCGACGCTGTTCTGGAGCGAGCGCGGGGCCGACTTCGTGATTTGCAAAGTCGGCGAGAGCCGCTACCGCTGCCAGTTCTTCTACTCGGACCAGGAGCAGTTCGGCACCGGCCGCGAGGTCTATGACAACCTGGCCGAATGCGTCACCACCCTGCTACAAGTGCAGGCCGACCACGAGCAGACGCGATCGGGCGTGCCCTCGGGTGCGACGAGAAGCCAGTTGAGCAGCGACGAAGACGATGAGAACTACACCGGCCCGCTGGTGATATGACACTGGACAAGGCCCGCGACCTGCTCGCGACGCAAGCCGGTTTCGGCGGCGGCTACAACCGCCACGGCGCCCGCCTGATCCTCGCCGAAGTGCAGCGGGAGCACGGCCAGGCCGCGGCGGATGCCCTGATTCGGGAGTTGGGGCTCGAAGCGGTGTTCGGCTTCACGCCCGAATCCGGGCGGGTCAAGTAATGCCCCCGATGAAGCCCTAGCTAAGCAATCGCCTTGACCGCCTCGGCATCGCCCGGCAGCTTCGCCAGCACCGCGCGCGCGATCAGCCAGCGCGACAGCAGGGACGCGGCAATGCCGGCGATCCCCAGGCCTACCAGCACCGCAACGATGCCGTAGCGGTCGGCGCAATAGCCGGAGAGGGAACTGCCGATCGGCGCGGCCGACACCGACAGGAAGCGCATGGTCGTGGTCATGCGGCCGAGCATCATGTCCGGCGTCACCATTTGGCGCATCGCCAGGTAATTCACGGTGTAGGCGGTCAAGCCGGCGTCCACCAGGAACATCGCCGCGCCCGCCAGCACCACCGCCCAAGCGCCCGGCGACACCTGGGAATAGGCGAGAAAACCCAGCGCCGTCACACCCAGGCCGAAGGTGATCACGGCGTGCTTGCCGAAGCGCCGGTTGAGACGATGCACCGAGGTGGCGCCGGCCAGCGCGCCGAACGCCGCCAGCGTATTCACGGCGGCCAACTCGGACGGCGTGAGATGCAGGTTGCGGGTGGCATGCAGCACGTACAGCGCCATGAAGCCGTCGAACAGGAAGATGGTCATGAAGGCCATGATGGCGAAGGCGCGCAGCAGCGGATGGCGCCAGACGAAGCGCAGGCCCTCCAGCATGTCTTCCAGCACCGGCCGGGTGGACAGCTTCATCGGCACCTCGCGGAAGCGTATCGAGGCGACCAGGATGGCGGAAACCAGGAAGGCCAGCGCGTCGAGCGCCACCGCCGTGGGCGCGCCCAGCCAGCCGACCAGCATGCCGGCGATCACCGGGCCGATCAACCCGGCGATGCTGGTGGCCGTGGCCTGATTGCTGTTGGCTTCCACCAGGCGCTCGCGGCCGACCAATTGGGTGATGAACACCTGCGCCGCCGAGCCGCCGATGCAGAAACCGGTGCCCACCAGGAAGTCGACGACGTACAGCAGGGGCATCGACAAGGCGTCGAAGACCACCGCCAGCGGCACCACCGCCAGCGCCGCGCAACCCAGCAGGTTGAAGCCGACGATCACCGAGCGCTTGCTGCGGCGGTCCAGCCAGACGCCGGCGGGCAGCGAAAACAGCACGAAAGGCAGCGCCCCGCAGGCGAACAGCAGGCCCATCTGCCCGGCGCTGGCATGGAGGATTTGCACCGCCGTCAGCGGCAGCGCCAGTTGCGACACGCTGCCGCCGAGCACGGCGACTGTGCTGGCGATCCACATGCGGAAGAAGTTCCGGTTGCGCAGCAGGCTGTCGGCCGGAAGCAGCAGCTTCAGCCGGGTCAGATCGGGCAGATTGGCGAAACTCATGATGCAACTCCTGCGTCCTGCTTGTGGCGGACGGGTTGCCGGGACATCGACCGGTACGGCCGGTGCCCGGTTACTACTGAAATACGGCGGGATAAAGATCGGTTAAGACTGGAATCCCGCCCTGTGCATCGGCGGGTTGTCTGCCGATGCTATTGGCTCATGCCAACGTAAATGCCGACTCCCCATCGACGCAGCTTGAGCGGCGCGGACGGGGAATCGAGATGATGCGAATTCATGGTGGTAGTACACATGGCGACATTATGCAGAAAGAGGCAGGGCGGCGTCAAGCGGGATATTCCATACGGATATTGTTTCGGCGCTGTTCTGGTCGTTTGTCTACGCTATGCTGCGAGCTTGAGGCAAAGCTATCCATGTACCTAGTCGCGATGCTTACGCGCAGTCACCGATTGTTTCCGTTCCAGTTGGAGGATGCCCTAAAATCTGTCGATGGGTTGAATGTTATGAGCTTCATACGTGACTCCAAACCTTGTCCATTAGATGACGCAATATCTTGCGTCAAATAGGATGGCCACTTTACTTTAGGCGATTCCATGAGCTCAACTGATCTCGCTGCGTGGTGGGGGGCCGTTACCGCAACTGTTGTTCTTATTTGGGATATATACAAATGGCGAACGCGAGGCCCAAGACTTAAGGTCTCGGTCTCTCCGAATATGCTGGTAATGGGAGATCCAAGAAGGGAAGGGAAAACGTGGGTTTCAATAACGGTTACAAATGTTGGAGACCGTCCCACAACAATCAAAGGGGTTGGTATGAAACACTATCGCTCACGATGGCTACGTTTAAGGAACAAGGCAGATAGAGCAGGTGTTTTTCCTAACCCAAATGACAGTTACCCACTCCCTCGTGTTCTCAACCCTGGTGAAGAATGGTGCGGCTTGATTCCACAAGCGCGCGATGATCTTGGGATTGATCTGGCTGCCCTTTCGCGAACTGGACACCTTTTGATTTCCCTTTCACAGTCCCATAGTTCGCGTGAAATCGAAACGAGATTGAAGGTCAAAGGTAATGAAAGCCCCTCCGAACCCTTCGTTTGAGGCGACCTGCGCGAAAAGCACGCAGGTCGCCTCAACCCCACGTTCGGTATCAAACTGACACCATCGTTAACCGTAGGAGTATTATTCCCCCATGCAAGTCACCACTGGCACTGTCATTGGCGGTAAGGTTGTCGTCGAGGGTGTTCCCCTCGTCGAAGGCTCAGTTGTCGCTGTACTCTCGCGTGAGCCAGAGGAGCCGTTTGCTCTCTCGTCGGAAGACGAAGATGAACTTCTCTCCGCCATGGCAGAAATCGAAAGAGGCGAGTTTGTCTCAGCCGACAAGCTTCTTGAGAATCTGCGCAAATACGGCTGACGATGGCGCTTCGCGTAAAGGTCTCCGCGCGCGCAGCATCGCAGATACATAAAGCCGCTGAATGGTGGGCTGAAAACCGACCAGCCGCGCCCGGTGCAGTTCGTACCGACATTGGCGAAGCCTTAGCTCTGCTGGCACAACAGCCCGGCATTGGTGCCGCCTATGAGGGCGCTAGGATCAAAGGCGTTCGCCGCTTGCTTGTCGGTCGCATTCGGTACTTTATCTACTACCGTGTCACACCCGAAACACTCGAAGTGCTGACCGTTTGGCACGAGAGCCGTGGCAAACAACCCTCCTTGTAGCTGCGTGACGCCGAACCCGGCGGTCAGCCAGACACCCGCAACGAAGCCGGGCAGCTCCAGTGATATTTGACGTTGAGTCGCACGAATCCTTCGCCTCTCGCATCCATAACAGGAACTAACGCCATGCACCCTATGGTAGCCGTCTTCGGGATTCTTCGATTTCCTCCTGAGCGCATCTCGGAGGTTTTGCCGCAGCTGCGCGCACTCGTCGAATCGACATACAAGAACGACGGATGTATCGCCTACGACGTGGCGGAGGATCCTTTCGATCCGGGGCTCATTCGCTTCTCGGAATTATGGCCCGACCACGAAAGCCTGGCGCGCCACCTCCATGCTTCACACATTGAACCTTGGCGAGCGGCTGCCCGTAGCTGCGGCTTATTGGAGCGGAAGTTCACCGCCTATGACATTACCGGCTCACGGGAGGTATAGGCGTGCTGAGTAATTTCAGCTTTCCGCTTGGCGATGGCGCGTGAGGCCCCTCCCTCCCGGGGGATCGCCGAGAAGCAGAGCTTCTCGGCGATCCCTGAACTTGGTTGGGCCTTCTTGCCGCGCTCATACAGCCACTTGACAAGCGTACGCAATCGCGTACCCTTTGAGCTTCCTTGAAGGAGCGTGCAATGAACACACTGACCGCCAGCGAAGCTCGCGCAAATCTGTACCGGCTCATCGATCAAACGGTGGAATCTCATGAGCCCATCATCATTTCCGGAAAACGTAGCAGTGCCGTGCTGCTTTCCGCGGAAGACTGGAGCGCAATTCAAGAGACCCTGTACCTGCTGGCCGTACCCGGTATGCGCGAGTCCATCAAGACTGGCATGGCCGAACCCCTCGCAAAAAGCTCGAAGACGCTTAAGTGGTGAGTTGGCAAGTTGTTTATGCCAAGCAAGCAATGAAGGACGCAAAGAAGCTTGCTGCAAGCGGCCTTAA
>JBAYJH010000310.1:0-5705 GCA_041665185.1 Sterolibacterium sp.
CCAGGCGATAACCCTTGCGGGTCTTGAGCAGTTCGACCTGGCCGGCGGAAAGCTTGTCCTTGTATTTGTCCAGGTTGCCGGCGTCGATGGAGAACAGCGGTTTCTGCGCGACAAAAGGGTCGACCCGCGCATCGCTCAGCTTGTGCTTGCCCTTGGGCGTGCCCCCTTTCCACTCCGGGATGCCGCCATCCTTGTTGCCGGCGCGCTCGGCGCCGACCGGGGTCAAATCCTTGCCCAGTCGCGCCGCTTCCTGTTCGGTGGTGGCCGCGCCGGCTCCCGTGACCGCTGCACCGATCACCGCCGTGGCGAGCACGAGCTTGAGGTGCGGGTTGAATACCTTGGTCTTCGTTTTCATCTGTGGCTCCCTTGTTGATACATCACTGGTTACTCGACCCGATAGCCCATGTCGCGCAGGCTACCGACGACAGCGGCCCGTTTGGCGGGTACGTCGCTGAGCCGCTGCGCCCGAAGGCGCTCCACCTCGACGGCGGTATACGGGATGAAGCCGGATGGAATTTCGTCGCGGCTGAACTGGTTCACCATCCAGTTGAGCAATTCGGCGACGGCTGCATCTCCCAGCGCCGACTGCGAGGTTCCCGGCACCTGGACCAGGAAGGCGCGCCCCTCCGGCAATCGGAGAAAGTGGCCCACCCGGCCTTGCATGCTGGGTATGCCGTTCTCCGGACTGCCGCCGCCATCCTGCCGATGACACCCGGAACAATGCAGCAAAAAGTTGTTGCGGTTGCGGTCGGCCGCCAGCGCATCCGCCGCGCCGAGCTGGATGCTCAGCAGGAGACCGATCAAATATCGCCGGGTCCGGTGCATATTAGGTCACTCCCCGGATTGCGTCAGTACGCTCTTACGCAACTTGAACACTTCCGCCGGCGGCATGGCCCTGATGCGCGCAGCGGCGAAGGCTTCCGCGGCCATCGGCGGCTCGGCGCCATTGAATGCCAGCAGTACATGATTCAGCACGCTCGCGAGTTCGCCGTCGCTCAAGACATTGAAGGGCGGCATGTTGCCGAGGTAACGCATCCCGTGCGAAGAAATCGTCCCGACCATGCCTGAAACCATGACTTGGGCAAGGTAATTCCGGCCGGCGGGAATCCCGGCGCGTTTCATTAGGGTTCCCGAAATCGGCGGAGCGATACCCGGGGCACCCTCCCCGTTGGCCTGGTGGCAGACGACGCAGTGCCTCGCGTAAAGCTCCGCGCCCGTCACATCCCCGGCCAGCGCCGAAGTAGCGGTAGCGAGGAGCGAAAAGGCAAATATCCATTTATTCAAGCGCGTCAATCCTTGCCTGATTCCCCGACACCCACCACCGCCGCCACCGTGCAGTGGTACATGTTGCTGCTATTGGCCATGCACCAGTTGATGTCGTTGTGGACGCCCATACGATAGCCCGGACGTTCGCCTTCGTTGAAGTTGCACAGGCAGCGGCCGCAGGTCGTGGCGCCGCAACAATCGTTGTAGCTGATCAGGTAGTCCTTGCCGTCGTTGGGGTTGTGGCAGGTGCCGACCCAGGTCACCTTGGACACTTCGGTTCCCGGCGGACAGGAGGAAATCGTGCCGCCGCAGCAGGTGCACAGAAACCCGTCCAGGGCGCAGTAGCGCCAATATTCGCACTCGGTATCGTCGTTGCGCTTGTCTTTCGGCTTGCCCGCCGCCAGCGCCTCCTTGCCGACGCGGTCGAAGGGCAACACCGGCAGCAGCAAGGTGGCGCCGACCAGCAGCTTGCCGAGACGCGTCAGCGCGCTGCGGCGCGAGATGGATTGCGCCGCGTGGCGCGCCTTGCTCTCGAAGAAATCGTCGAACCATTGCATTTTTTGTTTCCCCGGCTGTACCGTTCGATCAGGCCCGCTGATCCATGAATTCCTGCACCGATGCCACCCCGAGCTCCTTCGCCGCGAACAGGCTTTCAAGCTGCTCGCGCGAATTGACCAGCCCCTTGGCGCGAACCCGGCCATCCTCGCCGATCAGCACGGCATAGGGCAGCCTGCCGACCCGAAAAGCCATGCCGAGTTCGGTCGAAAGCACATAGGGGAACATCGCCAGCCTGGTCCTTTCGATGAAAGTCGCATGCGCCGGCAAATCGCCGTCGCTGGCCAGCACCACGTCGAGCCAGGCGCTTTCGCTGCCCTGGATCGATTTGAGGATCGGCAGCAGCTTCTTGCAGACGGGGCACGTGGGCGAGAGGAAAAACAGCAACTGGCTTCTGTTTCCCTGGGGCAGGCCGATGGCGACCCGGCCGCCGCCGATCGATTCCAGCGCCAGCACCGGCGCCGCTTCGCCGACCTTGGGTCCGTGATCGAGCATCAGCGCCCCCATCGGCGCCACGCGCTCGTAAAGGATGCCGACCTGGCGGGTGAGCGCCAGGACCGCCACCAGCAAGGCGAGGACCACGGCCCACAGGATCACATTGGAAACGACCAGGGCTTCGCTCATGTCAGGAGTTTCTCAAAGTTCGGAGACGGGGTTGATTGGCCAACAACTGGTTGGCGGAGAGGTACAGGCCCAACAGCGCCAAGGTCGCGCAGGCGACCGTCAGGTAGTCGAACCCGACCAGGGAACGCGGAGTTCCGTCAGCGATCGCCCAGGGCACGGCAAGCAACAGCAGCGCATTGCGCGCGACCAGTCCCCAGGACAAGGGTTGCTCGTCCCCGGCTGCGCCCAGTCCGCCGCAGCCGCAGTCTATTTCGGCATTGCCGCGCCATAGATTGATCGCCACCGCCGCGGTCACCACGCACAGCAGCGCAGCAGCCAGTCCACCGCCGATCGCTCGGGTTTGCGCAAACAGCAGCAGTGCGCCGGCGCTGCCTTCCAGCAGCGGGAGACCGCGCGCCACAAGTCCAGTCAGGCGCTCCGGCAGCAGCCGGTAATTTTCCAGCGCGGCGCGGAACAACAACGGTTCGCGAACCTTCTGCCAGGCGCCGGCGAGAAAAACCACGGACAGCGCGGCACCCAGGGCGCGCGCAATGACCGGATCGACGGATAGCGGAATCGCCGCCATCGTCACTGCACGTCCATCTGCGTCGGCGTCTCGCCGAAGGGGCCGCCGCTGGCGAGCAACCTGATCTTGCCTTTGCTGGGCAGAGCGGCAAACGCATGCATGGCCATCTTGCCGCCCTCGAACGCGAACAGGCGCGGCTGGTCCCCTTGCGATACCGCCAGGCTGGTCGCACCGCGTCCATTGGTCCGGGCGAGGCGCTTGCCGCTGGCCAAATCGAATACCCAGATCTCGTCGGCCGGATTCTTGTGGCTGCCTTCGGCGCCTTTCCGGTGCATGCCGACGTAGAGCGTGCCGCTCTTCTCGTGCAAGGCCAACGGCTGATAGCCGCCGGGCCGCCAGCCGCGTTTCGCCTGGGCATCGGTGAGCGTCGGCCACCTGGCACCGACCACCGCCTCCTCGCCGGCGACATCCAGGGTGTGGACGAAACCCTTGAAGGAGATGAACACGTAGCGGTCGCCGGACCTCTCGCCGACGATGAACAACGGGTCGGCGTCGGGATCGAAGAACTTGGCGCTTTTCCTCTTGCTCAGGGCAATCCCCTGGTCGTCCAGAGTGACCGTCAGCATGGTGCCGTCGCCGCAGAGGGTCGAAAAGCGGTTGGCCGACGCCGTGGATTTCGGCGTGAATATCGACCAGCAGCCCGGCGTCGGAATCTCGGCAACGAACTTGTTGGCGGCGCGATCGACCACGCTCACGGAAGTGGCGGGCGTGGCATTCTGGACGAAGACGAAGCGTCCGTCCGCCGAGGCGCGCAGGTAGCCCCGGTAGGGCAGCGCCTGGGCATGCTTCGGGGGGATGGGAATTTCAGCCTTCAGCTTAAGTGTCGATGCGTCATACACATCGAGCTGATCGTGGCGTTCGCCGCGGTTGAGCCGCGGGAAATAGGTCGTCGCCACATACAACTCGGCGCGATCCGGAGAAAGCGTCGTCAAGCCGGCCAGGCCGGTGGACACCACGCCTTGCACCTTGAGCGCGGCGCCGTCGAGGATCAGCAGCTTGCCATCGACGATATGGGGAATCGCCACATCGGCCAGATACAGGCGATACGCCGTGGCCGGCGGCAGTTTGCCCACCGTGACCTGCTCCGCCGGTATCTCGGCGCGGGCGCCGGACGCCAACGCGGCAAGAACTCCGCAAACGATCCGGATTCTGGAAACAAGCACGCGCACAATCCTCCTCGATAGGCATTGATGCGCCGCATGGAACAGCGGGCACGGCCATCATCCTAGATCAGATGTTTTCCGGGGCGTTATCCAAAATCGGCAACGGGGAACATATTTCGGAGCGACTTTCCGATTCATTGCGGAAACCCAACAGTGTCGTTGCCGATACCCTTACGCTGGGCACGGATTCCCTTGCCGTTGCGCGTCAGCGCTTGGCGAGCGTCGCCGACGGCAGCTCGCCGAACATGCGCCGATAGTCCGAAGCGAACTGGGACAGGTGCCAAAATCCCCAGTCGGCGGCGATATCGCCGACGCATATGCCCCGGTCGAACCGTTTCAAGTCCTTGCGGGCGCCGTTGAGGCGTAGCATCTTCATATAGCTCGCCGGGCTCTCGCCCAGAACCGACTGGAAACAGTATTGCAAGGTGCGCGGCGAGACGTGAGTATGGCGACAAAGATCGAGCAGCGTCGGAGGCGCATCCCTCCGCTCCAGGGCGTAGGCGCGGGTGCGCCGCACCACTTCCTTGGCCTTGCTGGACGCCGTTCTCTCGCGTGAATCGGGCTCCCCCTGGAGCAGGTCGGCGACCAGCATGACCAACTCGTCGCGCAGGCGCAGCGTCACGCTGCGCGGCAATGCCTCCTCGGGGCGCAGCAACAGTTCGCCGATCGCCGCGCCTATGCCCTGGCGCAGGCGCTGCGCCGCCATGGGATCGCGTAGCGACGTTGCCACCAGCCGGCGGAGGCTCTCGCGGATCGCCAGCGGCGCATGTTCGCACCACGGCTCAAGCGCCGCAACGGGCATGTCGACGGCATACAGGGTGCTGTTTTGGGGAGTGCTGAGCAGCAGTTCGCCGCTGCCGTCGAGGAATAGCACGTCGTCCAGGCCGACGCTGCGGCCATGCCAGCGCGCATCTCCGGACAAAGTCGAAAAAACGCCGAGAGCCGCGATATCGTGGCGGCAGCGGCCGGTCTGAAACACCGCCTGCTCGAGCGTTTCCTCGAAGACATGGATATCGGCGAATTCGATTTCGACCAGGCGACCGTGAAAGGCGCCGCGCGATATCTGCTCGTAGTGCTGATCCCAGCCCGAAAGCCGGCCGGCCAGTTCATGCGGATCGAGCATCCATGAGTCGCGCCGTATGGCGGACACCGGCAGGGTATCGGCCGTGGTCATTCGAGTCTCCTCCTTATCCGCAGGCTATGCCGGCTGGGTTTGTGGAGGATGTTTGTCGATTTCGTTCCCCGAGTCAACTGGCCAGGTCTGAAATGAGCACATTTGAAAGAATCCTGATGGCGACGAGAACAGGCATTCAGCCAAGAAGGCTCGACGCCTGAATTGCCAGAAATAGATATCGCTCGTTTCGGGCGGCGCGCTAACCTTGCCGTGAATCGGCAAGAACACCGCTTGGGAGAGAGAGGAGATGAACATGGCATCGTCCGTCGCGGGCTGGCGGCTGTTGGTTGCGATGGCACTGGGAGCGCTCGCCGCGGCGGCGCCGACGGTGGTCGCGGCGAACCGCGCCGGCCAGGCA
>JBAYJH010000311.1:0-5703 GCA_041665185.1 Sterolibacterium sp.
AAACTGGAGATTCGTGAGAATTCCGGCCTCGTTGGAGAGGAATGCGGCCCCGAGTTCCGCAATCAATTCCTCTTTGGAATATCGCTCCGACCCGAACTTCGCTGGCTGGGTAATCCCCGCGCGGTCCAGGCGGGATGAATGGCCCGTGGCGTGGGTCTTATGCCGATATCGGCATAAGACCCATAATGCCGAAACAGGGATTATGCCGCACGGTGCCGGGAGGAGGCGGCTGTAGATACGATGTGCTCGGTTGAATTCGGCATTATCCTGACTGCTCAGAAACCACTGAGCACAATGAAT
The DNA here is from genome assembly GCA_041665185.1 of Sterolibacterium sp. Lineage (GTDB taxonomy): Bacteria > Pseudomonadota > Gammaproteobacteria > Burkholderiales > Rhodocyclaceae > JACRAR01. Next base: position 301 of record JBAYJH010000311.1, read on the forward strand.
ACAACCGATAAACTGAAGAGCTGCGTCGATCCCTTTGTGGACTCGTTCGCAGAAAGCTTTGCCGCTTCCAACTACAAGGAGGCGACGATTAAAACCTACCGAAATCTCGTGCGGAAGCTGGGCCGACTGATGGACACTGCCGGGGTCGCACCCTCGGCATTGACCCCTGACCTTGCGGATCAACTGGCGCGAACGACGGAGCGAGGACGAGACACTGCGATCCGCTTTCACCATCTCGCCCGGCGGTTCGCCGAGCATCTGATCGATATCGGAGTGGCGCAGCCAGTACCGTTGACCGAAGCGCAGATCGCGCGGGCGGCGTTGCTGGCGGACTATGAAGCCTATCTCATCAAGCAGCGGGGCTTGAGTCCACGCAGCATCTACCACGTGTTGCGTTTTGCTGACCGGTTCCTCGATCATCGCTTCGGAACTGGGATGATCGACCTGACACGTCTTCGTGCCGCCGACACCATTGGCTTCGTCCAGCACCTGCTGACAGGCAAGCATCCGTATCGACACAAGACAGCCACGACCCATCTTCGGACTTTCTTCCAGTATCTGTTCGGGCGCGGGGCAACGGCGAGCAACCTTGCCTTGAGCCTTCCCAAGGCGGCCAAGCGCCGGGACGTGCGACTGCCCCGGCACCTGTCGCCCGATGGGGTCGATGCCGTTCTTTCCTCGGTGCGCGGCAACCCCCGGCATGGCGCGCGCGATTATGCGATGCTGCTGCTCATGGCGCGGCTCGGCCTCCGCGCAGTCGAGGTTATCGCGATCCAGCTCGACGACATCGACTGGCGCGCTGGCGAACTTCTGGTACGCGGCAAGGGCAAACTCCACGACCGTTTGCCGATACCGGCCGAGGTCGGCGAAGCCCTGAGCCGGTATCTTCGTGAGGAGCGTGGTGAGACGAGTTGCCGAACGGCGTTCGTTACGCACCGGGCACCGCGTCGTGCGTTCAAGGACGGCCAGATCGTCAACGCCATCCTCAAGGATGCCTTGGCAGCAACCGGCCAGAAGCCGGTCACGCCTTATGTGGGATCGCATCTCCTGCGTCATAGCCTTGCGACCCTCCTGGTAAACGCTGGGGCGTCGATCGACGAGGTGGGCGATTTGCTGAGGCACCGCTCACGAGCATCGACCATGGTGTATGTCCGGCTCGATATCGACGGGTTGCGATCCATCTCACAGCCCTGGCCGGTGGCAGGAGGTGTGCAATGAACATCACGCCCCAACTCGACCACTACTTGAGTGTCAGACGCAGTCTTGGTTATGATCTTCGCACCGATGAGCGGGTGCTCCGCCGCTTCGCCCGGTTCGCCGATCAGGAAGCAGCTCCGCACATTGACACGGCGCTGTTCCTGCGCTGGGAGGCGAGCCTGCCTGATGCGGGCACAGCGACGAGATCCGCCCGGCTCGGCAAGGTGCGACTGTTCGCGCAATGGCTGAGCAGTATCGACCCGGCCCACGAAGTGCCACCGCGCGGGCTGCTGCCCGCCCGTTCTGGCCGAGCGCGCCCTTATATCTACAGCGAGGCCGAGATCGCATCGATCATCGCGGGGGCCAAGGCGTTGCGGTCGATCTACGGCCTGCGCGGGTTGACCTGCTCGATCCTGTTCGGGCTCATCACAGTCACCGGCCTCAGGATCAGCGAGGCTATTGCGCTCAACTCTGCCGACCTCGACATCGAGAATGGCGTGCTGCGCGTGCGGCGTGGGAAGCTGGGCAAGGAACGACTGCTCCCGCTCGACCCGACAGTGGTGGCGCAACTCGTCGGCTATGCTGCCGAGCGCGACCGGCTGCTTGGGCGTGTCTCCGATGCGTTCTTCGTCACCTGCAAGGGAACAAGGTTGACCGACTGTAGCGCACGTTACAACTTCGCACATACCTGCCAGCGGATCGGCTTGCGCGCGCATCAGCATTACAGCCGGCATGGCCGGGGACCGCGCATCCATGACCTTCGCCACACCTTCGCCGTGCGGACGATGATCAACTGGTATCGCACCGGCAAAGACCCGGCGCGAGAGATGATCCGGCTGACGACCTATCTGGGCCATACTTCCCCCGACAATACGTTCTGGTATCTGGAAGCGGTGCCAGAGCTGCTCGATCTGGTGATGGTCCGGACAACCTCCAATGGTGGGGAGGTGGAGCCATGAGCGCCACCACCTTGCCCGCGCTGATCCAGCGCTTCTTCACCGACCGGCTGTGCACCCAGATGGAGGCCAGCCGCCATACAGTTGCAGGCTATCGCGATACGTTCCGCCTGCTCCTGCGGTTCGCGAGCACTCGACACGGCAAGCCGCCAGCCAAGCTTACCGTCGAAGACATTGACGCCGATCTGGTCGCCGACTTCCTCGTTCACGGCGAGACTGCGCGCGGGAACACTGCGCGTAGCCGCAACACGCGGCTTGCCGCGGTTCGCTCGTTCTTCCGCTACGTTGCGATGACCGATCCCACCTGGCTGCTCCACTGCCAGCGCATCCTCGCGATGCCCAACAAGCGCTATGTGAAGCGCGCGGTGACCTTCCTCGACGCCCAAGAAATGGCGGCGCTGCTGGCGGCTCCGAATCGCACGACATGGGCGGGACGGCGTGATCATGCGCTGCTCCTTGTCGCGATCCAGACGGGCTTGCGGGCCTCCGAACTGGTGACTCTGCGGTGCGGCGACCTGGCGCTCGGCAGCGGTGCGCATATCCGCTGCATGGGCAAGGGTCGGAAGGAGCGTTGCACGCCACTGCGTCGCGACACCGCCAAGCTGCTTGCGGCATGGATCGGCAACCGTTCGGACGATGCCAGACCGTTGTTCCCGTCGATCCGCGGCGAGGGACTGAGCCGCGATGCGCTTGAACATCTGGTGCGCAAGCACTGCCTGACGGCATCGCATGCGTGTCCAAGTCTCGCTGGAAAGCGGGTCACGCCACATACGCTTCGTCATAGCACTGCGATGGACTTGCTTCATCACGGGGTCGATCAAGCGGTGATCGCCCTCTGGCTCGGACATGAGTCGGTTGCCACCACCCAGATTTACATCCACGCCGACATGCGAATGAAGGAAAAGGCACTCGCTCGCGTCGCCGCTCCGGCGTTGCCGCCGGGACGCTTCCAACCCGATGACCAACTCCTTTCGTTCCTCGAAGGACTCTGATTATGCCGAACCTCCGCATGGCCAAAGCTCGCCAAACAGGCCTCCAGCCGAGGCCATGCGGCATAATCCCTGTTTCGGCATTATGGGTCATTTCGTGGAAAAGTGTCTGGTGGTAGTCTTCCAAACTGCGAAATGACGACGGGGACGGCATCCGAATGACGTCATCCTTGGGGGAATAGAGCGCCGCGAACCCCGTGTGATGGATCGGACAGAGCTTCGCGTTCGCAACAATCTCAGCGGCTTTTTCCAGCGACTGTCCGGCGTTTTGGCCGGCGGTGATCGCCGGAGGCGTGAGGCTTTCGGTCTGGTCTAGGTTGAAAACGTTCGCCCAGCGGATAAAGGGAATTCTGGCTGCACGCCCGTCTCCACGGATCATCACGTTACCCGCCTCATCCCGCCTCTCGAACAACTTGTAGTAAATGACAGGGGTGGATTTCTCACCTTTTTTGATGTGTCCCCCCAGGTCGAGTGCCTGTTTGAAACTCACCCAGAACGGAGATTGGAATTCGGTTGAGCCAAGGAGCAGGGCATTGATTCCCCGATACTGCTTCCGGGAAACCATGTTTTGGACGCCGAACCACGGCTTTTGCCAGGGCACCGTGCCCTTTTTCAACTGCTCGACAAAGCGATCAGTGATGCTCTGGTAGATGTCCTTGCTCATAGCCAGACCTCCTGCCGGGCCGCTTCAATGGCGGCTTCCGCCTCCGTTTCGGAAAGTCGGAACCTCGCGGCAACGACTGTGGAAAGGGGCATGCCTTCGTCGATCAAAGTGAAAAGAGGTGTCTCGTCCGCTCCGATTCCCCGGTCGATGTGGCTGAAGAAATACGTTTCAATGATGGACGTGTGAGCGTCTGCAATGGGATGAGGCATGATGAGAATGGGGATCGCCGTCACAGCTGCTGGCCGTGACAGATGGTGTTGATAATTTTCCCGAGATCCTCTTTACGGACCGGGATCGGCGAAACATTGAGACCCGGATCAATGCGCCCGTGGGAGTCGCAAACCCAGCAATCGGCAACAAAGGCGTCCTGCGGAATGTCCCGCGAGGCGGGCGTGTAGCAGTTGAAACGGGCGGCGGTTGCGGAGGCATCCTTCAGCCCGGACTTTGTGCGATAGATCCCTCCGAAGATGAAGTTGGGGAGTTTTTCAGACATGGGAGAGAGTCTGATGGTGGTTATGACCGGCAGGCCGAATGGCCATGAGATCCGCGTTCCAGTCCTTGAGCCGGGGACAATCGGACGAAATTCTGAATCCCGTCCAATCGGCAGTGTCATCCCATGCCTTCAGCCAGCCGCGCTCGCCGGCGCAATCGTTGTCAAGCGCAACGACAAACGACTGTCGGCGCATGTAGGACTGGTGGAGAAGTTCGTCCGGGACATGACAGCCGCCGCAACTCACGACGGCGAGCTGATTGGATGGATTGAGCTGATAATAACTGAGGGCATCAATCGGGGATTCAACCGACACGATCTGGTCCGCGTTCGCCAGATCCCCCACGGAAAACCACGCGCTTGTCTTGTTCCCCAGACTTGGGCGAAATGTCGATTCATGCCGGGTGTCCCGGAGTGTCGCCCCCTCGATCTTGCCCTCGGTCGTCCGATGGAGAAACACCAAGCTCGGGTTGGGGCGATGATTGTTGGCGTAGATCAACCCCTGATCGTGCAGACGATCTACCAAGTCAGAGCTGAGGCCGCGCGTTTCCAAGAGATATTCCCGCGCAACCGGCCAGTTGGATTCGCTCGGCACAGCATATTGCGAGGCCAGCTCCTCGAAAGATCGGCGTGTGGTGAGTGCTTCGCGGACCCGACTTTCCGGGAAAGCCAAACCGCCGACCGCCGGTCGAAATTGCTCGGCCAGCACCCGGCAGGTCGTCCGAAAATCACCGCCGCAAAGGTGCATCTGGAGGTCAATTGCGCCCGCGCCACCGACGCCTGCCATGTTGTCGAACCACTTGTCGCCGTGGATGACGATGTTGTAGCGGTCATCCTTCGCCCGGAAACTGACGCCCTCGCGTTTCAGAGAAAACCCGTGCCAAGTGAGCAAGTCGCGCAATGGAATCGAGCGCACCCGGTCGGAAACGCGATCCGGGCCGCTGGCACCTGCCAGTTTGAAAGCCTCTGCGTTCATCACCAGCCGATGGTGTGGCAGAAATCGGAAACGAGCTCGTCAACCACCGCCTGAGGTGTTCCGGCCGTTGCCCCGAGTTCCTCAAGTGTTGCCGTGCCAAGCAAGTCGGCCCGGACACAGTAGAGAACCAC
>JBAYJH010000312.1:0-5680 GCA_041665185.1 Sterolibacterium sp.
AACGACTGGCGGTGCTGAAGGCCGCCGCGCATGCCTTCATCGAGCGCGGCTACCATCAGACCTCGCTGGACGATCTGGCCGAGACGCTGAACGTTACCAAGCCGACGCTCTACTATTACATCAAGAACAAGGAAGAAATCCTCTACGAGTGCAAGAAAATCGCGCTCGAAACCATGACGGAGGCCATGGCCGCGGCGGAACAACAGGGACACAACGGGCTGGAAAGGGTGCTGGCCATCCTGCGTGCCTACGCGGGTTGCATCCTGGACGACTTCGGCATGTGCCTGGTACTCCTCAACGACAGCAGCCTCAACCCGGAAATTCGCGTCAAGCTGAAGGAACTGGAGCTGCACCTGAACCGCCAGGGGTGCAAATACATCGAGCAGGGCATTGCCGACGGCTCGATCCTGGCACGCGATTCGAAGCTGATCCGCTATTTCATCGTCGGCGCGATCAACTGGATCCCGCGGTGGTACCGCGAATCGGGCAAGTTGTCGCGCGAGCAGATTATCGAGCAGTTTCTGACCTATGCCCGCAACGTCATGGTGGCCCCGCCGCTCGTGGCGGTGGCGCCCGCCGCCGAGCCATCGCCCGCGAAGACAAGAGTCCGGAAATCGAAGTCGAGTAGTTAATCTAGCGACGAATCACCTCTCACTCTGGTTCGAATCGGCAAGGTAAGCCCGGCGCCCGGCCCGCGTCATGGCCAGTTGCCAGCGTATCTCCCTCGCGATTCACGCCACCAATCAGGAGTATCCCATGAGCTTCACCGTCACCCCGCCCCGCCGCCGCCGGCTCCAGCGTTCGGAACTGGCGGTGCCGGCCACCTCCGAACAATTCTTCGAGAAGGCGGCGAAATCGGCCGCCGACGTGGTGTTCCTGGACCTTGAGGATGCGGTCGCGCCGGCAATGAAAACACAGGCCCGCCACAACGCCGTCGCGGCGCTCAACGACCTCGATTGGGGCGCCAAGACCATGGCGGTACGGGTGAACAGCCTGGATACCGAATGGGCGCTGCGCGACATCATCGAGGTGGTCAGCCATTGCCCCCGCCTCGATCTGATCCTGTTGCCCAAGGCCGGCACCGCATTCGACGTGCAGTTCGTCGACAAACTGATCGGCGGCCTGGAGCGCGAACAACAGCGCGAGAAAACCATCGGAATCGAAGTCCTGATCGAGACCACCCTGGGGTTGGCCAACGTGGAAAGCATCGCCGCGTCCTCGGAACGGCTGGAGGCGATGATATTCGGCGTGGGCGACTACTCGCTCGACTTGCAGTCCCTGGATCTGGTCTTCGGCACGCCCAATCCCGCCTATGCCGTCCTGACCGCCGCCGACGATACAGGCCAGCGCGCTCGACACTGGAACGACCAGTGGCATTTCGCCCTCGCCCGCATCGCCAATGCCTGCCGCGCCCACGGCTTGCGGGCCATCGACGGGCCGTTTACCGATTACGCCGATGCCGACGGCTACCGGGCCAGCGCGTCACGCGCGGCGGCCCTGGGTTTCGAAGGCAAATGGGCGATCCATCCATCGCAGATTGCCCTCGCCAACGAGATATTCACGCCCACCGAGGCACAAATATCCTGGGCCAGGAAGATCTCCCGGCTGATCGTGGATGCCGGCAAGGAAGGCAAGGGCGCGATCGGCGTAGATGGCGTACTGGTCGATTTCGCCCATCAAAAACTGGCGGCCAGGATCCTGCAACGCGCCGGCGCGGCGCCGGACCGTGAAGCGAATTCTGCATGAATTCACCCAATTCAGCCCTGACCGGCGTGCGCGTGCTGGATGCCGCCACCTTCCTGGCCGCGCCTTTTTGCGGCACCATCCTGGCCGACTTCGGCGCCGAGGTGATCAAGGTCGAGCAGCCCGAGGTCGGCGACCCCTTGCGCAAGTTCGGCACGCCAACCGACTGCGGCGACACCCTGGTATGGATGAGCGAGGCGCGCAACAAGAAGTCGGTGACGCTGGACCTGCGCCAGGCAACGGGGGCAGCCATGTTCTTGAAACTGGCCGAGCAATCGGACGTGGTGCTGGAAAATTTCCGCCCCGGCACCATGGAGAAATGGGGGCTGGGCTGGGAGCAACTGCGCCAGGTCAATCCGCGCCTGGTCATGCTGCGCGTCAGCGCCTACGGGCAGGACGGTCCTTACCGCAGCCGGCCCGGTTTCGCGCGCATCGCCCACGCCTTCAGCGGGTTGGCCTACCTGGCCGGCGAGCCAGGCCGCACCCCGGTCGTGCCCGGCTCGACCTCACTGGCCGACTATACCTCCGGCCTGTGGGGCGCCATCGGCGTGATGATGGCGTTGCGCGTGGCCGAACAGACCGGCGCCGGACAGGTGGTCGACATCGCCCTCTACGAATCGATGTTCCGCCTGCTCGACGAACTGGCCGGCGCCTATGCGAAATCAGGCTTCGTGCGCCAGCGCCTGGGGCCGGATACGGTCAATGCCTGCCCGCACAGCCACTATCGAACCGGCGATGACCAGTGGATCGCCATCGCCTGCACCAGCGACCGGATGTTCGCCCGCCTGGCCGAAGTCATGGGCCGCCCGGAACTGGCGCAGTCCGCCGAATTCGCCACGACGGCGGCGCGTTGTGCGCGCCTCGCCGAAGTCAATCGCCTCGTCGGCGATTGGGTGGGCGGGCTGGCGCTCAAGGAGGTGCTGGCGCAATGCGAGATCGGCGAAGTGCCTTGTAGCCGGCTCAACAGCATCGCCGACATTTTCGAGGATCCGCAATATGCGGCGCGCCAAAACCTGCTGCGTGTCGACGATCCGCGCGCCGGGGCACTGACCATGCCCGCCGCCCTGCCCCGGCTGTCCGCCACTCCCGCCCAATTCCACCACGCCGGCCCGGCACTCGGCGCCGATAACGAGGCGGTGTTCCTGGATCTGTTGAGGCTGGACCGTTCAACGCTGGACGGTTTGCGCCATGCCGGAATCATTTAGCCGCTGCGGTCGCGATGACCGGAGCCCCTGCCACAAGAGGAACCAATGCCAACCAACCCTACGCCGCAAGTGCCCCTCTCCGCCTACGCCGAGCGCGACCGGGCGCACGTCCTGCACCCGACTACCGACCTCGCCGCCCACCAACAATCCGGCCCGATGATCATCGAACGCGGCGAAGGCATTTACGTCTTCGATGAAAACGGCCGGCGCTACATCGAGGGCATGGCCGGCCTGTGGTGCACCTCGTTGGGTTTCTCGCGGCCGGAACTGATGCAGGCCGCGCTGACCCAGATGCAGGCCCTGCCCTTCTATCATAGCTTCGGCAATATGGGCACCAAGCCGACCATCGACCTGGCGGAGCGCCTCATCCGCATAGCACCCTTCAAGGCGTCCAAGGTGTTCTTCGCCAACTCCGGCTCGGAGGCCAACGACACCCAGGTCAAACTGATCCGTTACTACAACAACGCCATCGGCAAGCCGCACAAGAAAAAAATCATTTCCCGCCAGCGCGCCTATCACGGCGTCACTTCGCTGACGGCGGGGCTTACCGGCCTGCCCGCCTTCCGCAACGGCTTCGACGTCGATCACCCGGACATCCTGCACACCGACTGTCCGCATTTCTACAAATACGGCCTGCCCGGCGAGTCCGAGGCCGAGTATGTCGACCGCCTGGCGGCCAATCTGGACGCGCTGATCCAGCGCGAGGATCCCGACAGCATCGCCGCCTTCATCGCCGAGCCGGTGATGGGCGGCGCCGGCGTGCTGCCACCACCGGCCGGCTATTTCGAGAAGATCCAGCAGGTATTGAAGCGCTACGACATCCGCTTCATCGCCGACGAAGTGATCTGCGGTTTCGGCCGCACCGGGCGGATGTTCGGCTGCGAGACCTACGCCATCCAACCGGATACTATGACCCTGGCGAAGCAGATTTCCTCGGGCTATCTGCCGATCTCGGCGGTGCTCATCGGCCAGGACATGTACGACGTGCTGGTATCCGAGAGCGGCAAGAAAGGGGTATTCGGCCATGGCTACACCTACGGCGGCCATCCGGTGAGCGCCGCCGTCGCCCTGCGCACCATCGAACTGTACGAAGAACTGAACATTCTCGCTCACGTGCAGAAGGTCTCGATCCGCTTCCAGCAGCGCCTGCATTCATTGAAGGATCATCCGTTGGTCGGGGAAACGCGCGGCGTCGGGCTGATCGGCGGTGTCGAACTGGTGGCCGACAAGGCGACCAAGAGAGCCTTCACGCCGGCCGCCGGCGTGGGCAAGGCCGCCTGGGCCAACGGCATCAAGCACGGCCTGATCAACCGCGCCTCGGGCGACGCCATCGTCCTGGCGCCGCCGCTGGTCATCAGCGACAGCGAGATCGACGACTTGTTCGATTGTCTGGAACGGGCGCTGGACGATACCGAGTCGCATGTGGTCAAGGAAGGGCTGCGCTCATGAACGCAACCGATCAGCGCTACCCGATGTTGATCGGTGGCCGCTGGGTGGATGCCGCTGCCGGTGAGTGGCTGCCCTCCTTCGATCCGAAGACGGCCCGGCCCTGGGCGCAGATTCCACGCGGTCGCCAGGCCGATGTCGAGGCGGCGGTGCAGGCGGCGCATGCCGCATTCACTTCCGGCCCGTGGTGGGGCATGACGCAAACGGCGCGCGGCCATTTGCTGCGGCGCCTCGGCGAGCTCATCGCGCGCGACGCCGAGCGCCTGGCGCAACTGGAAACCCGGGACAACGGCAAGCTGCTCAGCGAGATGCGCGCCCAGGTGAACTATGTCCCGCAGTGGTTCCACTATTTCGGCGGCCTGGCGGACAAGATCCAGGGCGCGGTGATCCCCATCGACAAGCCGGACATGTTCAACTTCACCCGCCACGAACCCTACGGCGTGGTGGCCGCCATCACCGCCTGGAATTCGCCCTTGCTGCTGGCCGCCTACAAGCTGGCCCCCGCGCTGGCCGCCGGTAACACCGTGGTCCTCAAGCCCTCCGAACACGCCTCGGTGTCGACGCTGACGTTCGCCCGGCTGGTCGAGGAAGCCGGCTTTCCCGCCGGTGTGGTGAATGTCGTCACCGGCACCGGCGACGAAGTCGGCAAGCCGCTGGTGGCGCATCCGCTGGTCAGGAAGATCGCCTTCACCGGCAGCGAACCTGCCGGGCGCAACATCAACCTGGCGGCGGCAGCCGACTTCAAGCACACCACCCTGGAACTGGGCGGCAAGTCGCCCAACATCGTCTTCGCCGACGCCAATCTCGACAACGCGGTAAATGGCGCCATCTCCGGCATCTTCGCCGCCAGCGGCCAGACCTGCGTCGCCGGCTCGCGGCTGCTGCTGCAACGGGCCATCCATGACGAATTCGTCGCCCGCCTGCTGACCGCGGTGCAAGACATCCGCATCGGCGACCCGTCCGATCCGAATACCCAGATCGGCCCGGTCACCACCGAAGCCCAGGCCAAGCGCATCATCGACTACATCGCCATCGCCAAGGCCGAGGGCGCCCGCTGCATCCTCGGCGGCGAGCGCGCCAGTCCGGCCGGATTCCCCGACGGCTGGTTCGTCCAGCCGACCATCTTCGTCGACGTCCATAACCGCATGCGCATTGCCCGCGAGGAAGTCTTCGGCCCGGTGCTGTCCATCATTCCCTTCGACGACGAAGAGGATGCCATCCGCATCGCCAACGACAGCGACTTCGGCCTCGCCGCCGGCGTGTGGACCAGCGACATCGGCCGCGCC
>JBAYJH010000313.1:0-5671 GCA_041665185.1 Sterolibacterium sp.
GAATCGCGGCTGGAAGTTCAAATCGAAAAATCTCGGAAGGCCACCCATCCCTATGACAGCAGTGGAGTTATTGACCGCTTCCGTGACGATAGCCGGACACTAGTGACAAGAACCGTGGTCCTGAAGGGTTTCCTACTGGCGATGCCCAGGATCGACAGTGCTAGTAGGGGAAGATGAAACAGCGCGTCTATCCTTTCAGGCGCGCGCCCGGAGGTGCTCTTCGGCACCGCCGGAAGGTGGATATTGTGCTCGGAAACGCGTTGCAGGAAGGATTCAACGTCCATTGGTCACACGGTCCTTAACAGCCCGTGGTAATAGTCCCCAAAACATGTGACCCGTGAAATGTTCCGGGCATCTAATGTAAGCATGGCGATGGGTCGCAGGAAACCGAAGCAGCAAGGGCTGTGGGTGAGTGCCGAGGAGATGCCGCGGACCGCGGCGCATCCCTACTACGGCAAGGTGAACGAAGTGCTGAGCGAGGGTGGGTTCGACCGGAAGGTGGAGCAGTTATGCTGGCGGTACTACAAGCCGACGATGGGCCGGCCGAGTCTGGCGCCGGGGGTGTACTTTCGGATGCTGCTGGTGGGCTACATGGAGGGCATTGATAGCGAGCGGGGCATCGCCTGGCGGGTGGCCGACAGTCTGAGTTTGCGGGATTTTCTGGGCTTCAGTCTGGCTGAGCAGACACCAGATCATTCGACGGTGTCGCGTACTCGGCGGTTGTATTCGGTGGAGACGCACAGAGCTGTGTTCCGGTGGATGTTGCAGGTACTCGGGGCCAAGGGCTTGCTGGATGGTCAGACGGTGGCGATCGACGGGACAACGCTGGAGGCCAATGCGGCGATGCGTTCGATCCGGAGGCGGGATGATGGGCGGAAGTACGACGAGTATCTGAAAGGTCTGGCGCAGGCCGAGGGGATCGAGAGTCCGACACGAGAGCAGTTGGCGCGGTTGGACCGGAAGCGGAAGAAGAAAGCGTCGAACAAAGAGTGGATGAGCCCGAGCGACCCGGACGCGCGGATCGCGAAGATGAAGGACGGCCGGACGCACTTGGCGCACAAGGCCGAGCATGCCGTGGATCTGTCGAGCGGGGCCATCGTGGCGGTGACGCTGCAGGCGGCCGATCAGGGCGATACGACGACGGTGAGCAAGACGCTGGAAGAGGCGCAGGCCAACGCGAAGCTGTTGAACGAGCGTGGTGTTGAAGAGTTGGTAGCCGACAAGGGCTACCATAGCGGAGCGACGTTGGTGGCGATGCATCTGGAGTCGGTGAGGACCTACATTCCGGAGCCGGAGCGAGGGCGGCGGAAATGGCAGGGTCGGGAGACCGAGCGACAGCGGGTGTATGCCAACCGGCGGCGGGTGCGGGGGAGGCGAGGCAAGCAACTGCAGAAGCTGAGGTCGGAGATGGCGGAGCGGAGTTTCGCTCACATGTACGAAACGGGCGGGATGAGGCGAACGCACCTGCGAGGCCGGGACAACATTCTCAAGCGGGGGCTGATTCAGGCGATGGCCTTCAACCTGGCGCTGATGATCCGGACGAAATACGGGATGGGCAAGCCGAGAAGCCTCGGAACGGGCTTCGATCCGCATCTGGCCGTCCAGATCGTGTTTGCGATGCTCTATGTGGCATGGACGGCGGACAGCGATGAATTCGAAACGTGCGCTGCGTGAAATCGTCCAGTCGGTGTCGTCTGTCGGTCGCCAGCCAAAGGGGCACTTCTACCACGGGCTGCTATGGATGACAAGAAGTCACTAGCGTCCGGCTATAAGTCCCGCAGATTCAACTGGTTAGAAAATAGGGTGGATTTTTCTCGGGAGTCGTCGTCGTGGAAGGCCTGCAAAATGGGCACTTGCTCGAAAAGCGTGACGCTGAGCACCTGTAGGATTTCGTGAAGGCTCGCTTCCAGCGCCAGCCGCTTCTTCAGGATGGCGACGAGCACGTAAACCGACACTGCAATCCAGATCTGAGTTTTCACGGCATTCTCGCTATATCCGTAAAAGGCCTTGATCCTGAGGTGCTGCTTGATCCACTTGAACAACTCAACGACATAATGCCCATCAACAGCGGCCCGAGGAGGTGACGATCCACTACGGCTTCCATCCCCTCCACGGGCAAAGCCTGCCGGTGATCAGGCGGTACGACTTTCTCGACGAAGTCCACTATGTCGTCCGCCGCGTTGACGGCAGGCCGCTGTCAGTCGCGGCGTGGATGACGCAGCCCGAGAGCGCCGGCACGACGATCGTCTCTGCCGGGCGTCTGCCAATTCGGACGATGTTCGACCTGCTCCGCATCGCCGAGGCCGGCCTATCCTCCCGCGTGCACAATGTGCACGAGGAGGATCGAGATGCCACACAATCGGGCAAGCCGCCAACGCCAACTCTTCGAGGAGGAGCCGCCGACCGCTCCCGCCGTTCGTATTCCGCCGGATGTGCAGGAGCGGCTACGCCAAGCTCTGGTGCGTTGCCTCCAGGCGCTGGCCAAAAAGCTCCGCGAGGAGAGGGGGGCGGGCGATGAATAAGATCACCGCCGATCACCTGAGTCGGCGAGCCTGCGTTTACATCCGCCAGTCCACACCCGACCAAGTGCGGCACAACCTCGAGAGCCAACGCTTGCAATACGCCCTCGTCGACCGCGCACGAGTGCTGGGTTGGCGGGAAGTCGACGTGATCGACGAAGATCTCGGCATCTCGGGCGCGGGCGCGCGTCGTCCCGGATTCGAGCGCATGCTTCGCGCGCTTTGCAGCGGACGAATCGGCGCGGTCTTCAGCGTCGAGGCCTCGCGGCTCGCGCGCAACGGCCGCGACTGGCACACGCTGCTGGAGTTCTGCAGCGTCGTCGGCGCGTTGCTGATCGATGCGGAAACCGCCTACGACCCCAGGCTCACCAACGATCGGTTGTTGTTGGGCATGAAGGGCACAATCAGCGAAATGGAAATCGCGACTTTCCGGGAGCGCGCGCAGGCAGCCCTGCGGCAGAAAGCGGAGCGTGGCGCTTTGGTGCGGCGTGTCCCGATCGGATACGTCAAGGGCGCCGATGATCGGATCGAGAAAGATCCCGACGCTAGGATCGTTTCCACAGTCGAATTGATCTTCCGCAAGTTCGCCGAGTTGGGCAGCGTGAGGCAGGTCTTCTTCTGGCTGGACCATCAGCAGATTCAGTTGCCTGTCGCTCGCGGGCCCGAGACTTTGAGAGAAATCGTCTGGCAGCCGGCTCGATACCACGCGGTGCTCAGCATACTGCAAAACCCTCTCTACGCCGGAGCGTACGCCTATGGGCAAAGCAAAACGACAGTGCGGTTGGAGGACGGCCAGAAGCGGGTCAGCCGGAGCAAGCAACGCAGGCAAGAGGACTGGGCTGTATTGATCACGGAGCATCACGAGGGTTACATTGACTGGGATGCCTATCGGAGCAATCAGGCGATGATTGCCCACAACGACAACGCGCGGAGCGCGTCGATGCGGGGATCGGTGAGACAAGGCGGGGCGATTCTCGCTGGATTGCTGCGTTGCGGCCATTGCGGCGCCAAGCTGCTGGCGCAGACTCCAGGGCGAGGAGTGATTCGCTATCAATGTTCGGGGTATCTCCTCAATCGCGATCACGCCTGCTGCGTCATGTTCGGCGGCCTGCGCGCCGACCGCCTGGTGTCGGAGCAGTTGCTGCGATGCCTTGCGCCGCTCGGCAGCGAAGCGGCTATCGAAGCGATTGAGTCGCTGCAAGGAGGAAGCGAAGAACGGATTCGGCAGAAGTCCTTGGCGTTGGAGCAGGCGCGGTATGGAGTGGTTCGCGCCCGGCGGCAGTACGATGCGGTGGATCCGGCGAACCGGCTCGTGGCCGCGGAACTCGAACGCCGCTGGAACCAGGCTCTGGCCGATGAAGCTCAGGCGGAGGCTGAACTGGCGGCCCTTCAGCAACGCCGTGAGAGCCCGCTCACCGGCGAGCAGAAACGAAAACTACTGGACTTCGCGCGAGACCTCCCCGCGCTCTGGGAGGACCCGCGCATTTCGCCGGAGCATAAGAAGCGGCTCCTTCGAATCGCACTGAAGGACATTGTCGTTACCAGCGAAGGAGAAACGATTCGTCTCGTCCTGCATTGGCAAGGTGGCGATCATACGCAAACGGAGTTTCCCAAGACTCGCGTTGGCCGGCATCGATACGTGACCGACGACGACGTGGTGAACGCTGTCCGTGCATTGGCGAGGATCGAACCGGACGCGCGGATCGCTTCGATCCTCAACCGGAACCGAAGGCCGACGGCGCACGGGCAGACCTGGACGGCGCGGCGCGTCTGCTCATTGCGCTGTAATCACAAGATTGAGGTCTACCGGGAAGGAGAGAGGCAGAGCCGCGGCGAAGTGTCGGTCAGCGAAACCGCCAACATTCTCGGCGTCACGCAAACCACTGTCCTGCGAATGATCCGGCTGAAACGGCTGCAGGCGACGCAGGTCTGTCCAAATGCTCCGTGGATTTTGCGGCGGGTTGACGTGGACCACTACTTGGCCGGGCGAAACGAGCCGAACACAACGACCCCACCAACGGGGAATTCGGCACAGATGAGCCTTGAGATTCCATAGCATCCGAAGGAGTGCACCATGTCGAGCTCTCGAAGAAGAGTTCCACTTGCCAGCGCGACTTGTACAGCAGGCAGACGGTAAGCGCCGGCAGGTCGAAGTTGTTGGTGAGGAATCGCAAACTACGATCGTGTTCAGCGTCGCGGAAGTGGATACGGCGAAGCGGATCGGGGTAGTGCTTATGCGAGGCGGCCGAGGCCAGCACAACGGTTTGATCGGAGCGCAGGCCGGTACTGGCGTCGATGGGGCGCGAGTAGCGGCGGCGAAACAAGACGCCGCCTTTTGCGCGCGTAACGAAGAAGGCGCCGCCGTCGTGGAACACATGCAGGCGCTTGAAGTCCACGTAGGCGCGATCCATGACATAGAAGGAGCCGGGCTCAGGCACGATGAGATCGAGCATCTTGACATCGTGCAGTTTTCCCTCGGAAACCTCAATAAACGTGGGGATCGGGCCGCGCAGGTCAAGCAAGGTGTGCAGCTTGATCGCAGCCTTTCTGGCGCGGAAGCGCGCCCACGGGAACACCGACAAGCAGAGGTCGATGGTGGTGGAGTCCAAGGCGTAGACCGTGTTGTCGAGATCGAAGCCGAGCGACTCGCTGGCGTACATCGGACGCGCGATGTGGATGAGCACTTGAGCGAAGTCGGCATTGATCCGCCAGTCGTGGGACTCGTTGGCATCGGCCAGCGTGGACCGCGAGACCTTGCCGCGGAAGCCCCTGTGATAGAGCTTGCTCTGAACGGAGCGAAGGCACGCTTCGATGTCGCGGAGACTCTCGCGGAAGGTCAATTGAGCAAAAGCGAGACAAAGAAACTGATCGACGCAGGAAAAGCCTCGGAATTTGTAATTGCCGCCGTACCGCGCAACGCATTTGTGGAACTCGTAGGACGGGAAGTGATCCATCAACTGGGCGAAGACGACGCGGCCGCTGTGCATGCCTCATTGTCGGAGTCCGCCCAGGGACGACTGGACGGGGGCCAGAATCGCGGCTGGAAGTTCAAATCGAAAAATCTCGGAAGGCCACCCATCCCTATGACAGCAGTGGAGTTATTGACCGCTTCCGTGACGATAGCCGGACACTAGTGACAAGAACCGTGGTCC
>JBAYJH010000314.1:0-5660 GCA_041665185.1 Sterolibacterium sp.
TCCAAATACTCGGCGAAGATCGCCAGCAGGTTCGCGCGGCACTCGGCGATGTTGTCCGTCAGCAGCTCGATGCCGTAGAGGCACATCAGCGCGAGCAGCGCGTAGTGCCGCCGCTCGAAATCGGACTTGCCGTATTTGAGTTCCACGGCGGCCAGCTTTCGCCGGAGAATCTGCACGAGGAAGTTGCCATCGCCGCATGCCGGCTCAAGGAAGCGCGAGTCAATGCGCTCAGTCTCGCCCTTCACGAGGTCGAGCATGGCCTCAACCATCCAATTGGGGGTAAAGACCTCCCCGTGGTCAGCGACGCGTTCGCGGGATTTGATCAGATTCATAGGCAACAGGCTTCAGGCTATAACTCGTAAGTTTCATGGCATTATGCCTGATACCATTTAGTGGCCTGACGCATGCTGAACGTCAGCTATCCGGTGCATTTCCGGAATGACAGTTTCTGGCCGAACCCGGACTGATGCCAAATATTCCAGAAACATTGCGCGTCGCACACTTAATAATCAATCACGGATACCCATATCTTCAGGAGGCTGACGCCTACTGCTCGCCCTCCGCGCCAAACCGTTCATCCAACAATTTCTTGACCGTGGCCAACCGCTCGGCACACACGGAGTGCGATTTCAAAGCGCTGTCCACGAGCGGCAGCAGCTCATCAATATTCGGCTCCGTCTGAGACCGCATCTTTTCGGCGATCCCGCGCAAGTTATCATAGTGCGTCTTGAAGGTTTCCGTCGCTTCCACCATTTCTGCTCTCCTCAATTGATTCTGGCACCAACACTTCTGTCGGCAAACTGTAATTCAACCTGATCCCCTGCCCCAATCTGGGCGCCCCGCGTAACCGGCTTGCCGTCCTTCCGTGCAATCAAAAACCCGCGCCCCAACGTCTTCTCGGGACCCAGGCCGATGATGAATTCCATCGTCGATCTCATGCGATCCGTAATCGTTTGGACGGCCAGAAAGGACCGCTCTTTGATCGCCAGACGATGATTGCTGATCTCCGACTCCGCGACAGCAATCCCTTTCATCGCGGCACCATAAATGGTTTGCCGGGCGGCCGACATGTTGGACTCCACCGTGGCCACAGCCTTGTCGACTTCCACGATGATGGCGTCCATGTGTTTGTCGATTGCCTGGCCCGCCTGGTCGACCTGGCGTCGTGAGCCGTCCTTGAGCGTTGCCATACTCTGATCGAGGCTGGCCAGGGTGAGATTGATGGCCTGATTCGCGCCGGCCGTAATGGCATGCCGGCAACTGGTCACGGTATCCATCGCGGTGCGGACCTGGTGGGTGCTGGATACCTTGATTGTGCTCAGGTCGGCATCGATGACCTGGGATGCCATCACGCATGTCTTGGTTGCATGCTGGATGATGGCATCGAAGTTCTTCAGGGCCTCCTGAGCGTTGCCAAGGATGGTGCCGGTGATGTGATTGATTACTTTCGATGGCGTGTGGAACGTTACGTTCGCGATTTCGTCCAGGATCGTGTTATCCCGTTCGTGGCCCACCGCCACGAAGACGGGCAACGGGATCTTGCTGATGGCGGCCGCAATGTTGTAATCATTCAGCCAGGCCAGGTCAGCCTGAGCGCCGCCGCCACGCAAGATAATGACGGCATCGAACGAGGATTCCTTGTTGGCTACGTAGACCGCACGGAGGGCCGTCACTATTTCAGTGGATGCCCGGTCTCCCTGGAAGGTCGCCGAGTAGTAGGTGAACCGGCATAGACCTGCCGCCATGAGTGGGTCGGCATGACTTTGGAAGTCACCCAGGCCTGCGGCGCCGGCGGGACATACCACTGCTATGGTGGTGAACTCGGTAGGCGTCTGGAGCTGACGTTGGCGATCGTAAAGGCCTTCGGTGACCAGCCGCTCGCGCAGCTCGATGAGCTTGCGTGCAGCCTCGCCAAGTGTGTAATTGGGATCGATGTCCTCTATGGTGGCTCCGATCCCATACAGAGGATGCAGGGTCGGTTTGAGTTTCAGCAGAACCTTGAGTCCTTTGCGAAGCTTTTCACCGCCGGTGCCCTGCTCGAATCTGGCGATCAGCTTTGCCTTGCCGCTGGCCCACAGGGACACCTTCAGCTGCGCCAACCTGGTGCCATTGGCGTCTGTTTCCACAAGCGTGATGTAGACATGATGGGTGTCCGAGATCTCGCTGATCTCCGCGGCGACCCATACGCTCGTGGCGACGTTCTTGATTGCTGCAACGAGGGGTGCCAGGAATTGAGACAGGCTGAGATGAGATGGCGCAACGTCAACAGCCGGCGTCGAGGGGGCAGCGGCCCTTGGGTTTCGAGTAGGAAGGGAACGTTCGATCATTCAACTCGACCGTGGCCATACTTGCCGAGCAGATTTCCGTAATGCTTGTAGGCCGCGATCCAGTCGGTTGCGAAGGCATGGCGGGCATCTTCAAGAGTGACATCACCACGGCAGACCGCCTTGTACATGGCGAATTCAAGCTGATCCTTTTTGGCTGCACTCCATTCCGAATTCCGTGGCTGAGGCCAGAGGTTGTTGGGATCCGTTGGATGTCCGCCAACACTCAGGGGAACCAGGTGGTCCTCTTCGTAGTGCTTCGGGTTGGTGTCGCTATAGCCGTATTGCCGGAGCTGCCGCTTTTTCAGCTTGTTCGTGAAGGACGCCGGCGGCCTGATCGTCTTGGTGAAACCCTTCACGCAGACGGTGCTCTGGATGTTGTCCTGGCGGACATCTGGGTTGAGGGCACCCGGGGTAAGAGTGCGGTCGGGGAGGTCGGCGGCAGAGGTAGTAGCCGAGATGATAGCGAGTAACAGGGCGAGGGTTGGTTTCATCGTTTTTCCTTGAACGCCTTCGTCTCGAGATCAGCAACTCGCCCCTGCAATGTCTGAATGAGGCCTGACTTCTCCTGGACCTCAGTCTTCAATTTGATGTTCAACGCAACAACCTCCAGCCGCCCTGCCCTTTCGGTTTCCAGTGAATGGGTGAGCACAGCAACCTGGCCGACTGCGGCATCCCGTCCTTGCTCGAGATCCTGAATGCGGGAGTTCATGGCCTGTTGCTGTCCTTTGATTGTCGCCAATTCATTGCTGGCAACTTCCAAGGCTGCCTGAGCAGTCTGCCTGCCCTGCTCCGCCTGGTTGGCACGAATCCGGTGTTCTGATTCCAGAGTCATGGCAGCAGCAACTTTTTCTTCATATCCGGCCTTGATGGTGGCGGCCGCGTTCTGGAGGTCAAGAATTCGGTTGTCGCGATCGAGGGCCTGGGACTTGAGACCTGTGACCGCGGCATCATGCTCTCTGGCCGTCCGCAGCTTGTCGGTTTCCATTTCACCGATGCGAGCCTGAAGCTGGCCAATAGTCGCTTTGAGGTCCGAAACAGTGTTTTCCAAGGTTCTAGCGATCTCTTTCAGGCTGGCTACATTCCTTTGCTCGGCTGCCAATTGCTCCAGGGCGGCCGATCGATCGGTGAGCGCCTGAAGGCGTTCGGCTTCCAAATTCTTGTTCTTGCTGCCCAGCTCGTCATTGTGGGCCTGAAGTTCGGCGCGCTCGATGTTGAATTCGCCGGCGGCCTTGGTGGTGGCGGCCAACCACAATTGATTCACCAGGTCATTGATTTGAATCCCGAGATCCTCTGGCATGTCGGGCGTGTTGATCAGGCGTTCCGTCTTAACTGCAACCGTGGCTGCAAAGTCTTTGAGGTCGCGAGACACGTCTGTGAGGCTGCCACGCCCGCCGGAGAGATTCCTGGCGAGATCGATGGTAGGCAGCGTTCCATTGTGGCGGTGCCATATCTTTGCGACCGCAAAGACACGCTCACGGCGCGATGCGCCTTGGCCAAGATCTGCCAGCGCCTTAGAAACGAGTGGTTGAATGTCCGTGGCCATGAGTGCTCCCAGCGATACTATTTGATAAAGCATATCACATATTACGTATTTACGCTATGTTGTTTTCGTTATTTATCCGATATAATGCAATCACGGAATATATAGCGTAGAATCCTGGTATGGAAATGCAGGACACCCAGCCGTCCCGGATTACGTTGTTTGACAGGGCTTGCAGACGGTCCTCAGGCGCATTTGGGCCGACTATTCCCTTGCAGGACGGCCCTGTTAGGTGTATAAACACCGTTACACGAATACACTAACACACGGAGAACGTCTATGAATTCAGTCCGGTGGAATGTCGCGGTCTCCGCAGACACCGACCAGTCTGTCCGTCTGTACCTCGCCGGCCAGGGCGGCGGCCGCAAAGGCGAACTGTCGCGCTTCATCGAGGAAGCGGTTCGGTCGCATATCCTGGAGCTGACCGCTGAGGACGCCAAGGCTGCCAACGCCAATGTCAGCGAGCTGGAACTCGCGGCCGTCGTCGCCGAGGCGGTCCAGTGGGCGCGTAACGCGTAATGCGTGTCGTTCTGGACACCAACGTCCTGCTCAGTGCCCTCCTCTCGCCCCACGGGCCACCCGAGCTCATCTATCGCGCCTGGCGCGCGGCACGCTTTGAGATCGTGACCTCAGTGAAGCAGCTCGACGAACTGCGGCGGGCCAGCCGCTACCCCAAATTCAAGGCGGTACTGCAGCCGCATCGGGTGGGCACGATGGTGAACAACTTGCAACGCGCCATTGTTCTGGCGTCCCTGCCCTCGGACATTGAGGCCGATGATCCGTTTGACGCCTTCCTGCTGGCCATGGCGGTGGTCGGGGAGGCGGACTACCTGGTGACCGGAGATCAACGTGCCGGCCTCCTCAAGCTTGGCCATCTTGAAAATACCCGAATCCTGACGCCGGCGGCGTTTTGCGCGGAGGCCCTTTGATGCAACAGCCCCAGGACACCTCCGCGACGCCGCAAACCCCCAATGCACGTTTGGCGCTGACGCCGGGCAGCATTTTGCCGGCCGCTCACGATGACGCCTGGGCGGTGTCGGTCTACTTTGCCGACCTGGCGCTGGCTCCACTCACCACGGCTCGGTCATACAAAGGCGAAGTCAGCCGGTTCATGACCTGGCTGAACCATGTGGGCTATCCGCCCGGCAACGTCCTGGCCAGCCTCGGCGTGGCCGACATTTCGGCCTATTTCGCCTTCCTGCGCTCCCCTGCCCCGCTCTACGGTCAGCATGGCTGGCTCAAGCGGGCCAAGGGGCTTTCCGACCAGTCGCTGGAGCTCTCCCGGTCAAAGTTGTCGGTGTTCTTCGAGAAACTGAAGGATCTCGAGTTTCGCAACAGCAATCCCGTGGCCGCCATGGGCCGCGTCGTCGCCGCCCGCCGAGAGCCCAGAAAACCCCGGGAACGGGTTGAGATCGAGGGCGAAGAGGATCTGGAGCACCTCTTATCCTTAGAGGACATCCATTTTGTGCTGGTTTCCATCGAAGGCATGCCGCGCGAAACCCCGCGGGACGAGAAGCACTACCAGCGTTGCCGGTGGCTGTTCCGGTTGGCCTACCTGTCCTGGTTACGGATTTCTGAGATTGCGCGGCTGCAGATGGGCGATTTTGAATTCAAGGAAGGCGGTTGGCGCCTGTACATCTGGCCGTCCAAGCGGGCCACGAAAGCCGCGGTGATCGATGTGTTTCCGCAAACCATGGACGCCCTGGCGGACTATCGGCGATCATTGGGCAAGGTCGCCTACCCTTTTACGGGTGACGGCGATCCGGCGGTCATGGCGATCTCAAAACGCAAGA
>JBAYJH010000315.1:0-5641 GCA_041665185.1 Sterolibacterium sp.
CAGTTCTCTGAACTCCGGCGTGTATTCCTGCTTCGGTATCTTCTTCAACTTCGCTTCTCCTTCCAATTTACCGGGGCGTTATACCCCATTTCTTGGAAGACGAAATTTCGGGGGAAGCTCACACCAGTCGGGATTGAAAAGCAGATGGGGCTCTAATGCGACCGCGGCTCCTTCAATTGCCACCCTGGCCCCCATGGCACTATACGATTCGTGTGGGAACCTCAGAACACGGCCCCTTTGATCTCTCCGTATTGACCGGCGAAAGGAATTTCCTTACATTATTACTTCCGGACGGAGACTCCCATGATCACCAGCAAACTGACAACCAAGGCACAAACAACAATTCCCCAGCCGGTACGCGCTGCGCTACATCTTGAGACCGGTGACGAGTTGGCGTATGTCATCGAAGACCATCGCGTCATTCTCACCAAAGCCGACGGCGGCAAATCTGAAGACCCGTTCCGAACATTCAACGAATGGAATTCAGCAGCGGACAGGAAAGCTTATGGCAAACTTTAAGCGCGGTGATGTCATCAAGGTCCCTTTCCCCTACACTGACCGCTCGACACGGCAATCACGCCCCGCTCTGGTCGTTTCTTCCAGCGACCTCGAAGATACGCACAGACTGTTGTGGGTACTAATGATTACCAGCGCAGAAAACCGGGGCTGGCCAGGTGATGTGCCAATCAACAATCTCGCTGACACAGGCCTGCCAGTCGCCTCCGTAATCCGCACCGCCAAAATCGCCACCATTGAAGCCGACGATGCAATAAAGCTCGGAAAAATCTCTGCCACCGTCCTGCGGCAAACCAGCAAACATTTGGCTCGGGAACTCGGAGTCTAGTAGTCAGTCATCGAAAGATTGATGGAAGAAACCGCCGATGCTTTGGCGAATGATCGTTGAAATCGAGGCATACGCTGAAGCCTTTCGTGACGGGAGGCGGACATGAGGATCAAGTACCGGGTTGATTTGACGGACGAAGAGCGCGAACAGCTGCTGGGGTTGATCAGGAAGGGCAAGCGCGGTGCGCGAACATTGGCGCGGGCGCGGATTCTGCTGAAAGCGGACGAGGGCATGAAGAACGAGGAAGTTGCGGCGGTGCTGAATGTGGGATACGCGACGGTTGGCCGGGTGCGGCAACGGTTTGTCGAAGAAGGGTTGGATCGCGCCCTGAAAGATGGCCCGCATTCGGGAGCTAAGCCGAAGCTGGATGAACGGCAATGTGCCCACCTGATTGCGGTTGCCTGTAGCGAAGCACCGGAAGGGCACGACCACTGGACGTTGCGGCTATTGGCCGGCAAGGTGGTGGAGTTGGGCTTTGCCGAGTCGTATAGCCATGAGGCAGTACGGCAGACGCTGAAAAAAACGACCTCAAGCCGTGGCAGAAGCGAATGTGGTGCATCCCAGAGGTCAGCGCCGACTATGTAGCCGCGATGGAAGATGTGCTGGACCTGTACGAAGAACCTTACGACGAGAAGCGACCGATGGTGTGTTTCGACGAAAGCCCCAAGCAATTGATTGCCGAGGTGCGTGAGCGGATCCCGGCGACTCCAGGCCATCCGGAGTGCTTCGACGTTGAGTACAAGCGCAATGGCGTTCGCGATCTGATGATGATCAGCGAACCGAAACTCGGGTTGCGCAAAGTGCTGGTCACAGAGCGGCGTACCAAGATCGAGTTTGCCCAAACTATGAAGCATGTCGTCGAGATGTACCCGGACGCCGACGTGATCCGCGTGGTGTTGGACAACCTCAACACCCACAAGACCGCCTCGCTCTATGAGGCGTTTCCACCCGAAGAAGCCCGGGCCATCGCCAGGAAGTTGGATTTCCATTACACGCCAAAGCATGGCAGTTGGCTCAACATGGCGGAAATGGAATTCTCGGTCCTGGCGCGTACATGCTTGGCTGGACGGGTTTCCGACGAGGCCACCTTGCGCCGACGCATCAATGCCAACGTCACCGAACGAAACGGCAGGTGCCAGCCTATCAACTGGCGCTTTACGATCCGCGATGCTCGCAGCAAGCTTCATCGGCTTTATCCATCAACGGCAGCATGACTGGCTACTAGGGTCGTAAGGGCTGCGCGGGAAACGCAAAAACCGTTGTCTGTCGAGGATTTTCTTTGCTGGCTAGCGCCCCGTGCCTGGCCCCTTTAACCTTCTTTAACCATTACTACTCTGTAGGCTCCCACATTTCGTAAATCGGGCTGGACGGCGTAGTCAATAGCGTCGGTAGAAGACCGCTTACTCTGAATTGCTCCACCGTAAGCCCGGCATCACGGACAATGCCACCGAAGGTAAAAGCATTGACGGGATTATGCCGGGGAATGGCAATGATGCGTATGCCATCCGGGAGGTTCAAAGGGGCCAGGATCGGATTTGCCTGGACGCTTTCCCGCTTGTAGCCTGGCTGTGGAGCGCACGGCGAGATGGGCGTCGTGGCCTCCTCATGGTTATCACAAATCGTCACCCCCGACGCCCATCCCGCCGTGTGTCCGCGTGTAACGGCGTCCTTTTCCCTAGAAAATCCGATCCTGGCCCCTTTGACTACGGGAGGAAAACCCGAGCCTGGAACATTTGATTCTGTGAATGGTGGGCGACTGGTGCGGTCAAGTTCGTGACAGGTTGGACAGAGAGGTGGCACAAGAACGTTTTCTAGCTCAGAAGTATCCTGAAGCCTTAAGTAGCCATTTTAGGATTGATGCCATCAGAGAGGAAGCGTATGCTAACCAGCATATCCGACAACTGCTCGTGACTCAATTGCCTGTGTTGCACATCGTTCCAAATGCGAGGGATACGCAATGTCACTAATTCAATGTTCAGAGTGTGGGCGCGAAGTTTCGGATCAAGCCACTTCTTGTCCCGGTTGTGGCGCACCAACCAAGAACACACCAATAGCTGGCAGCAAACCGAAAGAAGCAACTCCGACAATTGGTATCGTTGCTGCGGGACTGGGATTTGCTTCAATTCTAATGCCCTATTTCGCGGCGGTACTGCTTGTACCAGCGGCATTTATTTGCGGAGTCATTGCATATCGCCGTGGTCAACAGAGCCTTGGCGCAATAGGCATTGTTCTTGCCATGTTTGGAGTCATTGGCATCTTCGCAGTATCTCAACAGATAAGGAATACGCAAGAGGAATTCAAACAGAAGATGGAGCAGTCGCAAAAGGATTTGGAGGAATACAGCAAGAAAGCCCAACGGGATTCGGAGAACGCTCAAGCGGAATTTAAAAGACTAATGAATAACAGCAGATGAACGATCAAAGGGGTCAGGATCGGATTTTCTAGAGAACCGGAGGCCACGACACCCATCTCGCCGTGCGCTCCACAGCCAGGCTAAGAGCAGGCAAGCGTCCAGGCAAATCCAAGCCAAAGGGGCCCGGCTCGATGCTTCCTGAATTCATCGATGCTGCGCAAAAGACATGTCGGTAGTGACTCACTGCAAACCACATATTCTTCCGGCATCACGACACAAGAGCCGTGAGCGAGCGTCGCTTGGCCTCAAGCCGCTTCCAAGCTGGTGAGCGGCATATGGCTTAGCGCAAGCCGGTGTATGTCGGCCTTCTGGCTGGCATGCTGCACATCGATGCCAACCAAGGCGCCGGCAGCGTCGTAATCCAGCACAACCCCATCCACCACTTCGTCGGAATCCACCGAGGGACGCTCGGCCAGATGGATGTAGAGCGAATCCGTCGCAGCGTCGTAGTTAATTCTCATGGCTTGAATCTCCTGTCGGGGAAGGCATTATGCAGCGTCACGCCGTCGGGCAACGTGACCACGCGCAAATAGCGACTGATCTCGCTAACCCACACCCAATGTCGGATGCGCCCATCCTCGGGCTGCACTTCGCGCCGCAGTGGGTTTTGCAGCGCGGCCTGGCACCACTCCAGGCGGATATAGGGCCGCTTCTCCAGCACGTCGTCCCTAAAATAGTCGGTCATCGGCTGCATGGCCGGATGCTGCCTTTAATCCCCCCAGGCGTCAAGTTGAGTGATGGTTGCCAAAGGACAGGATCGCTAGCCGCCAGGCGCTGCCTCGCCACGCAGGCGCGCCGCGCGCAGCCGCGCCTCGGTATAGCGGACCAGCGCCCGAGTGGCGCGCTCGCTGGAGCGGAAGATGCAGACACCCTGCTCCATCAGCTTGTCGGCCATCGGGTCGAAGAGCGGGCCGCCGTCAATGAAGGCCACGATGGGTTTCGGACAGGAGGCGACCAGCGCCGGCAGCGTCTGGACTATGCTCTCCGGGCTGTCGATGTCGAAGCCCGCGCGCGCGCTCTTCTGGAGTGACCTGACCATGGGCGACGTCGGGTCGAGTCCGACGACGAGCGAATCGACTTCCGGCTCGGCGGCAATGGCCTCGGTGCACAGCAGGTGAGCCTCGTCGTCCGCCCCCGGGTTGATGTCGAACGGATTCCGGACTTCCATGAGCGCATCGAGCTTCTTGGACGCCAGGATCGCTACCAACCGTTCCCGGGTCGCTGGTCCGATCGCGGCCAGAGACATGGAGAAGTCGCCCACCTGGATGCTGTCGGCGATGGCCACCGTGTCGTAGCCCGCGCCGGCCACGGCGCCCAGCCGCTTGCCGCCGACGAGCTTGTCGCGCATGCAGTCGGAGAGGTAGTACAGGTCGCTGAACTCGCTGACATCGCTGGCAACCAGCGCCCCGGCCTGGGTGAGTACGGACAGGCAGACCTCGTAGTCGCCGGCGATCGAGGCCGTGTGGCCCATCGCGGCCCGCCCGCCCGCTGCGGACTGTCCGGCCTTGTAAATGACCACCTGCTTGCCGGCAGCGCTCGCCTTGCGCACGGCCCGCGCCAGGGCCAGCCCATCGAGATCCTTGAATCCTTCGACGTATGCCCCGATCACGTGGACGTCCGGGTTGCTTGCGAAGTACTCGACCATGTCGCCGTGCGTGATGTCGTTCTGGTTACCCAAGGCGACCATGTAGGCCGGGTCGAGCCAGGCGTTCTTGCTGAGCCGCGTAACCAGGAAGGCACCGCTCTGGCTGATGAACGCCGAACTGCGTTGTGCTTTCTTCTGGGTTCTCGGCAGGCGTTCCTCGGGAATGAACCAGGAATCGTAGTTGCCGGGGTGCGAGATGATACCCAGGCAGTTCGCGCCGACGAACACCGGTCCGACTCCCGCCCGCCGGGCCTCGTCGATGGTCGCCAGCATCCGCCGGGCAGGCTCCCTGCTCGCCTCGGTTTCGCCCATTCCGCCGGGGATCAACAGCACCGATTCCACGGCATCGGTCCTGATCACCTCATCGACAATTCCGAAGGCGACATCGGCTGTCACCGCCAGGATCAACAGGTCCAGCTTGCTCTCCAGCGCTCCCAGACTCGGCGCACAGCGCACGCCATCGACTTCCTGGCCGTCGGGATTGATGACGCGCAGCCGCGACTTTTCATAACCGGAGGCGATGATGTTCTTCAGGGTGATCCGGCCGAAGTTCATGCGCGTGGCGGATGCGCCGATGATGCCGATCGAAGCCGGATGCAACAGCTTGTCGATCTTGCCCTGAGGCCGCGGCGGGCGGACGCTCTGCGGCCGGCCGAAGCGGCACAGTCCGTCGAGCGCGACGAGCGCGCCGGCCGAGCAGGTGAAGGGGTTGACCTCCAACTCTTCAATGACGAAGTCC
>JBAYJH010000316.1:0-5641 GCA_041665185.1 Sterolibacterium sp.
CGACGCCCTCAGAGACTTGCTGGTTGATGAAATCCACCAGCAGGATGGAGTTGCGCACGATGATGCCCGCGAGGGCGATCATGCCGATCATCGAGGTCGCCGTGAACTGGCTGCCTGCCAGCGCGTGACCGGGCATGACGCCGATGATGGTGAGCGGGATCGGCGCCATGATGATCAGCGGCACCAGGTAGGACTTGAACTGCATCACCACCAGCAAGTAGATCAGCACCAGGCCCACGGCGTAGGCGATGCCCATGTCGCGGAAAGTTTCGTAGGTTACCTGCCATTCTCCATCCCACTTGAGACTGAAGCCGGCATAAGGATCCTTGGGTTGGTGAACGAAATATTCGCCCAACGTACCGCCGCCGCCCTTGACGGCGTCGAGCGGCATGTCCTTGACCTTGGCGCGAATGTCGAACATGCCGTACAGCGGCGAATCGAGCTTGCCGCCCATATCCGCGGTGACGTACACCACGGGCAGCAAGTCCTTGTGATAGACCACCTGCTCGCGCGGCTGCACCTGCACTTCGGTCAGTTCCGAGATCGGCACCAGGGCGCCTTCCCGGGAACGCACGCGCAGCTTCAACAACTGGTCGATGGAATTCTGCCGCTCCGCCGGCAGGGTAATGCGCACCGGTATTTCGTATTTGGCTTCGCCGTCGTGCACCGGCGTCACGTCCTCGCCGGCCAGGCCCAGGCGCACCACTTCGACAATGTCCTTCTGCGCCACGCCAAGCAGCGCCGCCTTGCTTTGGCTCACGCGCAACACCACCTTGCGCACCGGAGACGAACTGCTGTCATCGACGCCGATGATGTCGGCGGTACTTTCGAACTGTTCCCGCACCCGCTTCGCCACGGCGATCTGGCCGGCATAGTCGGGACCATATATTTCCGCGACGATGGGCGACAGCACCGGCGGGCCCGGTGGCACTTCCACCACCTTGACGTTGCCGCCATGCTTGCGGGCGATCGCCGTGACCGCATCGCGCACCGATACCGCGACTTCGTGACTCTGGCGATGGCGGTGTTTCTTGTCGGCAAGATTGACCTGGATGTCACCCATCTCGGAACTCGCGCGCAGGTAGTACTGGCGCACCAGGCCGTTGAAGTTGATCGGGCTGGCGACGCCCGCATACGCCTGGTAGTCGCTGACTTCCTCGACTGTCGCCAGATGCGTGCCGATTTCGCGCAACACCTTGGCGGTTTCTTCCAGCGGCGTACCCACCGGCATGTCGAGCACCACCTGGAACTCGCTCTTGTTGTCGAACGGCAGCATTTTCAGGACCACCAGCTTGACCACCGCCAGGGAAATCGAGAACGCGATTGCCGCCAGTATGCCGATCCACAAATTGCGGCGGGCGCGCCTGCCGTTGGCTTGATCGAGAAAAGGTGTGAGTATCCGGCGAAACAGGTTTGCCAACTTGCCGGCGGGCGCAGCCGCGACCGGCCCCGATGCGGAGTGCTGGCCATGGCCCGCCTTGCCGCCGAGCAGCTTCAAGGCCAGCCAGGGAGTGATGACGAAGGCGATGGCCAGGGAAATGAACATGCCCATTGAGGCATTGATCGGGATCGGGCTCATATAGGGCCCCATCAGGCCAGTGACGAAGGCCATCGGCAGCAGTGCGGCGATCACCGTGAAGGTCGCCAGAATGGTCGGCCCGCCGACCTCGTCCACTGCCGCTGGGATGATCTGCCACAGCGCCTTGCCGGGCTCCAGGGTCTGCCAGCGGTGGATGTTCTCGACCACCACGATGGCATCATCGACCAGAATGCCGATGGAGAATATCAGGGCGAACAGCGACACCCGGTTCAGAGTGAAACCCCAGGCCCAGGAGGCGAACAGCGTCGCCGCCAGGGTCAGCGACACCGCCACGCCGACGATCACCGCTTCGCGCTTGCCCAGCGCGAACAGCACCAGCAGCACCACGAAGGCGGTGGCGAAGATCAGCTTGCCGATGAGCTTCTGGGCTTTGTCCGTGGCCGTTTCGCCATAGTTGCGCGTCACCGTGAACTCGACGCCATCGGGGATCACCGAGCCTTTCAGCGCCGTAGCGCGGGTGATCACCGCTGCGGCGATATCGGCGGCATTGACGCCGGGCTTTTTAGATATCGACAACGTCACCGCCGGATAGTCGCCGGGCGCGTTGATGCCCTTGGTCTTGGCCGCCGCGCCGGCGCCGAACCACACATATTGCGACGGCTGGTCGGCGCCGTCGAGGACCTTGGCGACGTCCGCCATGAACACCGGCTTGCCGCCGTGAACGCCCACCACCAGGCGTTTCACGTCGGTGGCGGACTCGATGTAGTTGCCGGTCTGCACCAGCAATTCAGTATTGCCGCTGACCAGGTTGCCGGACGGCTGCGAGGCATTCGAGACTTGCAGCACCGCCTTGAGGTCTTGCGCGGTCACGCCGTGGGCGTTCATGCGGTCGGAATCCATGAGCACGCGGATCACATGGCCGGGCCCGCCGACGGTGGCCACGTCGCGCGTGCCGGGAATGCGCTTGAGCTCGATCTCGGTGGCGCGGGCCACCTGCTGCAAATCGAAGGCGGTCTTGCCCGGACCGCCATCCGCATCCGCGGGACTCCAGAAAGTCAGGGTGACGATGGGGACGTCGTCTATGCCCTTCGGCTTGATGATCGGATCGAGCACCCCGAGGTTGGGCGACACCCAGTCGCGGTGCGAGTTGATGGTGTCATACAGGTGCACCAGCGCCTGCACCGCGTCCAGCCCGACGACGAATTGTACGGTGATCACCGACATCCCCGGGCGCGATACGGAATAGACATGCTCGATGCCGGAAATCCGCGACAACACCTGCTCCGCCGGCCGGGACACGAGGGCCTCGACATCTTTCACGGAGGCGCCGGGAAACGGGATGAACACGTTGGCCATGGTCACGTTGATCTGCGGCTCTTCTTCGCGCGGCGTGACCAGGACCGCGAACGCCCCCAACAGCAGGGCGATCAGGGCGATCAGCGGCGTCATCGAATGGCGCAGGAAGAATTCGGCGATGCGTCCGGATATTCCCATGGTTATCTTGGCTCGGTTAAAGGCGTGCGGGCAGAAAGTGCCACGCCCCGGATAAGTGGCTGGAGCGTTTCAAAACCACGTCTCATTTGGTCTGTTTCAGAGCGATACCGGCCTTGACCGGATCGAGCGCCACTTTTTCGCCGGCTGCCAGTCCCGCCAATACCTCGATATTGCCGCCCGCGAGCGACTCTCCCAGGCGCACCTGGCGCAAGTGCGGCAGAGCCTTGTCGTCCATGACATAGACCCCGGTCAGTTCTCCCCGGCGCAGCACCGCTGCGGCAGGCACCAGCAACTTCCTGGCTTTGGCGATCATGAAGTGGGCGCGCACGAACATGCCGGGCAGGACGCCTTCCAGATGGTCGGGCAGGTAAACCCGGGCCCGGACCACGTGGGTCTGGCTGTCCGCCGTCGGCAGGACCTCGACGCGCAGCGCGTCCACCCATTTGCCGGTCTCCGGAAACTCGACCCTGGCGCGGAGTAGCTGTCTGACCTCGGCCAGCTTGTGCTGGGGAATGTTGGCGACCACGCGCAAGCTCTTGGGATCGAACACCGTCAGCAGCGGCTTGCCGGGGCTGGCCAGTTCGCCCTGCTCGGTGTGGCGCTGGGCGACGACGCCGGCAAAGGGCGCGGTGACGTTGGCGTAACCGGTGGCGATGCCTGCCTGGCCGGCGCTGGCGGAAGCGGCCTTGAAGTCGGCCTCGGCTTTGTCGACGGCGGCCTGGCTGATGAACTTCTGCGCCAGCAGGCTCTTGCTGCGTTCGAAGCCGGCACGCGCGTTGGCCAATTGCGCCTGCGTCCCGGCCTGGACCTGGGCCGCCTCGCGCTCGTCGATGCGCATCAGCACCTCGCCAGCCCTGACGCGGCTACCGGCATCGACCCGCGCCTCGATGACGCGTCCCTGCAACTGGGCAGTGAGGGTGGCCTGCCGCACGGCCTCGACGACGGCCTCGGCCGGATAGCTCAGTTCGACTTCACGCAGCTCGACCAGGCCGGTCGCCAGCGACTGCGCCACGGAAATTCCTGGCAGGGTGACCAATAACGCCGCCAAGGCCAGGGAAAGCAGTTTGAATGTAGTCTTCATAGTGTATAAGTGTACACTAATATACGAAATCGTCAACGCCCGGCCTTTCTTCCCCCTGAATCCGGTCGTCAGGCGGATAACCACTTCCAGTCTAGGCCTTCCGTGGATTCTTTCCGAAATTCCGGCGCGGAGCTTGCACTGCGACAATCCAGCGCGCAAGTGGAGTGCCGGGCGTGGGGCGAAATCCCGCTGGTGGTGGCTAGACCCTCAGCGCGTATTCGGCGATCGCCGCCACCACTTCGGCCGCTTCGCCGATCGGCGTCGCGACTTCGATCACCAGTCCGGCGTGGCGCACGCGGGCAGCATCCAGCAACGCCGGCAGGTCGCGCTTGGTATGCCCGGACTGCGCCATGAAAATCGGTACGATGACGATCTCCATGAAACCGTCGGCGACCAGGCGGTCGATGGTTTCCGGTAGTTGCGGGGCAATGAACTCCAGGAAAGCCGCCTCCACCCGCACCTGCGGCCGGCGCGCCCGCACGGCGTCGCGGATGGCGAGGATGGGCTGAGCCCAGTCGGGATTGCGCGCGCCATGGGCGAACAGGATTCTTGCTCTCACGCCGTTTCCTTCCAGATATTGCGGCAGCCGGTCTCGCGCAGCAGCAAGGTCGCCAGGCAGCCAAAGAAAGCGGCGCCGGCCATCAGCAGCAAGCCCACCTGATAGTCGGCCGCGGCATAGTTCCGCGCTCCATCCACCGCCACGCCGTGAGTCGCCAGCCAACTGCGATCCATGGCCCAGCCGACCAGCGGCTGCAATATCGCCGGGCCCAGGAACACGCCGACGTTCACCACGCTGGTCGCCATGCCGGACAGCAGCGGCGGGTTGACCTCCTTGGCGCAGGCCCATGACAAGGTCAGGCTGGCGGTAAGCAAGCCCATCAGCAGGCAGAACGGATAGGTGACCGACAACGGCATTGCCATGCCGGACAGCCACACCAGCCAGCCCAGCGCATGCAGCAAGCTGCCGACCAGCATGATCGGCTTGCGCCGCCCGAAATGATCGGAAATCCGTCCCCACAGCGCCGCGCCGACGGCGAATCCGAGAAAATACAGGCTGATGTGGTTGGAGGCGACCGCCCGCGTCATGCCCAGCACCTGGGTGAAATAGGGCACCGCCCACAAGCCGGCGAAACCGAAGAAGCTGCCGGCGATGCCCAGATTCACGAAGAACCCCGGCCAGGTGGCGCGATTCCGCACTACCGTGAGCAGGCCAGCCAACCATGCGCCGCGGTCGATGCGCGCCCCGCTACGCTGCTGCTGGCCGGGAGCGACCGGTCCGTCGCTGACCAGGAACAGGCTGGCGACGCCGATGAGCAGCGACAGCACCCCGACCGCCGCGAAGATCTCGCGCCAGGATGCGACCTGGGTCAGCCAGGCCAGCGGCGCGCCGGCGAGGATCGAGCCGAGATTGCCGACCAACATGCACAAGCCGTTGATGGTGGCGAAGCGGCTCTCCTCGAACCATACGGCGATCAGCTTCAGCATGGCGATGAAAGTCACCGATACGCCCAGGCCGACCAGGGCGC
>JBAYJH010000317.1:0-5631 GCA_041665185.1 Sterolibacterium sp.
CGAGACGCTGGAGCGTTATCTGCATACCAAGTACGTTGGGCAGAAACGTTTTTCGCTCGAAGGCGGCGAGTCGGCCATCGTCGCGATGGACGAGTTGGTGCGTGCGGCCGGCCACTACGGCATCCAGGAGGTGGTCATTGGCATGGCCCACCGCGGCCGCCTCAATATGCTGGTCAACATCCTGGGCAAGTCTCCCCAGGAGCTGTTTTCCGAGTTCGAAGGCAAGCACGCCGACGAACTGTCAGCCGGTGACGTGAAATACCACAACGGCTTTTCTTCCAATGTCGCGACGCCGGGTGGCCCCGTGCATCTGACACTGGCGTTCAATCCCTCGCACCTGGAGATCGTCAATCCGGTGGTCGAGGGTTCGGTCTATGCGCGCCAGCGCCGCCGCGGCGACAAGACCGGCGATCAGGTGCTGGCGGTGCTGGTTCATGGCGATGCGGCAGTGGCCGGACAGGGCGTCAACCAGGAAATGCTCAATTTTTCCCAGACGCGCGGTTTCGGTACCGGTGGCACGGTGCACGTCGTCATCAACAATCAGATCGGGTTCACTACGTCCGATCCTCGCGACTACCGTTCTTCGCTGTATTGCACCGATATCTTCAAGATGGTCGAGGCGCCGATTTTTCATGTCAACGGCGACGACCCGGAGGCCGTTGCCCTGGTGACGCAACTGGCGATGGATTTCCGCCAGGAGTTCAAGAAGGACGTCGTCATCGACGTGATCTGCTTCCGCAAGCTCGGCCACAACGAACAGGACGAGCCGATGGTGACGCAGCCGCTGATGTACAAGAAGGTGGCGGCCCATCCCGGCACGCGCCAACTGTATGCCGATCGCCTGGTCGGACAAGGCGTGTTGAAGGCCGGCGAGGCGGAACAGATGATCGCCGATTACCGTGCGGCGCTGGATGAAGGACGGTTGATCGAAAATCCGGTACTGTCGAATCATCAGCGCAAGTTTGCCGTCGATTGGACGCCATTCCTGCGCCAGAAATACACCGATGAGTGCAATACCAAAGTGCCGCTCGCCGATGTCAAGCGCTTGATTCAACGGGTGACCGAGATCCCCGACAACTTCACCCTGCATTCGCGCGTGCTGAAGATCAACAATGACCGCAAGGCGATGGGGGAAGGCAAGCTGGGCCTCGACTGGGGACTGGGCGAGACCCTGGCCTATGCATCCTTGCTGGTCGAGGGCTACGGCGTACGGGTTTCGGGCGAGGACAGCGGACGCGGCACGTTCTTCCATCGGCATGCCGTGTTGCATGACCAAAATCGCGAAAACTGGGATGCCGGCAACTACCTGCCTTTGCAGCACATCCAGGAAAAGCAGGCGCCGATCATCGTCATCGATTCGGTGCTCTCCGAAGAGGCAGTGCTGGGTTTCGAATACGGTTACGCCACCGCCGAGCCGAACGAACTGGTGGTCTGGGAGGCGCAGTTCGGCGATTTCGCCAACGGTGCCCAGGTCGTCATCGATCAGTTCATCAGTTCGGGCGAGGCCAAATGGGGACGCCTGTGCGGCCTGGTCTTGTTGCTGCCGCATGGCTACGAAGGCCAGGGACCGGAGCATTCGTCGGCGCGGCTGGAGCGTTACATGCAGCTTTGCGCCGAACACAACATGCAGGTCTGTGTGCCGTCTACCCCGGCGCAGATCTTCCACCTGCTACGCCGACAAATGCTGCGCGCGGTGAGAAAGCCGCTTATCGTCATGACGCCGAAGTCCCTGCTGCGCCACAAGGATGCGGTGTCCAGCCTCGACGACCTGGCCAGGGGAAGCTTTCAGACCATCATCGGCGAGGTGGGCACTGCCGACGAAATCGATCCCAAGAAGGTCAAGCGGGTGGTGTTTTGCTCCGGCAAGGTTTATTACGACTTGCTGGCCGCGCGCCGCGACAAGAAGCAGGGCGATATCGCCCTGCTGCGATTGGAGCAGCCCTATCCATTTCCAGAGAAGGTCTATGCTGCCGAAATGAAGAGGTATCCGAACGCCAAGGAAGTGGTGTGGTGCCAGGAAGAACCACAGAATCAGGGCGCCTGGTTCGCCACCCGCCATCACCTGGTGGCCGGGTTGCGCGACGGCCAGACCTTGCACGTGGTGGCGCGTCCGGCCTCGGCATCGCCGGCGGTCGGCTACTACTCCAAGCACAACGCGCAGCAGAAGAACGTAGTAGAAACGACTTTGGGCCCGAGTTCCAGGCTCAAGGGATCGGCGGGATAACACGGGAGCCACCATGCTAATCGAAGTCAAAGTTCCGCAACTGTCCGAGTCGGTCGCTGAAGCGACACTGGTGAGTTGGCACAAGAGGGAAGGCGAGGCGGTCGCTCGTGACGAGAATCTGATCGATATCGAGACCGACAAGGTGGTGCTTGAACTGCCTGCGCCGAGCGCCGGCGTCATCACCAAGATCATCAAGGGCAACGGCGCAACGGTGGTGAGCGGCGAAACCATTGCCCAAATCGACACAGAGGCCAAGGCCGGTGTGGCCTCGTCCGCCGAGATCAAAGTCGCGGGCAAGACCGGCAGCGTGGCGGCCTTGCCGGTCGCGCCGCACAGCATGCCGTCGGCGCGCAAGATCATGGCCGAGAAGGGTCTCGATCCCTCAGTCCTGAAAGGTTCCGGCCGCGACGGCCGCATCACCAAGGCCGATGCGCTGGGCGGCACGGTGGCTGCTCCACCGGCCGTCGCTTCGACCAGCGTTGCGCCGTCGGCGTCCGTCGCCAAGCCGGCGCTGGCTCAACCCGCGGCGGTCAACATCGCCGCAGTCATTGGCGACCGCCCCGAACAACGCGTGCCGATGTCGCGCCTGCGCGCGCGCATTGCCGAGCGGCTGGTGCAATCGCAGTCCACCGCGGCCATCCTGACGACCTTCAATGAGGTCAATATGGCGCCGATCATGGCCCTGCGCAAGCAATATGCCGACAAGTTCGAGAAGGAGCATGGCGTTCGCCTCGGCTTCATGTCCTTCTTCGTCAAGGCTGCGGTCGCCGCCTTGAAGAAATTTCCGTTGATCAATGCGTCGATCGACGGCAACGACATCGTCTACCACGGCTACTTCGACATCGGCATCGCCGTGGGCAGCCCGCGCGGCTTGGTCGTGCCGATTCTGCGCGACGCCGATCAGATGTCGCTGGCGGATGTCGAAAAGAAGATCGCCGATTTCGGTGCCAAGGCCAAGGACGGCAAGCTGACTATTGAAGAACTCACCGGCGGCACCTTTTCAATCTCGAATGGCGGCGTGTTCGGCTCCATGCTGTCGACGCCCATCATCAATCCACCCCAGTCGGCCATCCTCGGCGTCCATGCCACCAAGGACCGCGCGGTGGTGGAGAATGGCCAGGTGGTGGTGCGGCCGATCAACTACCTCGCCATGTCCTACGATCACCGCATCATCGATGGCCGCGAAGCCGTGCTGGGCCTGGTGACGATCAAGGAAATGCTGGAAGATCCGACCCGCTTGCTGCTCGACGTATAAGGGGATCACGATGGGCAAACAATTTGACGTACTGGTCATAGGCGGCGGCCCCGCCGGCTACGTAGCGGCCATCCGCGCGGCGCAACTGGGCCTCTCCGCCGCCTGCGTCGAGTCCGAGGCATATGCCGACCCGAAGGGGGAGGTGCGCCTCGGCGGCACCTGCCTCAATGTCGGCTGTATTCCTTCCAAGGCCTTGCTGCAATCGTCGGAATATTTCGACCAGGCCAATCACGCTTTCGTCATGCACGGCATAAGCTGCGACAGCGTCAAGATCGACGTGGCGACCATGATGCGGCGCAAGGATAACATCGTCACGCAATTGACCGGCGGCATCAAGAGTCTGTTCAAGAAGAACAAGGTGACCCTGCTGGTCGGCCACGGCAAGTTTGTCGTCCCTCCCGCGAGAGTTGCCACCGGTGCGGAGGCCGCGGATGAAGACGACTTCTGGCGGATCGAGGTGACCGGCGCAAGTGGTAGCGAGGTTATCGGGGCCCGGCACGTGATCGTCGCGACCGGCTCCAAGCCGCGCCATTTGCCCGACGTCTCGGTCGACAACAAGATGGTCTGCGACAACGTCGGCGCACTCTCGCTGGATGGCGTGCCGAAGCGCCTGGGAGTGATCGGCGCCGGTGTCATCGGCCTGGAACTGGGCAGCGTGTGGAAGCGCCTCGGCGCTGAAGTGACCATCCTCGAGGCTCTACCGGATTTTCTCGCCGCGGCGGATCAGGCGGTCGCCGTGGAAGCCTGGAAGGTGTTTACCCGCAAGCAGGGGCTCAATATCCAGCTCGGCGTCAAAATAGGCAAGGTCAGTGTCGGCAAGAAGTCGGTCAACGTCGCTTACGAAGTCGGTGACGAGAGCTTCACCCTCGATTGCGAGAAACTGATCGTCTCCGTCGGCCGCTTGCCGAACACCGATGGACTGGGCGCTGAAAGCGTCGGCCTCGAGCTCGATGAGCGGGGCCGGATAGTGGTCGACGAGCACTGCCGCACCAACCTCGACAATGTCTGGGCGGTGGGCGATGTGGTGCCGGGCCCGATGCTGGCGCACAAGGGCATGGAAGAGGGCGTCATGGTCGCCGAATTGATTGCCGGCCAGGCCGGGCATGTCGATTACAACACCGTCCCCTGGGTCATTTACACCCATCCCGAGATCGCCTGGGTCGGCAAGACCGAACAGCAACTGAAAGCCGAAGGCGTCGATTACCGCGCCGGGCAAATCCCTTTCCTGGCCAACGGCCGCGCTCTCGGCCAGGGAGACACCACAGGGTTCGTGAAAATGCTTGCCGATGCCAAGACCGATCGCATTCTCGGCGTGCATGTGATCGGCAACAATGCGTCCGAACTGATCGCCGAGGCCGTGGTGGCGATGGAATTCGGCGCCGCGTCCGAAGACCTCGCCCGCATCTGCCATGCCCACCCGACGCTGTCCGAGGCGATGCACGAAGCGGCACTGGCGGTCGAAAAACGCGCTTTGCATTTCTGAGCAGGCTTATGCGGGTGCTTTAACGGGTGAGCATGCTCCCGGCTTTCCTGGCGGAATGCGCTGCCCGCGGTTTTACGCCCGACGCGGCGCAGATCGCCGCTGCCCAGCGTCTGCAAGGCCTGCACGATGAGCTCGTGGCTTTCAAGCACAAGCGCCGCACCCGCTTGCATAAATTGCTGGCCAATCCGTCCGTGCCGCGCGGCGTCTATTTGTGGGGCGGCGTCGGTCGCGGCAAGAGCCTGTTGATGGAACGTTTCTTTGCCGAGTTGCCATACAAACGCAAGCGCCGCGTGCATTTCCATGCCTTCATGCACGACGTGCATCGCCAGTTGAAGCTGTTCAAGAGCGAAGCCGATCCGCTGGCAGGGGTGGCGCAACACATCGCGCGGCAGACGCGCGTGTTGTGCTTCGACGAATTCCACGTTTCCGACATCGCCGACGCGATGATACTCGGCCGCCTGTATGCGGCACTGACCGAGCGCGGCGTGGTGTTCTGCATGACCTCGAATTACCCGCCGGACGGCCTCTATCCGCACGGCCTGCAACGCCAGAATTTTATGCCGACTATCGCCTTGCTGAAGCAGGAACTGGACGTGATCGAGATCGATGGCGGCATCGATTATCGCCTGCTGACCCTGGCGCGGACCGAATGCTACCTGTCCCCCGCCG
>JBAYJH010000318.1:0-5575 GCA_041665185.1 Sterolibacterium sp.
GCCGGAAGAGAGTGCACGCTCTCCGTGGATTCCGCGGAAATATTCCGGAAACTAGGCTACGAAGGTGCAGCCGTCTATCGGAACGGTGTTCCGGGCTGGAACCAGAAGATGCAGCCGCTCCTGGCAGAGGAAGCTTTCATCACGAAAGGAAATGTCATTCTCGTCGACTCCGCGGTTGGCAAGGAGACCATCGTCACCGCGTCAAACCAGACCGTCCAGCTTTCCCTTTCGGATCTGAAAGGCGACCGGGGCAAAGCGCTTTTGGCCGATCTGTCGCGCAACGCCCCGCTGATCGTCATCGAGCGAAATGGGATGGATGGCGTCAATGCCGTGCTCGAAGAACTCCGGGATTTGGACTTCCGCCGGTTGGCTTATTTTCCGATCAAGGCATGGAAGGACAAGCTGGCGCTGGCGGCACCTCCGAAAGCAGTGACCTGGACGCCGGTTTACGGCCCGGGGCAGATTGCACCCCGAGTCTTTGAAAATGCCGTCGCTTCCGGACAGTTCATAATGGATGTTCGTCCGGCAGTCGACTACGCGCGAGGGCATTTCAAGGGTGCGGTCAACGTTCCCATTGAGCAGCTGGAGAAGGAATACGCCAGAATTCCAAAGAACCAGCCGGTATTCGTCAATTGCGCGACTGGCGCCAAGAGCCAAAAGACCTTTGATATCCTGGGCCGCAAGGGTTACACCAACGTAAGCTACCTCGATGCCGAGATCTCCTGCAAGGGTGAGTCGTGCACGATCAAGGAATAGCGGCATCCACGGCTGTCTGAACTGCGTGGCAAGAAGCCTGCGAAGCGGCTGCACGTAGCAGCCCCGCGTGCCGGATGCGGGAGCCGGAGGCCGCGAGGCGCAGCGGGAGGTGTTCTAAGGAAACTCTCCTACGCGGTTTGCGCTCGCGACCTTCGGGCTCATAAGCCCGCTGTTTCGGAGCGAAAATCCATTTGCCGGCAGGCGAAAGGAAATCGCCGCCGCTGCGAACAGCAGCAATCCGGCGCTGCCGAATGCGATCCAGTGCGTGCCGTAGGCTTCATAGGCCCAGCCGCCGAGCCAGGAGCTAAGCATGCCGCCAATCTGATGGCTGAGATAGGTCCATCCGTAGAGGATGCCAACAATGCGGATGCCGTAGACGTCGGCCAAAATGGCCGATGCCAGCGCGATGCTGCCGGCCCATGCGACTCCGGCAATCGCCGCGACCGCATACAATTCGTGGTGCGTGCCAGCCATCAACAGCGCGAAGAAACCGAGGCCGCGGATCAGATAGATGGCGGTCAGGATGTTCTTGCGTGGCAGCACATCGGAGAGCCGGCCCAGGACCAGGGTGCTGAAGATCGCGACCAGCCCGATCAAGCCGATTCCAAAAGAACTGGTCATGGAATCGAAGCCGTGGTCCATCAGCATCGGCACGCCGTGGGTGCCCAATAGATTCATGCTGTAACCGCAGGCGAACAGACCCAAAGCCACCTTCCAGAACGTTCTCGTGCACATTGCCTGGCGCCAGCTCAGACTCGCGGGCGCGGCTGCCGGCGTGTTCGGATGGACCCCTGCTGTGTGCGCTAGGTCGGAATGCGCAGGTGCATCGTCGCGAATCACGAACCATGCGATCGGAATCACCAGCATCACGAACACTGCCGCGAATCCGAATAAAGTGTTGCGCCAGCCGACTGCGCCGATCGCGTAGGCAAGCACCGGTGTCATGATGGCGATCCCGGCCATCGAGCCCGTCGACAGGAAGAACAGCGCCATGCCGCGTTGACGGGTAAACCAGCGACTCAGCACGGGCGTCAGTGCCACCGGGCTGGTGAACGAGAACCCGAACGACAGCAATACCCCGAAGGCCAGCAGGAAGCTGATCGGATCGTGCGCCACAGCAGTCCACGCGATCGCGACTATCACCATGGCCGTGCCCAGCAAAAGCACGAACCGGGTTCCGCGCGTGCTGACGAGGTGCCCCGCCAGCGGCATGCCGATTCCGTAGCACAGCATGCCGATGGCGACGATCGACGCGAGCAGGCTGCGGCTGAAGCCCAGATCCCGCGCAATGGGCAGGAAAAACGGACCGATGCCCAAGCGCATACCGGTCGTCAACAAGGTGACGATCGTCGCCGCGGCCACGATGTTCCAGCCGAAATACCAGCCGCCCAGGCGTCTGTCCGGGGCCGCCTCATTTTGCATATCTCGACCGCGCTCGCCTTGAATTGTCATATCAGCCTCAAAAATCTTCCATTG
The DNA here is from genome assembly GCA_041665185.1 of Sterolibacterium sp. Classification (GTDB taxonomy): domain Bacteria; phylum Pseudomonadota; class Gammaproteobacteria; order Burkholderiales; family Rhodocyclaceae; genus JACRAR01. The sequence continues at coordinate 2,233 of JBAYJH010000318.1, forward strand.
ACTGGCCCGGCGACCTATGGCGCTCGCCCGCCGCACACATTCAGCGACTGATGTAACCCCAACTGCTTGTCGCTTTGTCCCTGATCCGAACCGCCGCCAGACCCTCGGAGAAAGCGCCGGTTTCAGCGAACTGGGGCTTGATCACCATTTTCCCCTGCTTGTCGATGTAGCCCCACTTGCCGGTCGTGTCGTTACCGGTTTGCACCGCCGCCAATCCACTGATGAATGCGCCTGCACTGCTGAATTGCGGCTCGATCACGGTGTTGCCTTGCGTGTCGATGAATCCCCACTTGGCACTCCTGCCGCGACCGACCTGAACCGGGGCGAAACCTTCGGAGAAGGAAACGATATCGTCGAACTGGGGTTTGATCACCATTTTGCTTTGTTTGTCGATGAATCCCCACTTGCCGGATTTGGCATCGCCGAGCCGAACCGCCGCCACTCCCTCCGAGAAGGGAAAGCACTGATCAAACTGCGGGTTGACCACCATCTTGCCTTGCTTGTCGATGAATCCCCATTTGCCCGACTTTTCGTCACCGATTCGAACCGCGGCCAAGCCATCGGCAAATGAACTTGCCAGGTCGAATTGCGGATTGATCACCATCTTGCCCTGGCTATCGATAAATGCCCACTTGCCCGCTTTCCAGGAGCCGATTCGAACCGCGGCCAAGCCATCGGCAAACGAGCTTTCCAGGTCGAACTGGGGCTTGATCACCAGATTGCCCTGCTTGTCGATGAAGCCCCACTGGCCGGTCTTGCCGTCGCTGATTCGAACTGCCGCCAGGCCATTGGAGAAGGCGGCGGCAAAGTCGAACTGCGGAGTGATCACCGTGTTGCCTTGCTTGTCGATGAAGCCCCACCTGGCGGCCTGCTTGTCATTGATTCGAACTGCTGCCAAGCCATCGGCAAACGAGTCTGCAAACTCGAATTGCGGCTTGATCACCATGTTGCCTTGCTTGTCGATGAATCCCCATTTGGCGGTCTTGCCATCACCGATTCGAACCGGCGCGAGTCCTTCGGAAAAATGGGACGAATTGCTGAAATGCGGATTGATCGCAAGGTGTCCCGTCTGTTCGGTGATCGGAGGGCTTGTTTGACTGGTCGATGAAACCGGCGATTCCACCTTGCGTTCGCAGCCGACCAGAAGCGTACACAGCACTATCGCAATCAGCATTCTCATTTTTCATGGCTCCTGTAGCGCCAGTTCGAGGGCATCCTGCATCCTCGAATGGGTATTTCAATTTCCGTCGCCCGATGCGTCGGCCAGGCAATGTCCGCAATTCTAGGCAAGGCTACTGCCCTTGTACATTCTGGTTCGCCGCAATCCTGCGTTATATTTATTTCGGCCTGCGGCAGGGAAACACGGGTTCCCCTGCCGCGTCGGCTGCGAACCAGGGGGCGTGGGCTCGAATCCTGCCGGGAGCGCCACTCGAACAAGGGCCTGGGGAAGCCCGGGCCCGTTTCGTTTGCGCCGGCCGGAACAGGACTCCGGCGCGAGCGGGTCAGATCGTCGTGCCGTTCGGCGCGGCACTTTCGGACGCCAGGATCGACCGGGAGCCGGCGATCCTGGCGTCATCGCCGTCGGTCAGGCCGCGGCACACGAGCACGATCATCTGCAACTTGTCGCTTGCGTCGCGCACCGGGTTACCCTCGATCTCGACCATGTGCGGAGACGCCCCGGCCGGCAGCATGCGGAACCGGGCGCGTTCGCTGCGACGCGATGTGCTCAGCAGGTTCAGCAGTTCGCGTGCCCGCATGCGATCCTCCGGGTGGACGAGTTCGAGCCAATCGGCACCGTCGGCGAACTGCGCCGATTCGAAATATTTTTCATGCGACAGACTGGCGTAGCGGAAACGATACTCCGGCGTCAGGACCGACACCAGGTCGCCGGCGTGCTCGGCGATGAAGCGGAACTGGTCTTCGCTTATCTGCAGCACTTTGCGGTCGCGAACCAGGCGGCTGTTCTGGTCATGAAAAAATACCGCGAGCCGGCTAACGTAGCCGACAATGGCGACAAAACTAAGTCCTGTGACGATCGGTCCGGTGGAAGGCTCAAACGGGACCCCGTGCACCACCGCCCAAAGCAAGGCAGCGGCGGCAAAGTACAACAATCCGGACACGAAGCGTTCTACGCCGCCGCACACGGCGTTGTCCATGCTCACACCGGTCAGTGCCGCGCAAACAGGCCAGAGCGCAAAGTGCACCTGTGCCGCCCAGGCGCCCATGAGAATGGAATCGAATACCAGGTTGCGGAATTCGGCGCGTTTGGAATCCACCGCAATGCGGGCGTGCAGATAGGCGAGTTGCGGGTAGATCAGCAGCGTGACGACGCCGAAGACCAGGGTCCCCGCGCTGAAGCCGCGCTCGGCCAAGAGGGCAACGAGGACCAGGAACGAGAAAGCGAACGTACCGGATCGCGTCGGATAATTGATCCGCGCGAGGCGGTGTGCCCGCGGAAGCTGTAAGCGCACTCTGTTCCTTTCAATGCGAGGTCCGGCGCCACCCATAGCCGTCTACATGGCGCGCCAGGCGTGCCGACATCCGGCCACTCGACCCAATGCGGGTACTCATCGAGGACAAGGCCGCCGAATGATTCGGTTGGAACCGGAATGACGGTCTTTGACCGGCAACCCCGCCGCCCTGCGCTCTCATTATCGAGCGTTTAGGCCGGTAGCTTTACGCGGCCACCTTTCGGTGACTTTGCCCTTGAAAACAATTAGGCCTATGTAGGCAAACAATGTCAATAGGTCGAATGGCTGGCGAAGCCCGGCTTGGGGCGGGGTCATTCAACCCGCACCAGACCAAGAGCTTGAAGCACTGAGAATGCAGATTTGGCGTCGGATTCTGCTTCTGTTCGCGCCATGGACCCGGCGCCGGACGCGGAAAATGCGTTGATCGGCGGCCGCGCCTAAGGTTTATCTCAATTGCGCCGTTAAGGGAAACGAACCGCCACGTACTGCGGCGTAAGGCCATTGCTGAAATCTGTCCGGCAAATAACGCCGTTATGAAATATGAATAGCCAAGAAGAAAGAATCATGAGTTGCAACGCACGGCCGCTCAATCCCCGGGAATCCGATGAACAGCTTTGATCGGCGCCCTGCCTATCTCCATTATCCGAGCGGCATCGGGCTCGCCGGCGGGCTCGCCGTGCTCGCAGCCGGCGGCTGGAATTGGCTGGGCGCGCTGCTGGCCATGGCTCTCGGTGCCGCCGGTATCTTCGCCGGCCGCCGCGTCGCGGCCGCGCAATCCGAGCTCAGGCGGGCAATCAAGGCATACGTGGCCGGCCAGCGCGAGTTCGGGGAAAAACTGGTGCCTGTGTGGACGGGACACCTGGAGACTTCCC
>JBAYJH010000319.1:0-5561 GCA_041665185.1 Sterolibacterium sp.
CGAAAGCGCGCTCTTCACCGTTTTCGAAGCGCACTTTGACCGACCAGAACTTGGTGGACCTCAGTTTCTCTTCAACCATCTTGCCGGCGTAAGCCCCCCCGGCCGCACCGGCGATGGTCGCGACATCCTTGCCGGTGCCCCCGCCGATCTGGTGGCCCAGCAAGGCGCCGGCAACGCCCCCGCTGATCATGCCGATCGGCCCGCCTTTGCCCTCTCTGGTTCCCGTGGTGACACCGACCACCTGCCCGCATTCCGCACAGGTTGCGGCGCCTGGCTTGGCCTTGCTCCCCGCGGCCAGCTTTTGCTTGGCCGCGGCCAATGCACGGGTGTTCTCCGCTTTTGCGTCCCTCAGGCATTGCATGCGGACGGCGGACGTGGATTCCTCGGCGCAAAGTTTCTTGTCCGCCGCATACTGCGACGCCGCTTCCTTTTGCGCGGCCTTGTAGGCATCGTTCGCAGCAACCGTGTCGCCGGCGATCGCTGGAAACTGGCTGCCGGCTAGGATCAGCACAAGTATTGAAGTTATTCGGTTCATTTTTTGGGTCTCCGTTATCAGGACATGCTTTCAGGATAGGGCAGTCGCCGGACTATAGCCAGAATCGGTCGCGGTCTCACGCCACCTTGTTCCGGAGCTTCGGGAAGACGCGCGGCCTTAGGCACCCGGAGCCTCCTTCAATCGGCGCACAGTCGCGTCTGGTGCCCGATGTGATATGGCTTTCGCATGACCGGGTCGACCGACCGTTCGTCAGTCGATATCCATCCTCCGGGTCGAACTATATGGTTTCCCTTCGCTTATAGTTTAAGCTTAAACTTACACTCACGCACTCACGCACTCACGCGGAGACTTCCATGAACAAGCGCTTCTGGATCGCCACCGTCTTGATTTTCGTCGTTTCCATGTTCACCGACTTTCTGTTGCACGGCCTGCTGTTGCATGGGGACTACGCCCGACTGCCGAACATCATGCGAACTGAATCCGACAGTCAGCAGTATTTCCCGCTGATGCTCCTGGCACACGCGTTCATTGCGGTCGCATTCGTATGGATTTACATGCAAGGTCGGGGGGACAGGCCGTGGCTAGGTCAGGGGTTTCGCTTCGGCTTGGCAGTGGCATTCCTCACCGCCGTGCCCACCTACATGATCTATTTTGCGGTCCAGCCGCTGCCGGAGATGCTGGTCGTCAAACAGATCGCCTTTGATCTGATTCGCACAACGGGTCTGGGTGTGCTCGTCGGGTGGACGATGCGCTGAAGTTTCACGCCGGACACTCCGCAGGGCGGAGCGATGGCTTGGCAAATTTGGAACGGCCACTGGTGGCCTCATGGCCTTGAATATCCTATCCGCCTTCCGACCAATTGGATTCCACCCGCTGGAATTCGATAAAGAAAACATACACCCACCTTGGCTCGTAACTGGTTGTTGTTGAACGAAAGTTCCGCCATCGACCCGGCACAAGCGCATAAGAAAAATGTACTACCGCCGGTTTCCTCACCGCTCGAGCGACCCGGACATCGCCTCAAAAGTCTTGCACCCCATTGATCTATTGGTTGAATTTCTGTCGCTCCCGCTCCTGGCACAGCTAATGCGTAGCTAAGGTCAAGCAGACCTTAAATACCAACCTTCCAGGAGAACATCATGAGAACGCTACGCAAAAACGAGATCGTCGAAACTGAAACCAACAGTTCCGAAAACATTGCTTCCAAGAATACTTGGGAACCCACCCTTTACACAGTCGTTCGCCGCCCACGTACCGAGACTCCGGAACCGGTCGAACCGAAGACCGTGGCCAACACCGCCAAGAACATCGCCCTGTTCCTCGCGTCGCCGATCATCGGCTTGGCTTATGTGGTCGCGATGCCGTTCGTGGCAACGGCCATGCTCGCCTACTTCGCCGGCAAGGCCGTCTTCAACAAATTCCCGATGGTCAAGCACGCCGCCATGATGGTCGCAGCACCCTTCATCGGCCTGGCCTTTGTCCTGGTCGCTCCGTTGGTAGGATTGGGCGCCCTTGGATACTACGGAACCAAGGCCTTAGCCAAGAGATAAATACCGCCAAGCCTGAGAAAAACGCTGCCGGGTCGCACCCGGCAGCTTTCTTTTGTAATTTTCCTGTCTGTTCGATAATGGGCAAAATAGTCCGGGGCGAAATCGATGGATTTTCCACAGCTGCCGCGAGCCCTTGCCAATGCCGCCGCGGCGGCCATTTGCTGCGCCCAACGAGACGAGTCAGCAGTAGCCTGCTGACAACAGACGTGGGACATCGCAGGACCGCCGCGCCCGAACTCGGCAAGGAATTGTTGCATTCGCCACTTGAACTTTCAGGGCATCAGTCGCATCTACTTGTCGTGATCCAAAACCAGACCCGAGGGATACCGATGTATGAACGATGACGCGATCCGTAGGTTCCTGGCGGATACCCGGAAGTACTTTTGCGAGGATTAGTTTTCCCGGCGGCCGGCGCCCTCCGCCGCCGACTGCCTGAAGGCCCGCACTTGGGTGCGGGCCTTCACCCGTCTACCCCCGGGGCGTCTACAGGATCACCATGCACCCTGTCGGTACCTTCTAACGCGCTCAAGGAGCTTTTCATGTCACGGCGACGGAGTTCGATACTGGAAATTCTCGATCCACCGGGAAATCAATGGCTACAGAACCTCAAACGCTCTGCGACCCAGTTGCCTGATGGCGTCCGCATCGTCCGACTTGAAGAAGGGGAAAGCGCCGTTTTTGAAAGCGGGACTTTGTTTCGTCTACCCAAGAAGAACTATGATCTGTCGTCGTCGTAAGCATTAGCGACGATACGCGACCGCCAGGCTCCTCTTGGCGCAAGAATTTGTGACGACACTGCTGCCTGCCCTTGAAGTCGAAACCGCCGAAGTCCCTGCATTCGCGGTGATCTGGATGCACGGCCTCGGGGCTGACGGATCAGATTTTGTGCCCGTTGTGCCGGAACTCGATCTTGATCCTGATCCGGGTGTCCGCTTCGTCTTCCCCCATGCACCGAGTATTCCGGTGACGTGCAATGGGGGGTACGTGATGCCCGCTTGGTATGACATCGTCTCGCTGGACCCAGGCAACCGCGAAATCGACGAATCGGGGCTGGTACGGTCCAGGGAGGCGATTCGCCGCCTCATTGCACGAGAGAATGAGCGGGGAATTCCCACAGATCGGATCTTCCTGGCCGGATTTTCGCAGGGCGGTGCGGTGGCTTACATCACGGGCCTCACGCATCCTGAAAAGCTCGCCGGGATTGTGGCGCTTTCTACCTACATTCCCTCCCTGCAACTCCTGGCCGACGAATCGACCGGAGCCAATCGAGAGACGCCAATCTTCGCGGCGCACGGTGCCGAAGACGACGTCGTGGCGCCGGCGCTCGGATTGCTTGCGCGCGATTTCCTGATCGAACGTGGATACCGCGTTGAATGGCATGAATTCCAGATGCCACACTCGGTCTGTCTGGAGGAAATCAAGGCCATCGGAAGATGGCTCAAGCCACGAATGTGAGTGGCGGGAATAGGTCGGTTCCCCGCATCTCTGCATCCTGTCCGACGAACCCGGAGCGACGGCGCGATTGCGCCGTGGAGCGAAACGTCAAAAAAAAGCTCCGGCGAAATTACCAAAGCCGGAGTTTGAGACCCCACTTTGCGTGGGGGAGGAGGAGACTGGAGGAAACTCGCCGTGTGGAGACTCGATGTATTCCCTGCTAAAAGATTACGTCGATCTCAAGCGCCTGGCTATACCCTGGAAACCATATTCTTGACTACGGGATTCCGGTACGTCCGCAAGCTATCAGTCGAATTCGACCAAGCCACTTGCGATCACCTGATGTTGCGCTAGATCAATCCCTTACATAGGTAAACGCCGGCCCCAAGAAGACCGGTCACCTTTGCGCTTTCGCCCGACAACTGCTGATGCCAAAAATCGCATACGGCGGACACCAACCGATTGCGCCGGTCGCCAACGGAAGCAACCCGATCCATGCCCACACCGGGCCATCCATCGCCGCCCAGACAATCAGCCCGAGTCCGGCGACTATGCGCAGGACTCGGTCGATACCGCCAACGTTCAATTTCATTGATCTGCTCCTCAAGAAGTATGCAAGTGAGCAAGCATTAAAACATCGACGAGCGTATTCGTAAGTAACCTAAGTCACAGAGGCGATTTGGCGCAGGCCCGGAGGGTTGAGCACTTCGATCTGCTCTCGTCCGAGCCGAACCAGCCCCTGATCCACAAAGCGCTTCAGAAGACGGCTGACCATTTCACGCACGCTCCCGAGTTCATCCGCCAGTTGCTGATGGGTCACATGAATCACCGGGCCCTTACCCAGAAGAATTGCCGCCAGGCGCTGGTCGAGTCGTTGAAAGGCCACCGCTTCCACCAACTGCATCAATTCGGCCATGCGCTCCGAGAAAAGCGAGAAGACAAATTCCCGAAAAGCCGGCTCGCCCAATAACTCCTGGAAGACTTTGTTCGGCAGTAGTCCCAGTGTCGTGGCGCCATCGGTCACGCCTCGCGCGTTGTAGTCGGTGTGGCCTAATAGGCAACTCGAACTGATGATGCAGCTCTCTCCCGCGGTTACCCGATAGAGCGGCAGTTCGCGGCCGCTCGCACTTGCTTTGACCACGCGGATTGCGCCTTCGAGAATGAATGGGAACCCCACGCATGGCTGCTGCTCATCGAATAGCACTGTGCCGGTAGGAACCGACAATATCTGTAGGGTAGTGCGAACTCGCTGGACAACCTTCGCGGACAGCTTCGCCAGGACCGGATATTGTGCAAAAAGTGCCTCTTCATTCATGCGGAGCCTGCAATCGAGTTGCAATTGCAAAAGCATACTCCAAGAACCACTCAAACCGCCTCTAGAGCATGTCAACCAGGCACCGGTTCACTGTCCCGGTAGCGTGGTGATGCGGGTAACGACATCCGTGTGAAACGTCTTCAAGTCGAAGCGCTATGGGTGGCCAGCTGTTGTTCACCCGGATGGAACTCGCCGAGACTCATGATGGAGCCTCTCTTGAAGCACAGGCTTTGCTTTCGATGGACTGAACCTCGAGGACGCGCAACAGGGATGACGTGTCGTCTGAGCCCCATCCCTCGGCTACTAGCCGCTCAAGTTGAGCCCGGACAACATTTGTCGCGGGCATGCAAATTCCCATTTCATCGATGGTGTGGCATACCAATCCGAAATCTTTGGCGTGCAGACGCGCTTCAATCCCGGCGGAGAAGTCACGCTCCTCCATCTTCGGCCCCATCAAATCGAGCATTTTCGAACCGGCCATGCCGGCGGCAATTGCAGTCAAGACTCGGGAAGGATCGACACGCATTCGCGTGGCGAATTGAACCGCTTCCGCAATTCCCTGGATATTTATCACTTGAACCAACTGATTGCAGGCTTTCGCGACCTGACCTGCGCCGTTGGGACCAATGTGCGTAATCGTCTGCCCGAGACAGGCCAGGACAGGGCGGGCGCGTTCAAGCACGCGCTGATCGCCACCCACCATGATAGAGAGTGTCCCGGTTTCTGCCCCCTTGATGCCGCCAGATACCGGTGCATCGAGAAACTC
>JBAYJH010000320.1:0-5525 GCA_041665185.1 Sterolibacterium sp.
AAAACTCGGCAACATGGCTGGCCTGCCGCCGTAGGTCAAAGTCATCAAAACTGGATTGATGTTGCGGGAGAGCGCTTGATTCAGGTCGTTTTGCCGTTAATTGGGCAGAACGGAACGCTCGCAGGTTACCTGGAATGCATCGACCGCCTCGACGAACAGACCTTGCGAGCGCAACGGGAACAAGTCCGGAATGGGGCACTGACGGCGGTCGTGTCGGTATTGGTTGCTGCCCTGCTGCTCTACCCGCTGCTGCTGGCAATGTTGCATCGGTCAGTCGGACTATCCCGCCGCCTGCTGGAATCCAACCTATCCCTGTTGCGCTCACTCGGCAATGCCGTCGCCAAACGGGACTCGGACACGGATGCCCACAACTACCGTGTTACCTTCTATGCCGTCGCACTTGCCGAGGCCATGGGTTTCCCAAAGCAGGACATTGCTGATCTGGTCACCGGCGCCTTCCTTCATGATGTGGGCAAGATCGGTATTCCCGACCGTATCCTGCTCAAGCCCGGCAAGCTGACGGACGACGAATTTGAGGTCATGAAAACCCATGCCCTGCTCGGCATCGAGATCGTGGCGGATAACCCGTGGCTGGAAGGCGCGGGGCTGACCATTCGCCATCATCATGAGCGCTTCGACGGAACCGGTTATCCGGATCGACTGCGCGGCAACGCGATTCCCCGTATCGTCAGGATTTTCGCGGTCGTCGATGTTTTCGATGCCTTAACTTCGGAACGACCCTACAAGAAGCCAATGGCGCTGGCCGAAGCGCTGACCATCATCGAGAGGAATTCGGCAGGCCATTTCGACCCGGAGGTGGTTGCCGTTTTCAAAAAGATCGCCCCGGAATTGTACGCAAGGGCGGTTCAGGCCGGCGATGCTGAATTGCGACAAGAGCTGCGTGGGGTGCTTTCCAGATACTTCAAAACAGACGCGGCCCCCTGAGGAGCCGCTTCCATCACGATTCGGCGGAACAATCAGCCGCCGCAGTTACTTCCACTGCGAATGCAGCAATTCCTCGACGCGCCAGACTTCGTTGCCGTTCATGATGATTTTCTTGCCGTCCTTGGTCTCCATGACATGGCCGGATTCCATGTAAGTGGATCGGCCGTATTTGTCTTCCATTCCCATCTTTCCGTCCTTGAAGATGTAGACCGTTGTGCCATCTTTCAACTCGATAGATTTCGCTACCTGAGACATATCCACGGCGAACGCCGAAGCGGTCACGGCACTCATTGCGACAACCATTAACAGTTTTTTCAACATTTCAGTTCTCCTAGAAATTGATTGGACCTGCGTTGCCCAATCTACTCTCGGCGCCCTGACGATTCCCTGACAGCGCGATGACGTCTTTGTTATCTTGGAGTAGTCATTCCGACAACTTGGAAAACCGGGAATGAATTCCATAGCTGAATTCACGTTCGGAAGCGGCTCTCGATGGAGCCGCGTCCAGGGGTGAGTAATGTGGTCGTTCAATTGCAGTCAGGCGACGCTACCGATACCGATACCTGCAGGCATTCGTCACGCCACAGGCATCCAGATTGATCGCACACTCCTTCCAGCGCCGTGGCATAGCAGTCGAAATTTCCTTCGCTCTGTTGAATCTTGCGTATCAACTCGATGCTAGACAGGCCGTTGGGGGAAATATCAAATTGATCAGCCAGTTTGAGCAGTTCTCTTGGTGCGATCATGGTATTTATCCTTCAGTCGAAAATCAGTTTTGATCAAGTGGCTGCGTAATGAAGTCACCTCGTGCGGATCGATATCCGGTATCTCGACGGGGATACCGACGAGTACCCCACCAGCACACCGGGAGGGCCAGCTTCGTCTCGATTCGGCGGGACAATCAACCGGGGCGATTAGCAGCACGCAACAAATGATCAACACGCCATATCTCGTTGCCGTTCATGATGATTTTCGTGCCGTCTTTGGCTTCCATTACCTGACCGGGTTCCATAGATAAAGACCAGCCACCAAATTTGTTCTCCATCCCCATTTTTCCGTCCTTAAAGATGTAGAGCGTCGAACCATCTTTCAACTCGATCGTTTTCTCGACCTCTTTAAGGTCGTCAGAAAACGCAGACGCGGTCACAGCATACATAGCGACCACCAACAACAATTTTTTCAACATTTCATTTCTCCTAGCAATTAATTGGACCTACGTTTCTCAATCAACTCCCGCCACCCTGTCGGTTCACCGACGGCGCGATGACAGTTGTGTTATCGCGAAGTCGCTATTCCGACAACTTGGAAAACCTGGAATGAATGCCATAGGTGATTTCACATACAGCAGTGGCTCCCAAAGAGCCGCTGCTGTATGTCTTAGGTCTTGGTATGCAGCCAAGCGCTTAACCACCAGCACGTTCCAGTGTAAGGATGGAGTGGAGGCGCGCGACTTCGTCGCCTTGCATCGTGATCTTCTGGCCGTTCTTAGCTTCCATGACATGGCCAGGGGCCATGTTCTCTACGCGGCCGTACTTATTTTCCATCGCCATCTTCCCATCCTTGAATATGTAGACCGTGGAACCGTCCTTAAGCTCGAAGGTCTCTTGAATGTCGGCGCTGTCTATGGCAAAGGCCGAGGCAGCGAGGGTACTCAAGGCGGCGACAAGTAAGATTTTCTTGAACATTTTGGTTCTCCTATTGAAGGTTGATTAATGTGTTACTGCGGAACCCATCGTACTCGCTGCATGCTTACAGTCTCGCCACGCGGCGATTACAGATAGGTAATCTTCCTGACAAGAGATGAGGACAGCGCGCTTGGCGGTAGGCGAAAGTACGGCCCGTATTGAAGCGACTGTTACTCACCTTTCCGCTCAACCGTCGTGCTCAACCATCGTCTCCAATTCGCCACAGATCCATAAGAGTTTCGTCAGACTATTGCGGCAACATGCTTGTAGGGCTTCTATCCGGCCCAACGTTGCGAATCAAAGAGGACTTGAATATGGGCATCAACCTACCGGTACTTACCTTGGCATTCATCTCCGATGCTGCCGCCTGCAATGGCGATCTCCATGACATTCTGCGCAAGATCGCACAACGCCTGACGCTCATCGCGCCGCAGGACGCAATTCGGGACTTGAGCGTCTCATGTGACCATGCGTTGGTCGTTGTCGACGGCTATGCCCTCGGCACCGATGCGCTGGTGCTGTGCAGAAGACTACGACTGGCCGGTTTGACCCAATCGATCGCGCTCGCTTGGATGCACCATACGGACCTGGATCGCGCGGCGTGCCGGGAATATGGCATCGACGAAATCATCTTCAGGCCTTTTGTCACGGGCAAGGTCTCAGCGACGATACTATCGCTTGCAAGCAATTGGCAGCCAAGAATCGAGGGCCGGAGTGACCACCGCAGCCGGAAACATGTAGGCAACGATGGGTACTCTGGCGCCGGCCTTGCCTCGGTGTTAGGCGCTACCGGCGGGCGAACCGAACTGCGAACGGCGTAGGTCCCCGTCACTGTTCCGCGTGAGCTGCTGCGGTCCCGCCGTACCGGAAGTCGAGGCCGATGTTGGCGCATCCAGGTTTCCTGGCTTTGGCAGCATGAAGCGAAACCCAGCGCCGTCGTTTTCACCTGCCACAAGTTCGAATTTGGTACCATGTAATTCCATAATGCGCCTGACGATACTCAGGCCCATGCCTGCCCCGTGCTCACTCGCCCCGGCGTAGCAAATCTCACTCGGCGTTGCGGCTAACAAGCGTTTGGCCACCACCTCCGGCAAGCCGGAGCCATTGTCGGCAAATGTCACCTCCACTTCACCGGGCCGCACTATGAGCCGAATGACGATTTCGTCGGCACCGTGGGCATGCCGTAACGCGTTGTCGATCAGATTATCGAATACGCGCTCGACGAGCAGTACGTCGGCGGAAACATGGATATGCCGGTCTCCGCCGCTAATCCGGATGGTGATCCCTCGCTCCTTACACCTGACAGAGAATTTCAGCGCGATGTCCTGCACTGCTTCAGCGATGGAGAACGTCTCGCAATTTATTTGGCAATTTCGACTCTGAAGCCGTGACAAATCGAAGACGGAGTCGAGCAGGCGCCCGAGGGATCTGGCTTGCGCCATCGCCACCCCTGACAAACGGCTGCATTCGCTGGTCGGCAGCGTACTCCCTTTGAGGTAAAGCGTTTCAACACAGCTATGGATCACCGTGAGAGGCGTACGCAAATCGTGCGAGATGACGGCGAAGGTCTCGCGCATCTTTCGATCTTCGTCCTTGAGTCGATGTAGGAGAAGGACGAGTTGCCGGGCCATGTCGTTGAAATGCCGGATCAGACTTTCCACTTCAGATCCGTCCGGCTCGAAATCCTTGCCATCCTCCGTTGTCCAGACGATTTCGCTGTCGCTGCGAAACACGCGCATGGATCGCGAAAGCTCGCGTATCGGCTTGAGGATAAACCTCAGAATGACCAACGCTGCGGCGAAGGCCAGGACGCTGACAGCCACCATCATCACCAGCGCCTCGCGAAAGATCCTGCTGTCACGGCCGAAGGCGAGGAGGCCCGCATCCAGCCTGGGCAACAGAAGTAACAGATAGCCTGTGGGCACGCCCTCGTGGTCGATCCTCGCGGCGGAAAAGACCCGCGACGAGCCGGGCGCTGCCGGATCGTCGATGGTCACCGGCAGTTCCCGCGGATTCCGGAGGAGCGATTCGACAGCGGATACGTCAACCTGGGAGCGCTTGAGCAGCGACGAGGAGACCGACGACGCGAGAATATTGCCGCCGCTGTCTATAGCGTAATAATCCCTGGCAGGGCTGCCGTTGCCGAGATCCCGGAGAAATTCCCGCAACAGCTCGATATTGAAGTGCTGGCCAGGTGCGGCGAATTCCGCACGATAACGGGAGAGAATTTCCGCTGCCCAGCCGAGATCCTGACGCTGCGTTGTCTCCATGTGGTAGCGGGTATGCGTGACCTCCAGCACGGCAATAAAGCCCAGCGCCAGGAAAGCACCAAAGACGATCTGGGTTAGCACCAGGCGTCCAAACAATGAACCTGGCGCCGCGACCTTTGGCCAGCGCATCGCTAGCTTCGCAATGGCGCGTGCAGCCGGTATCCGACGCCCCATACGGTCTGGATTATGCTTGGGTTCGCTGGGTCGGGCTCGATCCTCGCTCTCAGTCTGTTGATGTGAGAGGTGACGGTACCCTCGTAGACCCCAGTTCCGGAACCCCACACCAGATCCAGGAGTTGGCTTCTCGAAAAGACCCGGCCGGGATTGTTGGCGAAGACGCAAATCAGGTCGAATTCCTTTTCGGTCAGGGGAATTGGCTTGCCGTCGCGTAACACCTCGCGCGATACTTGATCGATACTCAAGTCAGCGACCATGAGGCGATTGTTCTGCGCCGGCACGGAGGCCGCCTGTAGATCACAGCGGCGAAACAGTGCTTTCACCCGCGCCAGCAATTCCAGCATGCTGAAAGGTTTCACCATGTAATCGTCCGCGCCGAACTCAATGCCGACGATACGATCGAGCTCCGTCGACCTGGCGGAGAGCATCAAAATTGGCACGGTGTTTC
>JBAYJH010000321.1:0-5504 GCA_041665185.1 Sterolibacterium sp.
ACGTGCAGAACCGCATCCTGTTCACCCAGCGCGCCTACAGCCCCAGCGAGCTCATCGAAGCCGCCAATTACCTCAACCAGAATTGTGCCGGCCTCGACTTCCCGCAGGTCAAGCAGCGCCTGCATGCCGAACTGCACCAGCTGCGCAGCGACATGAGCGAACTGATGAGCGCGGCCCTCGACGCCAGCGGCCAGGCGATCTCCGACACCTCGTCGCAATACGTCATCTCCGGCGAGCGCAACCTGCTCGAAGTGGAAGACCTGTCCTCCAACATGGGCCGGCTGCGCGAACTGTTCGCCCTGTTCGAACAGAGAACCAGCTTGATGCAGCTGCTGGACGTCAGCAACCGCGCCGACGGCGTGCAGATCTATATCGGCGGCGAATCCGGCATAGCCTCGCTCGACGAATGCAGCGTCATCGCCGCCTCCTACGAAGTCGACGGCCGCATCGTCGGCTCGGTCGGCGTCATCGGGCCGACGCGTATGGCCTACGAGCGCATGATCCCGATCGTCGACATCACCGCCAAGCTGCTGTCGAGCGCCTTGTCGAAAAATTAGGGCCTGTTCTCAGATGAGCGACGTGTGCCAATCACTTGAGAGCAGGCCCTAATGCCGCGTTTCCACACCGAGCCCACGCACCATCATGGCGGCGCCGCGAAAACCGCCGTGCTGCTGGTCAATCTCGGCACGCCGGAAGCCCCCACCGCCGCCGCGGTGCGGCCCTATCTCGACGAATTCCTGTGGGACCCGCGCGTGGTGGAGATTCCGCGCCTGCTCTGGTGGCTGATCCTCAAGGGTATCATCCTCAATGTCCGGCCGAAGAAGTCGGCGGCGAAATACGCGGCGATCTGGATGGCCGAGGGTTCGCCGCTGAAAGTGCACACCGAGCGCCAGGCCAGGTTGCTGAAAGACTCGCTGGGAAAAAGCGGCCACCCGGATATCGTCGTCGCCTGGGCCATGCGCTACGGCCAGCCGTCCATCGCCGCAACGCTCGATCGCCTCAAGGCGGAGAGTTGCACGCGCATCCTGGTGCTGCCGCTCTACCCGCAATATGCCGCCAGCACCACGGCCAGCGTCTATGACGAAGTCTCCGCCTGGATGCAGCGCACCCGTAACGTCCCGGAATTGCGCCTGGTGCGCAACTTCCACGACCGCTCCGGCTACATCGCGGCGCTCGCCGCAAGCGTCCGAGAGCACTGGGCCGAGCACCCCCGCCCCTCCTCAGGCTACCGGCTGGTCATGAGCTTCCACGGGCTGCCGCGTTACACCCTGGAGCGCGGTGATCCCTACCATTGCGAGTGCCACAAGACAGCGCGCCTGCTGGCCGATGCCCTGGAACTCGCGCCAGAACAATGGCAGCTCACCTTCCAGTCGCGTTTCGGCCGCGCCGAATGGATCAAGCCCTACACCCAAGCTACCCTCGAACAGCTCGCCGGCACCGGCGCAAGCCGTGTCGACGTGATCTGCCCGGGCTTCGTCGGCGATTGCCTGGAGACGCTGGAGGAGATCGGCATCGAATGCAAGAGCGCCTACCTCCAAGCCGGCGGCGGCGAGTTCCATTACCTGCCCTGCCTGAATGAACGCGACGACTGGATCGCCACGCTGGCCGACCTGACCCGCGAACACCTCGGCCACTGGCTGGACTTGCCGGCGTCGGACGATCCGGCCAGCGCCGCGCGCGCCAAGGCGCTAGGCGCGACAACCTAGGCCGGCAAATCGCGCCCGAAGCCACGCCTTGGCGCGGCCCGCTGTTTTCGCTGGCGGCAAGGTCAAGAGTGGCCATGCCAATCCCCCGTCTTGCGGCAAACTGCAATTACTCAAACCAGGGTAGTGGAAAATACCTGGATTCAAGTATTGGGTCCCGCTATTCGTCTCCGTGCTCTCGATGATCGGGAATATTGCCCCTGGAACGCGGTGGCATATCCGTTCATTTGTACCTATATTTATAGGGTGATCGAGAAGCAATCAAGCCAAGCTGTCGATCATCAGGATCCAGCAATATTCCGGGCGCTTTCCGAATGGACAAACTAGCATCGGCGGAAACACTCCTCAAGTGCAGCAGAAACCTAATCGCCAGCCGAATCGGCTTGCTGGTGCCGGAACAGGACCAGGCCTTGCTCGGCAAAGTGGTCGCCGAGCGGGTGCGCGCGCTGAATCTTGCCGATGCCGACGAATACTGCCAGTTCCTGGCTTCGGCTGAGGATCTCCGGCACGAGCGGGAAGAGCTCGCGGTCCTTCTGACCACCGGCGAAACCTATTTTTTTCGCGACAGCGGGCAATACGCGCTGCTGCGCGACGGAATCCTTCCGGAATTGCTGGAGCGCCAGAAAGCGCTAGGCACCTTGCGGATCTGGTGCGCCGCCTGTTCGAGCGGCGAGGAGGCGTATTCCCTGGCCATCCTGCTGGACGAGTCGATGTCCGATCGCTCGCAATGGAACATCTCCATCCTCGGCACGGACATCAACCGCCAGGCCATCGCCAAGGCGCGGCAGGGGATATACACGGAGTGGTCGTTTCGCAACATCAGCGACGAACGGCGGCAGCGCTTTTTTCATCGGCACAAGAACACCTGGGTGCTGGACGACGCGATCCGCGAGCGCGTGACATTTCGCCTGGGCGACCTGGTGGCCGACGAATTTCCGGCCCCCGCCGATCTTCACCACATGGACCTGATCCTGTGCCGCAACACCTTCATCTACATGGCACCTCAGGCGGTTTCCCGCATCGCCGACAAGTTCACCGAGACGCTCGCCGATGGCGGGATACTCGTCACCGGCCACGGCGAACTGTATGCCCACCATCTAGGGAAACTGCGCAGCCGGGTGTTTCCCGAGTCCATTGTTTACCAGAAAGTCGCGGCGCCTTCGGTATTGCCGACCCCGGCACCGGCCGCGGAAATTGCACGCCCCATCCCGACAATTCCGGCAGCTCCGACAGCTCCGGCCGCGCCATCGACCGCCCGGCCGGGCACCGCTGCCGCCCCGAGCCAGCCATCGCGGCGGGCGACCGTCGAGACCAGCGAGGAAAGCGCGGTTGCGGAAATACCAACGGCCTGGGAGTACGCAAACCAGGGCCTGTGGGACAAGGCCGCCGCGTCCTGCGGCGAGCTCATCGCGAGAAATCCGCTGAGCGCGGAACCGCATTACCTGCTGGCCTTGCTGGCCCAGGAACGAGAACATTTCGCCGAAGCCAAGGAGTTGCTGAAGAAGACGATTTATCTCGACCCTTCGTCGATCGCCGCCTACCTCGATCTTGGCGACCTGTACGCACGCGAAGGCGACCGGCCACGGGCGGGCAAGATGCGGCGGACGGCGCGCGACCTTCTGCAAGTGCTGCCTGCGGACGGTCCGGTCAGGCATTACGGCGCATCCACCGCGAATGCCGTCAAACAATACGTCGAACATCTGCTGAACCCCCATGACTAATAGCCTATCGGTCGCGCCTCCCGCCACGCCCCTGTCCTCGGGGGCGCGAATGCCATGACCCCCTATCTACTGTTGAGCCTGAATGGCGCGCGTTATGGCGTGGCGGCCCAATGGGTGCAGGAGATTGCCTGGCTGCCGGAGCTCAGTCCCGCCGAAGAAGCGCCGCCCTATATCGCCGGCATGGTCAATGTGCGCGGGAAGATCGAAGCGGTGATGGATCTCGGCCTGCGCCTCGGCCATCCGCCGCGGCAGTACCGCTTGAGCGACAGCATCGTGATGCTACAGGCGGATGGCGCGACCATGGGCGTGATCGTCAGCGAGGTCAGCGATGTCGCCGGTATCCTTGCGGCAGAGATCGAACCGCCCCCGCACTACGCCGATCACCCCCCCGCGCTAGCCAGCTTTCTGACGGGAAATGCCAAGGTGGGCGACGAGATCGTCATGCTGCTGGATGTGCCGCGCCTGATCGGCGCCCCGATGCCGCCGGAAGCCGCTGTCTTCGTATCGCCCCAAACTTGCTTTTGCCCCGAGGCCACGGACAAGGAGCGCGCCGTGTTCCGCACCCGCGCCCACAATCTGATGCAGACCATGGCAACCGAGGATACCGCCGCGGCGCTTCCCCTGGCCATCGTCCAACTCGGCGAGGAATACTTCGGCGTCGAGCTCGGCGCGGTGCGCGAGTTTTGCCATTTGCGCCGCGTCACCACTATTCCCTGCTGCCCGCCGCACATCGCCGGCAACATGAACCTGCGCGGCGACATCCTGACCCTGGTCGATATCCGGGGCTTGCTGAACATCCCGGCCGGAAACCCCGCCCCGGAAGTCATGGTGGTCGAATCGGGAGATCTGCCCGTCGGCGTGCCCGTCGACCAGGTGCTCGAAGTGATCTACCTGCGGCCTGGCGACATCGTTTCACTGCCGGCCGCCGCGCATGCCGAGAAAAGCGAATATTGCAAGGGCGTGGCACGCTATGGCGAAAGCATGGCCGGCATCCTGGACATGCGCAAGATCCTGGCTGAAGGCGGCCTTGAGGTTGACGAAAATGTGTAGCGGCCACTGAAAAGGAGAATAGAGATGTTCGGGAATATGAAACTGCGTAACAGCTTTCTGCTGGGATATTCGATCCCCATCCTGTTGTTCTTCATTGTGGCGTCAGTGGTGTACATGAACGCCGAGGAACTATCGCAGGAATCGGAGTTGCTCGAGGCCGCGCATGCCAATCTCGAAAGATTCAACGATGTCACTATCGGCGCCAGCGCAATGCAACGCGCCGCCCGCGGCTATCTGCTGGTGAAAGACGAACATCATGTCAAGTCGTTCGCGCAAGGCGAGCAACTCTACATGCAATCCATGGCGTTCCTCAAAGGCAATATCAAGGATCCGCAAAAGTTGGAGCGATTGGACAGGATCAACGCAAAGCTGCAAACCGTGGCCGATGAGTCCAAGCGACTGATGGCCCTGGTCGACGCCGGCCAGGCCAAGCAGGCACTGGCAGGTTTCAAGATTGGCAAAGGTGTCGCGGCGTTCGAGGATGTGGAGAAACTGAGCGATGAGTTCGAGGCCAAAGAACATGAAACTGTCGCGGCGCTGTCGAAGGCGGAGGCAACGGCAACCACCAGCACCATCAGGACGGTCTGGGGCGGCGCGCTGCTGGCCATCGCGTTCGCCATCCTCTTCGGCCTGTGGATCACTTCGCGCATCACCCAGATGATCGGCGAATCCGTGAACGCCCTGACGACATCGTCTTCGGAGTTCGCCGCCACCATGACCGAGCATGAGCGCACGGTGGGCGAGCAGTCCGCGGCGGTGACGGAGGTATCCACCACCGCCGAGGAACTGGGCGTGTCGTCCCAGACCTCAGCCCAGCAGTCGGAAAACACCGCGGCACTGGCCAACGAGTCGCTTACCCTGACCGAAGAGGGCATCAAGCTGGCCAACCGTTCCTTGAGCGGCGTCATCGACATGAAGGAAAAAGTCGGCGCGGTGGCGGAACAAATCCTGCGCCTGTCCGAGCAGGCCGAGCAGATCGGCACCATCGCCAACGTGGTCGGCGAACTCGCCAGCGAAACCAACATGCTGG
>JBAYJH010000322.1:0-5479 GCA_041665185.1 Sterolibacterium sp.
AGCCCTTGCGGCGACAGGCGTGCCCGGCAGGCCGCATAAAACTTCACTGTATCGAGCTGGCCGGCGCGCGCGTCCGGGTCGAAGCCGTCGACGAAGATCGCATCGTAACGCCCCTTGGTCTGCTCAACATAATCCGCACCGTCGGCGACCAGGATCTTCAGGCGTCGCTGGTCTTCAGGAAGCCGAAAGTGTTGCTGTGCCATCGGCGCGATCCGCGCATCGATCTCGACTGCGGTGATGCGCGTGTCGGGCAGGTTGCGGTAGATGAACTTGGCCAGCGACCCGGCGCCCAGGCCGATCAACAGCACGCGCCCGGGCCAACCCGCATCGGGCCGCAGCAGCAGGCAGGCCATCATCTCGCGGGTATAAGCCAGTTCCAGGGCGAAGGGACGACGAATGCGCATCGAACCCTGGATCCATTCCGAGCCGAAGTGCAGGCTGCGCACGCCATCTTGTTCGCTGATTTCGATCGGGTGGTTGAGCATGAGCAATGGCGATCAGTTACGTGGCGACGGACATGAGCAAGGAGCGGTGCCGATCCGGCCCCGGCGGGCGGATGGCGAGTCCATCCCATGATACCGCTTGAGCTACTTCAGCGACTCCAGATAAGTGCGCACCAAGGCGAAAAAACGCTGGTAAAACGCCTCGTCGGAAATCGTCTCGCCGCCGATCTTGACCAGCGAATCGGTGGTCTTTCCCATCGGCAGCGAGATCGAACCCACCGACGGAATGCCCACACTGGTGGTTTGCCGGCTTTTCTTCAGCTCGTACTTGGTCTGTACCGCATTGGCAAACACCATGGCACCGGAGCGGTAATCCTTGCAGACGACATTCATTTCGATCGTGACATTGATTTCATCGTCGGGCTGGAAATCCTTCTGGGCATAGATGACGGAACCGTCGCCGAGACTGATCTTGTAGCCCTGGCTGAGGATGGCCAATTGTGCGGCCATACAGGCGTTCGATGCCGGCACCGGATAGCTGCGCTTAAAGGGCGAGTCTTCCTTGAAGCTCTCGTCGCGATAGACATCGACGCTTCCGCAACCGGCAAGAGCCACCAGGATCGCAGACAGGGCTGGCAACAATGGCGTTCTCATGACAAACTCTTCACGTTGAATTGACCTCATTCAACTCTAGCACCTGACGAG
This sequence comes from Sterolibacterium sp., assembly GCA_041665185.1. Taxonomy (GTDB): domain Bacteria; phylum Pseudomonadota; class Gammaproteobacteria; order Burkholderiales; family Rhodocyclaceae; genus JACRAR01. The sequence continues at coordinate 1,149 of JBAYJH010000322.1, forward strand.
CGTTTCGCCCAAGTTGAGTTATCACGCCGCTTTGGCCTCCCCGGCGGGAATCGAACCCACATCTTACGCTTAGGAGGCATATGCACTATCCATTGTGCTACGGGGAGCGGGGCTTGGCTTGCGGCGCGTATTTTAGCCCGATTGCGCCAGGCGTGCCCGCCTTTGGCGTTGGGTGGGCAGCGTATAATTCCGCCGCGTCCACGCGTTATTGACCCCGGCGAAGACCGCCGCCACGGACTGACGCCACCCATGATTGCCGTCCCCCGTGAATCGCGGCATTGGATGCCGGCAGTCGATTTTCTGCAAGTGATGTTTGCCATGCCAAAGGACCCGACCATGAATATCGTCCGCAGATTGATGTTGCTTGCTTCACTCTTGAGTCCGCTTCTGGGCCACGCAGCCCCACTGCCGGCGACCGGGAGCGTCGCGCCGGAGTTTTCGTTGCCGGACCAGAATGGCAAGACCTGGCGTCTGGCGGATTTGCGCGGCCGCTGGGTGGTGTTGTATTTCTACCCCAAGGATGACACGCCGGGCTGCACCGAGGAGGCCTGCCAGTTTCGCGATGACCTCGCCGCATTGCAGGCGCTCGACGCCCAGATCCTCGGCGTGAGCGTCGACGACAGCGCTTCGCATGCGGCTTTCGCCAAGAAGCACAGCTTGCAGTTTCCCCTCCTGGCCGATGCCGATGGCCGGGTGGCGGACGCTTATGGCGCTCTCACGGATTGGAAATTGCTCAAGCTGGCCAAGCGCTATACCTTTCTGATCGACCCTCAGGGCCGTCTCGCCAAGGTCTATCTGAAGGTCGACACCTCGCGCCATTCGGCCGAGATCATCGCCGACCTGAAACTTCTCAAAAGAAAATGAACGGAACATGACATGCCGTTGCTGACCCTCGACAATGCCTGCCTGGCTTTCGGCCATGTGGCGCTACTCGATCATGCCGCCTTGCAGATCGATGCCGGCGAACGCATCGCCCTGATCGGCCGCAATGGCACCGGCAAGTCGTCGTTGTTGCGGGCGCTGGCCGGGTCGGCGAGCCTGGACGATGGCACGCTGTGGCGCCAGCCGGGCGCCCGCCTGGCGTATGTGGCCCAGGAGCCGGACTTCGACGCCGAACGGAGCATCTATGAAACCATCGCCGCGGCCCTCGGCGAGGCGAGCCGCTTGCTGCTGGCTTATCATGCGGCGGCGCATGAGGTGGCGCTGGACCCATCGGCGGCGAACCTGGAGGCGCTCCAGGAGTTGCAGGGACAACTCGATCACGCCGACGGCTGGCGTCTGCATACCCGCGTCGAGCAGGCCATCAGCCGCCTGGCGCTGGACGGCGATGCCTTGATCGGCACGCTTTCCGGCGGTGGCATCAAGCGCGTGGCGCTGGCCCAAGCCTTGGCCGCCGAGCCCGACCTGCTGCTGCTCGATGAGCCGACCAACCATCTCGATCTCGACGGCATCCTCTGGCTGGAACAGTTGATCCGCGACTTCCGCGGCGGCGTGTTGCTCGTCACCCATGATCGCAGTTTTCTCGATTCCGTGGCGACGCGCATCGTCGAGCTCGATCGCGGCCGCCTGACCAGCTATCCCGGCTCTTTTGCCGCCTACCAGGAGCGCAAGGCGGACGACCTGGCGGCGGAGGAGCAACAGAGCGCCAAGTTCGACAAATTCCTGGCGCAAGAGGAGGTGTGGATCCGCAAAGGCGTAGAGGCGCGCCGCACCCGCAATGAAGGCCGGGTGCTGCGGCTGGAAGCGTTGCGGCGCGAGCGGGCGGCGCGGCGGGACCGGCTCGGCAACGTCGAGTTGCGGGTGGCGCGTGGCGAGCAATCGGGCAAGCTGGTCGCCGAACTCGAGGCGGTGTCCAAGCGTTTCGGCGAGCGCTGGGTGGTGCGCGATTTCACCAGCCGCATCCTGCGCGGCGACAAGATCGGCCTGATCGGCCCCAACGGCGCCGGCAAGACGACGCTGCTGAAGCTCATCCTCGGCGAACTGGCGCCGGATGCCGGCAGCGTGCGGCGCGGCACCAAGCTGGAAGTGGCGTATTTCGACCAGTTCCGCGCGGTGCTCGACGAGAATGCGGCGCTGGTGGACGTCATCAGCCCCGGTTCCGACTACGTCGAGATCGCCGGACAACGCCAGCATGTCATCAGCTACCTCGGCGATTTCCTGTTCGCCCCGGAACGCGCCCGCTCGCCGGTCAAGTCCTTGTCCGGCGGCGAGCGCAACCGTCTGCTGCTGGCCCGCTTGTTCGCGCGGCCGGCCAACGTCCTGGTACTCGACGAGCCGACCAACGATCTGGACATCGAAACCCTGGAACTGCTTGAATCCCTGTTGCAGGACTATGCCGGCACGCTGTTCCTGGTCAGCCATGACCGGCGTTTCCTCGATAACGTGGTGACGCAAAGCATCGTCGCCGAAGGCGAGGGAATATGGCGCGAGTATGCCGGCGGATATGCCGACTGGCTGGCGGCCAAGGCCAGGGCGCCACGCACCGCAACTGGCGAGGCGCAGAAGGCCAGTTCATCTCCGCCAGCGGTCGGCTCCCAGCGGCGGGAAGTCAAGACCAAGCTCAGCTATCGTGAATCCCAGGAGCTGACCACACTCCCGGATCGAATCGCCGCCCTGGAAGCCGAGCAGGCTCAGGCGACCGCTCGTCTTGCCGATGCCGCGCTCTATCGCGATGCGCCCGACGAGGCCAAGCAGCTTCAGGTGCGGGTCAGCGCAATCGACGGTGAACTGGAACAGTTGCTGCTGCGCTGGGAGGAACTTGAGAAGCGCGCCGCCTGAGCAGCGGAATTGTTTGCCGCCGCTTGGCGTATCATCAAGCCATGGAGGCGATACTCAAATGAAAAACGGCGGCTGGTGGGTGGCCTCGGCGCTGGCGCTGCTGATTCTTGCCGCGGTTTTTTTGGCATACCAGCAGCCGGGATTGCTGCTGGAGTTCTTCAACCTGCGCTATTGCGGCTGAACCGGGTTCGAGTCTGGGTTCGGCTGCGGCTTGTCTTCTTCTTCGAGACCCAGCTTGCGCATCAGCGTTTCGTGGCTGATGTGCAGCAGTTCTTCGATGCCCTTGAAATCGTCGGGCAATGCCGGATCGTCCCAGCCGTTGGCGGAGTGACGGGCCAGGTCGACGGCCAGGGAAACATTCCTGACCCGGTGATTGTCGGAGCTTATCGAGTCCGCACTGAGCTTGCCTTCTTCGAGGGGCTTGGCGGTGATCAAGGTCGCCAGCAGCTTGGGTAGCCGCCAGGCGCTGACCAGCCCCAATTGCAGGTCATGCAGGTCGATGCCGTAAACCGCCTGCTGGGCGGCGACGGTGCGCAAACTGCGGTCCTGCGCCTGCATTTCGAGCACCTTGGGTGGCATGCTCGGGGCGAAACACCACATCAGTATTTCCGGGATGTCGTGCAGCAGGGTGGCGACGGTGATTTCGTCGATGTCCAGGTCGTGGCGCATCATCGCCCAGTCGCGCGCCCAGTGGGCCGCCCGGCGCGCCCGGTTGATGGTCTTGAGCAGTCCGAGCTTGGCCTTGGGGTAGGCCTGAAGCTGATCCTCGACCAAGGGCAGATTCTTGAAGTTGGCGAAGAACGGATCGATGCCGATCATCATGATGGCCCGGCCGATGGTGGTGATATCGGTACTCTGGGCTTTGGGCCGGCGCCTTTCAAGATAGGCCAGCACCTTGAGCGTCATCAAGGGATCTTTCAGAACCACCGAAGAGATGACCCGCCCGCTGATGGATTCGGCGTTCTCATGCAGTTTTTCAAGCTCGTTCTGCGTGTGGCGCAGGATCGGCAAGTCGGCCTGGGTGTAAAACTCCACCCAGGATTCGGCGTCGGGAAAGGGCTGCTCAATCATGCAATCGGGACCGGGACTAAGAATCGCAGATGAGAGTTATTCTACATTATCGGCATTCGCCGAGAGCAACCGCATGCCATGCAAATCTTGGTTGGTTCAGGGACCGACCAAACTCAACACCAGGGGAGCCGTAATGCCGCTCAGCGCAGTCGACAGCAACATGCTGGTGGCCACCGGCGCCTCCATGCTGTTGAACTGGCGTGACATCAGATAGACATTCACGCCCACCGACAGCGACGAGAGCAGCACGATGACCTGCGTTTCCATCGTGGGTAGCGCCAACACCGACGCCAGCAGCCATACCGCCAACGGCAGCAGCACCAGCTTGAGCAGGCAGATCGCCAAGCTTTGCCCCCAGCCCTGGCGGATGCCGTAGTCCGCCAGCCCCATGCCGACCACGACCAGCGACAAGGGCGCGGCGATCTGCCCGAGCGCGGCCAACGGCACCTCGATCAAGCTGGGCAGCGGCAGGCCGAGCATGC
>JBAYJH010000323.1:0-5454 GCA_041665185.1 Sterolibacterium sp.
AAGGCCTGGCCGATACAGTTGTTAACCTTGTGGGCGCCGGTGTGGTTGAGGTCTTCGCGCTTGAGGTAGATCTGCGCCCCGCCGAGCAGGCCGGACCAGCGCTTGGCGTGGTAGATCGGCGAGGGGCGACCGACGTAATGCTTGAGGTCGTATTCGTATTCGGCGCGGAATGTCGGATCTCCGCGGGCGTGGTCGTAGGCGGCGCGCAGTTCGTCGAGCGCCGGCTTCAAGGTCTCAGCGACGAAGCTGCCGCCGTAGGGGCCGAAATGGCCAGCGGCGTCCGGCAGGTGATAGCTTCCCTCATGCATCTGCATTGCGTACTCCAGTGATGAACGCGGCCATTTTCGCTGCGTCCTTGATGCCCTTGCCGGTTTCGACGCCACTGCTGACATCCACCGCCCATGGCTTGACGGCACGGATGGCGGCCTCGATGTTGGCGGCTTCGAGTCCGCCCGAAAGGATCAGAGGCAGGGGCAGCCTGTCCGGAATCATGCGCCAGTCGAAAACCTGGCCGGCGCCGCCATAGCCTTCGACAAAGGCATCCAGCAGCAGGCCGCGCGCATCCGGGAACGAAGCGGCGTATTCTACCAAATCGAATCCGGGACGCATGCGCGCCGCCTTGATATAAGGGCGCCCGAACTGCCGGCAATAGGCGGCATCTTCTTCGCCGTGAAACTGTAGCAGTTGCAGCGGCACGCGATCCAGTGTGCGCCTCACCGTCGCGGCTTCCGCGTTGACGAACAGGCCGACCGTGGTGACGAAGGGGGGCACTGCGCCGAGCAGTTCGGCGGCCCGCTCGGCGGACAGGCAGCGCGGGCTGGGCGGATAGAAGACGAAGCCCAGCGCGTCGACGCCCAAGTCTACCGCGCTGCGCAAATCGTGCACCCGGGTAATCCCGCAGATCTTGATGCGGGTGCGTCCAAGGATATTGGAAGGTCGAAACACGCTGCAAGCCTATAAAAAAACCGACGACCCACCATTGCCACCGCTGTCCGGCAGTTGCCAGTGCGGCGCATATTCGACACCGGCAAAATACAACCCGGCCGGCGAATACGTCGGTGCCGCCAGAGTGCGGTCGCGCGCGGCGATCAACTCGCCGATCCACGCCGGCGGTTGCGTTCCATTGCCGACCAGCACCAGGGCGCCGACGATATTCCGCACCATGTGCTGAAGGAAGGCGCTGGCGCGAAAATCGAACACGATCATGTCGCCGCGTCGCGCCACGTCGGCTTTATGGAGCACCTTGGTCGGCGACTTGGCCTGGCATTCGGCCGAACGGAAGGCGGAAAAATCCTGTTCCCCCAGCAACAAACCGGCACCCTCTTGCATCCGGTCAACATCCAGCGCTCGATGGCACCAGCCGACGCGGCCGCTGTTGAGCGCCGGACGCACGGCATGGTTGTAAAGCACATAGCGATAAGTGCGAGAATGGGCCGCAAAACGCGCGTGAAACTCCTCGTCCACGGGCTGCGCCCAGCGTACCGCGACGGCTTCCGGCAAATGGGCATTGGTGCCGCGCACCCAGGCATAGTCGGGCCTCGCTGCGGTGCTGTCGAAATGCGCCACCTGACCCAACGCATGAACGCCGGCATCGGTGCGTCCGGCGCAGGTCACTCGCACGCCGTGGCCGGCGATTTCGGACAGTGCGCGCTCCAGCACATCCTGCACCGTGATGCCGTGCGGCTGCGACTGCCAGCCATGGAAGCCGGCGCCGTCATATTCGATACCCAGCGCAATTCTCAATATCAGGTTCCCCCTGCGGCGGGAAACATCACCGGAGAAGAGCAGCGCTTATATCTGCCGGGGTGATCAGCCGAGTCGTTCAAGCTTGCTGCGGGCGGCTTCCCTCTGGACGGCATTGCCCTCGTTGAGCACTTCCTGGAGCAATTCCCGCGCGCCTTCCTTGTCGCCCATCTCTTCGTATGCCTGGGCCAATTCGAGCTTGGTTTCAACGTCCTGGCTGGCCGCGTCGTCAAGTTCCGGTACCGGCACAGAGTCGGGAGATTCGGCAGAGTCGGCAGACGCAGGCAACTCAAGCGGCTCGCCGAGATCCAGATTGATCGAGGACAAATCGACGCTCGACGCCGCCGGCAGCGGCGTGTCCGGAACCGGAACATCGAGATCGAAGTCGATCGAATGACCATCGGCAACCGGTTCAGGCGCGGGCACGCTCACGGCCGGTTCCCCGGCATCGAGGTCAAAGTTGAAATCGAGCCCCATTGCCGCATCTTGGGATGCATCCGGTGGAGCCGTCGTTTCAGCGGCGGTCGCCTCCTTGGATCCCAGGTCGAGGTCCAGATCAAAATCGGCAACCAATGGCGGGGCCTCTTGCGACGATTGATCAACGGCGGCACCCTCCGCTGGCGTTGCCGCCGGCAGCGGCGCTTCGACCTCCAGGCCGAGATCGATGTCGATACCGGGCGATTCCGTTGGGGCTGTCGACACGGTTGTTTCCATGGTCTCAGGAGCGGTGGCCGGTTCCGGCTCGGCTAGGTCGAGCTCGAAATCAAGCGATACCGGCAGTTCCTCTTGCGGCGCGCCTGGCTCAGCGCCTTCACCGGCCGCCAGATCCGCCGGCGCGCTCTGTAGCAACTCGTCCTGTGCGCTTCCCGTGGTTTCCAGATCCCCCAGATCGATTTCCCGCTCTTCAGGCTTGATCACCAGAGTCGCATCGGGATCGAAGCCCTTGGCGACTGGCGGCACTGTGCCATACAACGGATTCGACGGATCGAGTTGGCGCCCCAATCCGGCCGCGGTCTCCCAGTCAATACCGATACCGCCGGTTTGATTATGGAGATCGACGGCGATTGTTTCGAACTGCTTGTTGCTCTTCCGATTGGCGTAGATTTCCAGCAACTTGAGATGAATCGCGTGGCGCTGGGGATCGGTCTTGAGCGCGTCGAGAAGTATTTCTTCAGCCTGGACATCTCTTCCATAGGCCAGGTAAACGTTAGCCTCGGCAACCGGATCGACGCCGGCATCGCCTTCGTTCCCGCCGATACCCGACAGGTTGCTGAAATCATGCGGGCCCAGGAGATTGTCGCTGTCCACTGTCGGGGCGCCCGCCGGGCTCGCCGACGCGGCGCTGGAAGGCTCGGCGACTTCGGCACGGTCGGCCTGGCTGTCCTTGCGCTGCTGATACCGCTTGTAGCCGAAATAGAACAGCAGCAAGGCGAGAATTCCGGCACCGCCGTAGACGATCTCGGGGCTCTCGTCGATGAAGCTGGGCTGTGCCGGCGCCGCTGGCGGCGCAGCGGGGACGGGGGTAACCGCAGGAGGTTTTGGCGCAGCCGGCGGTACTGGCTTCTTCTCCGCTTCGAGCGGTTTCTCCGTGGCCTTTTCAGCCGGTTTTTCCGCTGGCTTTTCCGCCGCCGCCACGGGTTTCTTGATCTCGGCAGCCGGCGGCGATGGCGGAGCAGCAGGCTTGACCACCTGTGCTTGCTTTTGCAGTTCCGCCATGCCCTGATTCTTGAGTTCGATCAGCTTCTTCAGGTCATTGAGGTTCTTTTCCAGTTCGGCAATGCGGCTGTTGGCGTCCTTGAGTGCCTTCTCGCGAGCAATCAGGGTTTCCTCGATTGCCGCCAACCGGCCCGCACCCGCCTTGCCGGCGACGCCTGCGGCAATCTCGGATTTGGAAACCTCCAGTTTGTCCTTCCCCGGCATCGCGGGCGGCATCTTGTCTTCGACCTTGGGCGCGATCTTGCCGCTGACCGCCCGCTTTGGCACTTCATCCTTCTGACTGACGGCATTCGCCACGCCAGACGCCAGCTTCTTGCTATACGCATTGAAATCCGCCGCATGCGCCGAGATCGTCCTCTTCGCCTCGTCGGCATTGACGCTAGCCGCGCTCTCGCTGTCGGGTATGGCGAGGATCTTGCCGGCCTTCAGGCGATTCACGTTGCCTTCGAATGCCTCCTGGTTACCGCGGAACAATGCCACCAGCATCTGATCGAGATTGACGCCGTCGGGCTTGGTCTCATTGGCGATCTGGCTCAGGGTATCGCCGCGCTTGACCAGTCGCTGCGCGCTTTGCTTTCTTGGCTGAAGCGGTTCGGCCGATTCGGCCTTAAGGGCGCGCTGCGGCTCCTCGGCAGCGCGCGGCGGTTTCATTTCCGGGCGCGGCGGCGACGGTTTCTCCTGGGATGGCGTTGCTTCCCGTGCCTCGGTCTGACTCGCTGCCGGTGCCGGGACCACAGCGATAGCTTCGCGCCGCACTTCCGGAGTCGCCGGCGGCGGCATCGGCGCCGCCAGCGGTGACGAAACCGGCGCGGGCACGGCAGACGCCGGTCTTTGCTGGGATTCGGGTGGATCGAGAAGGAAAGTGTACTCGCGAATCAGGCGACCCGAATTCCAGTTCAACTCGACCAGCATGTCCAGAAACGGTTCACTAAACGGACGATCCGAGACCATGCTGAGGAACGGACGTCCGTCCGCCCGCTTGTCGACCACCAGCCGGATTGTCGTCAACGCCGAACTGTATTCGATGCCGGCCTGCTTGAAGGCCTCGGTGGACGCCACTCGCGCAGTCATGGAGGAAAGTTCCTCACGGCTGGCACTGATGTCGACTTCGGCGCGCAGCGTCTGTCCGAGTGCGGAAAGCACGGTGATCTTGCCCAGCCCGGCGGCGCCGACGCCCAGCGGCACCAGCGACAATGCGGTCGTCAAGATTACCGTCCGGAGCTTTGTTCGCAGAGTTGTCAGAGTCGAATTACTCACTGTGCCTCCCTGTCGGGGATGATTTTTCAACAAACAACATAACATCATGCAGTTAGCTATGCAAGCTAAACCTTCCCCTTACGTCCGTCCGACACCGGTCGTGATCAGTACCCGAGAAACAACTGCGGGCACTAGTCGAGCAGGATACGCAGCATGCGGCGCAACGGCTCCGCCGCACCCCACAACAACTGGTCCCCGACTGTAAACGCCGACAGGTATTCCGGCCCCATCGCCAGCTTGCGCAGACGTCCAACCGGAACCGCCAGCGTGCCGGTGACGGCGGTCGGGGTCAGTTCCCTGATCGTGACCTCTTTCTGATTCGGCACCACTCTGACCCAGTCATTGTGTGCCGCCAGGATGCCTTCGATATCGGCCAGCGGCACGTCTTTCTTGAGCTTGATGGTCAGCGCCTGGGAATGGCAGCGCATGGCGCCGATGCGCACGCAAATGCTGTCCATTGCTATCGGACTGGCGCCCAGCCCGAGGATCTTGTTCGATTCGGCCGAGCATTTCCACTCCTCACGGCTGGTTCCGTTGCCAAGGTCCTTGTCGATCCAGGGGATCAGCGAACCCGCCAGCGGCACGGCGAAATTCTCGGTGGGGAAGTCTTCGCTGCGCATCGCGCCCGCCACTTCGCGATCGATATCCAGGATCGCCGAAGCCGGATCGCCCAACAAGGTCTTGGCGACGCGATGCAGTTCGCCCATCTGCGTCAGCAGTTCGCGCATGTTCTGCGCA
>JBAYJH010000324.1:0-5437 GCA_041665185.1 Sterolibacterium sp.
TGTTGAGTTGGCTGGATTTGGGGGAGAAAATGAGACTAGACTTTAGATCATCAGGACGCGGTTATGTGCTGGAACTGAACCAGGATTTGCTGGGCGACTACGTTCTCAGACGACATTGGTTTGGACTGACCAACAGAAAAGGCGGAATGAAACAGCAGGTCTTTGCTGAAGAAGAGGATGCCATGCGTGAGGTTGCTAGAATTGAGCGCAGTCGAATGCGACATGGGTATCAACTGAAATAAATTGCGTATTACACCCCAAACGCGCCAGTGATTCCAATTGAAACCCACCACTCGTTACGATACCAAGTCGGTCACAAAGGATTGACAGAATGACCTCGAATTTGAATAGCTGGTGTTGTCACGTAAGCAGCCGTAGAATGACACGTAAATATACATACACCATGGACGGCTAGGTGTCAACACCTACCCGTTACGGCTCTGAACTTGATCGTCAGGATTCTGCGGCAAAACGGCCACTGGCGTGTAGAATGAGCAGTCGGCAAATTTTTGACGGGCGCGACCGGCAGCATGCGGCAGGCAGTTTATTTCCGAGTGTGTAGAGAAGTGCCAATTGCATATGAATGCATGAACGGTATTGATTTACTGAACAGTGAAAGAACTTAACCGGGGGATTTAATCACCCTTCGGGTGTTCAATTCTTGATATTTATGGAGAAATCAATAAGTTGGCCAGAACTACAAAACTATCCGGTTAATCTGTATTCAGTTATACCAGGCTGGATGATTTATTTTAATGATAATGAGAAAGTTTTCATGCACTATTTGCATGAGCAGTTTAGTCTTAATGGCGTTAAAGTAGTTCCATCTTCTGCATCGTTTGCTGGTCGCGACAGTAAGTTGCAAAGCAGTATGAGTAAGATAACGGAAAATAGGTGAAAAAACACCATCACGCGTACTCTTCCTGAGATTTACCGTATTTTTATAACGCGCAAAAAAGTTCTGGCCATTTTTGAGAATGTACAACTCAACCAAGTTGAGGCATGAACCATTTTTTGGCATATGAGCGTATTGAAAATACCCTATTCGCGTCGCAAGATACGCCAAAGCTTCCGTTAAAATGAGTGCCAAATGATTACTGGCACCACGCGAATGATTGCTCTGACGGATAGTATTCATCAATCCGTTTGAGTAATGCAACAAACTCCACACTACGATGCCCGAAGCTAGCATGACGTCCATCACTTCACCTGAGCATGGCGCGTAGCAGGATTGAGAAGCACCTTGAGGAGATCACCGGGAAAAGGTAGCAGTTGGTGTTCAAAATCCGCAGTCATGATTGCTGTTCTATACCTTGTCGGTCTTGGGGAACGGCTGCCGGGCTTGGCCAATAAAAGCGTTAAGGTAGTCAATATCGAAATCTGCCTCGCGCACGCCCAGAAATATCTGCTTGGAGATGCCCTTTGTTCCGAGGCGAACGGGGATAATTTCAACCTTGTCGGCATACTCTTCCACCAACCAGCGCGGCAAGGCCGCTACGCCTCGTCCGCTTGCCACCATCTGCAACATGATGTCGGTTGTTTCGATGACTTTGTGCCGCTTTGGCATGATGCCGGCGGGCATCAAAAACTGGTTATAAATATCGAGTCGGTCGATAGCAACGGGGTAGGCAATCAGGATTTCATCAGCCAGTTGTTCGGGCTTTACATACGAGATTGCTGCCAGCGGATGCTTGCGCCCCACCACCAATACTTGCTCATAGTCAAATACCGCCTCGAAGCGCAACCCCGGACGGTACAAAGGATCAGGCGTGACAAGCAGGTCAATCTTGTAGCCAAATAACGCAGCGATGCCGCCAAACTGAAACTTCTGTTTGACGTCGACATCCACATCAGGCCAGTCCTCCAGGTACGGTGACACGACCTTGAGCAGCCATTGATAACAGGGGTGACACTCCATGCCTATGCGTAGCGTGCCTCGCTCGCCCTTCGCATACTCCTTCATGCGCTCCTCAGCATAGGCCAGTTGTGGCAGTACCCGATTAGCTACGCCTAGCAGGTATTCGCCAGCCTGGGTCAGTTTGAGGTTTCGGCCTTCCCTAAGCCATATATCTATACCCAGTTGATGTTCCAGCTTCTTGACGGCATGACTCAATGCTGACTGGCTCAGGCACAGCACGTTGGCGGCCGCAGTCAGCGACCCTTGGCGGTCCACCTCCCGCACGATGGACAGATGAATTCTTTCAAACATTGCGATCCATGAATAAAAGTAATCGATAATTGAAATAATATCATTATATTTCATGATTCACTAACCTTATCATGCATACATCTCTTGAACGAAAGTAAAACATGGTTACGACACATAATTTTGGTTTTCCTCGCATCGGCGCCAAGCGCGAACTGAAATTCGCCCTTGAGTCTTACTGGAAAGGCCAGTCCTCCCGTGACGATCTCAAAGTGTTCGGTGCACAACTGCGCCAGCGCCACTGGCAAAACCAGTCGCATCTGGACCTGGTGCCAGTGGGCGATTTCGCCTTCTACGATCAGGTGCTGGATATGAGCTTTACGCTGGGCAACCTGCCCGAGCGCGTACACGGCTACAGCGGCGATCAGTTGGACAATTATTTCCGCGTGGCGCGCGGTCGTTCGGCTGCGACGGCTGGGGGGAGCGATGTCGCCGCAGGCGAGATGACCAAGTGGTTCGATACCAACTACCACTACATTGTCCCGGAATTTACTGCCGCTACCGAGTTCAAGCTGGACGCCTCGCGCCTGCTGGAACAACTGGCCGAAGCCACGGCGCAGGGTGTCAATACCAAGCCCGTGATCATCGGTCCGGTCACTTACTTGTGGCTGGGCAAGGCCAAGGATGACTCCAGCAAGCTGGCTTTGCTGGAGCGCTTGTTGCCGGCGTACGCCGAACTGCTGGAGAAACTGGCTGTACAAGGGGCAGAGTGGGTACAAATTGATGAACCCGTGCTGGTCACCGAACTGGACGCCGACTGGCAACATGCATTTAATTTTGCTTACCATCACCTCAAGAGCAGTCGCGTCAAGTTGCTGCTGGCCACCTATTTCGGCACGCTGCAAGAGAACCTGCATCTAGCATGCAATCTGCCAGTGGCGGGCCTGCACCTGGATGCAATCAATGCCCGTGACGAAATCCAGCCGCTGCTGAATCTGCTGCCGTCGCACAAGGTGCTGTCACTGGGAGTTATCAATGGCCGCAACATCTGGAAAACCGACCTCAATGCCACGCTCGATTGGCTAGAGCCTTTCGCGGCACGGTTGGGTGAACGTCTATGGATTGCACCATCTTGCTCGCTACTGCACGTACCGGTGGATCTTGCCAGTGAACAGAAACTGGATGTTGAAATCAAGTCGTGGCTCGCTTACGCCTTGCAAAAACTGGATGAGCTGAAGACTCTCGCCACTGCTTTGAACAATGGGCGTGCAGCAGTGGCTACCGAACTGGCAGCTAACCAAACCGCCATCGCCGCACGCCGCACATCTCCGCGCGTGACCAACCCGGCGGTCAGAGCGGCCATCGCCAACATCAACCCAGCGTTGGGCCAGCGCAAGGGCCCCTATCCGGTTCGCGCCAGGAAACAGGCCGCTTTGTTGAACTTGCCGCTCTATCCCACCACGACCATCGGTTCTTTCCCGCAGACAGCGGAAATTCGTCAGGCACGCAGCCAATTGAAGGCTGGCGAGCTAAATGAAGCTGGATACAAGGCGGCAATGCGCGCAGAAATCGAGCGCAGTGTGCGCGAGCAGGAAGCCTTGGGCCTGGACGTGCTGGTACATGGCGAAGCCGAGCGCAACGACATGGTGGAGTATTTTGGCGAACAACTCGATGGCTACGCCTTCAGCCAGTTCGGCTGGGTGCAGTCCTACGGCTCGCGTTGTGTCAAGCCGCCCATCCTGTTCGGCGACATCAGTCGCCCGAAGGCAATGACCGTCGACTGGATTAAATACGCACAATCGCTGACCAGCAAGCCCATGAAAGGTATGTTGACCGGCCCGGTGACGATACTGAATTGGTCTTTCGTCCGCGACGATCAGCCGCGCTCTGTTTCTTGTTACCAGCTTGCTTTAGCAATTCGCGAGGAAGTGCAGGATCTGGAGAAAGCAGGGATACGTGTGATCCAGATCGACGAGGCCGCGCTGCGTGAAGGTTTGCCATTGCGCAAATTTCAGTGGAAGCAGTACCTGGACTGGGCGGTGGAGTCCTTCCGCATTACCGCTAATGGCGTGGCAGACGAAACCCAGATACACACCCACATGTGTTACTCGGAGTTTAACGACATCATTGCTTCCATCGCCGATATGGACGCGGACGTGATTACGATTGAGACTTCCCGTTCGGATATGGAATTGCTCGATGTTTTCGACGATTTCAAGTATCCGAACGAAATCGGTCCGGGCGTGTATGACATCCACTCGCCTAACATCCCGACACAGGAGCATATAGTGCGACTGATGAAGAAGGCCGCCGAGCGCATCCCGGCCGAGCGTCTGTGGGTCAATCCGGACTGTGGTCTGAAAACCCGTCAATGGACGGAGGTGATTCCGGCATTGCAGAATATGGTAGCGGCAGCCAAGACTCTGCGCGGCGCAGCCTGAGATTAGCCCATCTACCTTGCGTGGCGTACTGAAGCTTGATGCCGCGCAAGGTATTTCCATCACTATATTCCGAACCCGTATCGAGATTCATTTTTCCACAAGGACAAGCATGTTTGAACGTAATCGCTATACGGTAGACCAGATCGACCCCGAGATATTTGCCGCCATCGAGAAAGAAAATCAGCGTCAGGAAGATCACATCGAGTTGATCGCTTCGGAGAACTACACCTCGCCTGCCGTGATGGCCGTTCAGGGTTCGCAACTGACCAACAAATATGCCGAGGGCTACCCCGGCAAGCGTTACTATGGCGGCTGCGAATATGTCGATATCGTCGAGCAGATCGCCATTGATCGCGTCAAGCAACTGTTCGGCGCAGAGGCCGCCAACGTGCAACCCAACTCCGGCTCCCAAGCCAATCAAGGGGTGTTCTTCGCCGTGCTCAAACCGGGCGACACCATCATGGGCATGAGCTTGGCCGAGGGTGGGCACCTGACCCACGGCATGGCGCTCAACCTGAGCGGCAAGTGGTTCAACGTGGTCAGCTACGGTCTCAACGCCCAGGAAGACATCGACTACGAAGCCCTCGAAAGACTGGCTCTCGAAAAACGGCCTAAGCTGATCATTGCCGGGGCCTCCGCTTTCGCATTGCGCATCGATTTCGAGCGCATCGCCCGCATCGCCAAATCCATCGGTGCCTATTTCATGGTGGACATGGCCCACTACGCCGGGCTGATCGCCGCTGGCGTCTATCCTAACCCCGTGCCACATGCCGATTTCGTGACCACCACCACCCACAAGAGCTTGCGTGGCCCGCGTGGTGGGGTAATTCTGATGAAATCTGAATACGAA
>JBAYJH010000325.1:0-5423 GCA_041665185.1 Sterolibacterium sp.
AATTCGCCGCGACGCAGTTGCGCCAGCGCCTCGTTGGCCTGCGCCAGCGGAAAGCGGTGAATCTCCGTTTGGATCGGCACCCGCGGCGCGAGCGTGAGGAATTCGAGGCCGTCGCGCCGGGTCAGGTTGGCCACCGAACGGATGCTGCGTTCGCCCCAGAGTATGTCGTAGGGGAAGGCCGGAATGTCGCTCATGTGGATGCCGGCGCAGACGACGCGGCCGCCTTTCTCAAGGTGGCCCAGGGCAACCGGCACCAGCGCGCCCGCCGGGGCAAAGATCAACGCCGCAGCGAGCTTTTCGGGCGGGTTCTGGTCGCTGCCGCCGGCCCAGGCGGCGCCGAGGCCAGCGGCGAAGTCCTGGCTGGCAAAGTCGCCGGGCCGGGTGAAGGCATAAAATTCCCGCCCCTGGAATTTCAGCACCTGGGCGACGATATGCGCCGCCGCGCCGAAGCCATAGAGTCCTATGCGCTGGACGTCGCCGGCCAGACGCAGGGCGCGGTAGCCGATCAAGCCGGCGCAGAGCAGGGGCGCCAGTTCGGCGGCGTCACCGGCGTCAGGCAGGGAAAAGCAGTAGCGCGCGTCGGCCAGGGTGTATTCGGCGTAGCCGCCATGGATCTGGTACCCCGTAAACCGCGCCTGATCGCAGAGATTCTCCCGGTCATTTACGCAGTAGGGGCAGATCCCGCAGGTCCAGCCCAGCCACGGTACGCCGACGCGCTGGCCGATGTGGAATCCCTTGACGGCGCTGCCGATGGCGACCACGCGGCCGACAATTTCGTGGCCGGGGACGATCGGCAGCAGGGGGGCTGGCAAGTCGCCGTCGATCAGGTGCAGGTCGGTACGGCAGACGCCGCAGGCCTCGACCTTGATCAGCAGCGTGTCGGCGGTCAGCGTCGGCACCGGCAGTTCAGCCAGGCGCAATGCTGAAGCGGGTCGGTCGAGAATCATGGCGCGCATGGTGGCGTTCATTTTTCGCTCCGGCGTTCAAGCTTACGCCGCAGTGTGTCGCACTGGCAGTGCGTCGCCGGCCGAAGGCAGCTTGTCTTTCTTGGCCGGGCGGCGCTTCGCGGCAGCGCCGAAGGCCTGACGCAACGCCGACATTTCGGCCAGTTGGGTGGCCACCAGGTAGTTGATCGTGCCTTCCGGCACCACGCCCTGTTCGTCCGGTGCGCCGGCCGGCACGCCGGTGAGCAATTCGATCGCCTGATCGACTTCGGTCACCGCGTAGATGCGGAACTGGCCCTCGGCGCAAGCGGCGACCACGTCCTCGCGCAGCATCAGGTGCTTGACGTTGGCCTCGGGAATCAGCACCCCCTGTTCGCCGTCCAATCCGCGCGCCTTGCATATGTCGAAGAACCCTTCGATCTTTTCGTTCACGCCACCGATAGGCTGCACGCGTCCGTACTGGTTGACCGAGCCGGTGATGGCCAGAGACTGCTTGATGGGCAGGCCGGACAATGCCGAGAGGAGGGCGCACAACTCGCCCAGCGAGGCGCTATCGCCTTCGACCGGGCCGTAGGATTGCTCGAACACCAGGCTGGCCGACAGCGATAGCGGTGCGTTGTGCGAGTAGCGCGAGGCCAGGAAGGCCGTCAGGATCATCACGCCCTTGGAATGAATGGCACCGCCCAGCTCGGCTTCGCGCTCGATATCGATCACGTCACCCTCACCGAGACGGACCGTGGCAGTGATGCGCATCGGGTGAGCAAACATGAAGTCGCCGAGATCGATCACCGCCAGCCCGTTGATCTGGCCGACATGTGCCCCGCTCACTGAAATCAGCAGGTTGCCGCGCAGGATATGTTCCTGCGAAGCGTCCCGCAGCCGGCTGGCACGACGGATCTGCGCCTCCAGGGCGGATTCGACGTGTTCGCGTGCCACCACCTGGCGTCCGGCCAGGCCGGCACAATGGTCGGCCTCCTGGATGAGTGCCGAGATGCGCCGCGAACTGGCGGAAAATTTCTCGGAATCGCCAGCCAGGCGGGCGCCGTGCTCGATGATGCGCTTGACCGCGCCGCGGTCGAACGGACGCACACCGGCGGTGCGCGCCAGAGTGGCGACGAAGTTCGCATAAAGGCGCGTGTTGGCCTCATCGCGGGGGATATCGTCCTCGAAATCGGCGGCGACCTTGAACAGGTCTTCGAACTCCGCGTCATATTCCTTGAGCAGGTAGTAGTGCAGCCGTTCGCCGACCAGGATCACCTTTGCCGCCAGCGGCATCGGCTCGGGTTCCATGGGCAGGGTGCTGACCAGGCCGAAGACCTGGCCGAGCGATTCGATGCGCACCTGGGCGGAGCGCAAGGCGCGTTTCAGGCCTTCCCAGGCATACGGCTGGGTCAGCACCCGGAGTGCATCCAGCACCAGGTAGCCGCCGTTGGCGCGGTGCAGCGCGCCGGATTTGATGAAGGTGAAGTTGGTCACCAGCATGCCCATGTGGGCCACGTGATCGACACGCCCGACCAGGTTGGGAAAGATCGGATTGTCCTCGAACACCACCGGCGCCGCCTTGGCCGTGCTGTTGTCCACCAGCAGGTTCACCTGGTAGCGGATCAGCGAGATGCTGCCGCTGACCATGAACTCGCTCGAATCGTCTTCGGATTTCGGCGCTTCGCGCAAGGATTCGCCGATCTCGATGATGTCGTGCATGGCCTCGTCGAGAAAAACCAGGACGTTGTCGAGGTCGATGTAACGTTCCTTCAGTTCCTCGATCAGGTGGCCTGCCGCCAGGCGCAGGGTGTCGCGGCTGGCCTCCTTGATGCGCCGCTGCATTTCGCGCCGCCAGCGCGGGAACTGTAGGGTGAGCTTGTGCAGACGTTCGCCGTATTCTTCGATCAACTTGCCGATGCGCTGCTTTTCCTCGTCGGCAAGCTTCTCGAACTCATCGGGCCCCATGGTTTCTTCGCCCTTGACCGGCGCGAAGATAAAGCCGTGCGGCGTGCGCAACAGGGCCACGCCATGCTCGGCAGATTCGTGGCCCAACTGGCGCAGGGCGCTGTCTTCCTTCTCCTTGAATTCTTCCTGGATGGCCTCGATACGGGCGCGGTACTCGTCGCTTTCGAAAGCGGCGGTAATCGCCTTGGCCAATTCGGTGACGAACTGCTGCATGTCCTTCTTGAGGCGGACGCCGCGACCGGCCGGCAGGCGCAGCAGGCGCGGCATGTTCGGTTCGGCGAAGTTGTTGACATAGCACCAGTCGCTGGGTGCCGCTTCAATCGCAGCTTTGGTTTCCAGCATGCGGCGCACCGCCGAGTGGCGGCCGGAACCCGGTTCGCCCAGGACAAAAAGGTTGTAACCGGGCTGCTTGATGTCGATGCCGAAACGGATGGCATCGATGGCGCGCGACTGATCGACGATCTCGGTCGTTGTGGATAGTTCGTCGGTCGTCTGGAATTCGAGCAGGGAGTCGTCGCAACCGCGAAACAAAAGTTGCGTGTCGAGAGGCTTGATTTCAGACATTATTGTCGTCCTGTCGGATGGATGTCGCTGCGGTGGGGCTAAACTCAAGCTAACTATAGTTCTTCGCGATTGTCGCTACAATAATGACATGAAGAATGGAAACGAAATATTGCCCGGTCTCCGGCGAGCCACCGCCAGGGCCGTGGCTTTCCTTCCGCTGTGTTGTTGCGCATGCAGCACCCTGCTTCCCGAAGGCACGGGGCTCGTCGAAAGTCCCTGGAAGAGCTACGCGGATGCCGAACAGGTGTTCAAGGGCATCGTGCCGCATCGGACGACGGTCGAAGACCTGAAGAAACTCAGTCTTGATCCGTTGTCCAATCCGAACATCACCATCCTGAACTACTCGGATGTGCTGCGCCGCTTTGTCCCCAGCACGTCCATCGATACCCATCAACTGGAAAGCGGCGTGCAGGAATGCATCAAGGCCCTGTCCGCCTGCTCCGGGTATGAGATCGACCACCGTTTCATCCAGCGGAAACGCTATGGAAATTTCCTTGCCGATTTCCTGAATTTCAAACGCAAGGTGGACATCGTCGGCTGGCGCTTCAATGCCGTGCTGTTGATCAAGGACGGCGTCGTCATTTACAAGCTGACGGGTGGGCAACCCGCCATTCATGAACACGAAGAGAGCCTGAATCCGCTCGGACCGTTGCAAGGTTCAGGCGAGTCCGGCACCATCAGCCGTTAGGGCCGAGACGTGGAACGGGAGGGCAGATTGCGATTCATCATTCTTCAATTGCTGGTTGTGATGGCTTTCGGCGCGCAGGCGGCAACGGTCGACCTGGCGGGGCGCAGGATCGAGGTCCCGGTCCCCGCCGAATACTGCCAGTTTGGCAAGCGCCTCGTCGATATCGAGTTGGCGCGGAACCTCTTGAGCGAACTCGGCAACGACAACCAGGTCCTGGCATTCTTCGCGGATTGCGACGAGCTGGATGCCTACCGGCATCGCCGCAGAAGTGCGTTGGATAACTTCGGACTGGTTTTCGCCCAGAGGCGCAATGGCAACAGTCCCGTGCCGATTGGCGGCCGGTCGCGCCCGGAGTTCATCAAGGACATGGGCGGCGTGGTCCTTTCCGACCGGTCCGATGTCGTCAAGCTTGGCGAAGCCCACTACAAGCTGGCGCTGGCCAGGGGCAAACTGTCATTGCGCTCCCAGCAGCCTTTCCATCTCCAGGCCGACAGCAACGGCGCCTATTTCGGAATAGTCGGGCAGCTCACCGCCAGCGACGGCAAACCATCGAATGTGCTGGGCGTATTGGGCATCACCCTGGTCAAGGAGATGTTTCTGTCGATCGAGATCTACCAACGGGTCGGTGCATCGCCACCTATCGAAGACCTGCTCGAACGGCAACAAGCCGCGATGGCGAAACTCGTCGAGGCGAACCAGTAGTCAGCGTAGTCAGAGGATCCGCCCGGCGGATTCAGGATCTCGCCTGAATGATGAGGTTGTCGCAGGCGCTTCTGGCGGGGTCCGCCGCCGGGAGTTTGCGGCAAATGCCGGTCAGCTGTGCCTGAAGGCGCCGCAGAGCCGCCACATGCGCCTCTTCCCGGTTCCAATCTTTCAGGCTCTTGGCGACGCGCTCCAGCGAGCGGAGGTTGCGCTCATAGAAAGTCTCGGGCGTGGCTTTCAGTTCGCCGAGTACGCGCTTGGCGGCCGCCTCGATGGGCGCTTCCTTCTCCGGCGCCAGGTCGACCAGGGTCTTGATATACGACGCACCCCACTGCAATCTTGTTGCCGGGCCGGTCGCTGCGGCGTAGGCCTTGGCCGCCCAGTCGATGGCGGCGGCCTTGTCGCCGCGTTTCCGGGCGTTGGCGGCGAGGCCGAGCATGAAATAATAGGGCGAGTGGGAGCGCTTCAGTTCGGACTTCAGCAGTTCATCCGATTCTTCAAACAAGCCGGCTTCCGTCAGAACGTCTGCCGCTGCGCTGATGACCGATTGCCGGGCATAGCCATCGACGGTGGCGCGG